>NZ_CP045118.1:5710170-6010705 GCF_009189165.1 Pseudomonas sp. SCB32
CAACGCGGCGCCCCTTTCGGGTGGCGCCGCGCTGGAAAAGCTCGGCCGAAGCCCCTTTCGGGTGTCCGCGGCCAGAGTGAACTGCGAAACCAGCAACAAACCGCCACCGACATCGCTCAATGAAAGGTTCATTTTACCTTCATCGTCGCCAAACACTCGATAGTTAAGCAGCTTGTGCAACAAACGGTTTACCGACTCCTCGCTGTCCTCGGGTTCGACGCCCACCAGGACCAGCAAGCCGTGGTCGATGGCGCCGACCACTTCGCCCTCGACCTCGACGCGGGCGCCGCGCACCCGCTGGATCAATCCCTTCATTCAGCCTCCGGCGGGAGGTTCAGCAAGCGGCGGCCGATTTCATTGGTCGCGCGCACCAGCGCATCGGTGATCCCCGGCTCGCTGGCCGCGTGGCCGGCGTCGCGGACGATCTGCAACTCACTGTTGGGCCAGGCCTTGTGCAGCGCCCAGGCGTTGTCCAGCGGACAGACCACGTCGTAGCGGCCATGGACGATCACGCCCGGCAGGTGAGCGATCTTGTGCATGTCGCGCAGCAGCTGGTCCGGCTCCAGGAAGCCGCCATTGACGAAGTAGTGGTTCTCGATGCGGGCGATGGACAATGAGCGGTGCGGATCGGAGAAGCGCTCGACCACCGCGGGATTGGGCCGCAGCGTGGCGGTGCGACCTTCCCAGGTGGACCAGGCACGGGCGGCGTGCATCTGGGCGATCTGGTCCGGACCGGTCAGCCGGCGATGGAAGGCGTTCACCAGGTCGCCCTGCTCGTCCGCCGGAATCGGCGCCAGGTAATCCTCCCAGTAATCGGGGAACAGGCGGCTCGCGCCTTCCTGGTAGAACCAGTGGATCTCCTGCGGACGGCACAGGAAGATGCCACGCACGATCATCGCCAGTACGCGCTCGGGATGGGTCTGGGCGTAGGCCAGGGACAGGGTCGAACCCCAGGAGCCACCGAACAGCACCCACTTGTCGATGCCCAGATGCTCGCGGATGCGCTCGATGTCCTGCACCAGGTGCCAGGTGGTGTTGTTCTCCAGGCTCGCATAGGGCGTGGAGCGCCCGCAGCCGCGCTGGTCGAAGGTGACGATGCGGTAGATGTTCGGATCGAAGAAGCGGCGCGACATGGCATCGCAACCGGAGCCCGGGCCGCCATGGATGAACAGAACCGGCAACCCGTCGGGCGTACCGCTTTCATCCACATAGAGGACGTGCGGCGCTTCGACGGCCAGTTCATGACGGGCGTGAGGCTTGATTTCCGGATACAAAGATTGCATGGCTCGCTCCTGGATCAGTGCGTACGGTCGCTCCCGGACCAGTAACCATCCTAGGGCCCGCACCGACTTGTCGAAAGTCGCATTGCCGCGGTTCGACCTTCGTTAGAGGTCTTCGACCCCCACGGTGTCGGGCATGATACTCGGGCCAGCGAAAAACCCATAAAGGAGTTAGTGCGCCATGCCACGGAAGTTGTTTCTTTCTCTGTTCCTACTGGGTTTTCTGTTGACCGGCTGCGGCCACGACGACCCTCGGGTGCAGCTCGACGCCGCCGTCAAGCAATTGCAGGACAGCCTGGAAGCCAAGAATAGCGGGGCCGTGATGGAACAGCTGCATCGTGACTTCCGCGCCAACGGCGAATTCGACCGCAACTGGGCACGGCGCACCATGACTCTGATGTTCCTGCGTCACCAGCAGATCCGGGTGATCGTCCTCTCCAGCGACAACCAGCTCGATCCGACCTATTCCAGCCGCGGGCACACCCAGGCACAGATCGCCCTCACCGGCGCCGACAACCTGATCCCCGACAGCGCCGGGCACTACAGTGTGAAACTGGAATGGTGGCGCGACGGCGATACCTGGAAACTGGCGAGGCTCGACTGGCAATGACTTCCTCCCTGCAACATCGTATCCGCGCGGCCGGCCTGCTGGTGCGCGACGAACAAATCCTCCTGGTGCGCCACGAGGTCGGCGGTGACGAGTACTGGATTCCGCCGGGAGGCGGCTTCGAGTCGGACAAGGACGAATCGACCCGCGACACGGTGCGCCGCGAATGCTTCGAGGAAACCGGGCTGGCCGTGGTAGTCGGCCCGCTGGTGTATGTCCGCGAGTTCGCCGAACCGCTGGCCGGGCGCTTTCACATGGAGTTGTTCTATCGCGTGGACGCCTGGAGCGGGGACGTCAGCCTGGACAACCTGCGTGGCCTGGGCGGTGACGAGTTCGATATCCGCGCCGTGGCCTGGGTGCCGCGCGCCCAGCTGCCGCGCCTGCCCTCCTTCTACCCCGCCGAATTGCTCGACGACGTCTGGGAGCGCCTGGCCGGTGCACAGCCGGTGATCCGCCACCTGGGGCTGCAGCGCTGACAGGAGGTGCTGCTACGGGAGATGCCGGTACGCAAGGCCGAAGCCCGGCGGACACACCCGCGCGTCGAATGAAAAGACAGCCCCTGCCGAAACGGGATAAGCGCCGCCAGGATGCGTGGTCCGGCGGCGCCGCGCCGACAAAATCCCCGCCCGGCAGGAGGCTGCGTAAAACGGTCAGCGCCCGTAGCGCTCGCGGCCCCAGGCGATAAAGGTTTCCAGCATGCGCCGGAGCACCTGGGCGGTGGGCGCCGCCAGATCCTCGCGGTAGCCGAAGGGCACGCGCTCATCCATGTAGTTGCACTGCGCCAGCTCCAGCTGCACCGCATGCACGTCCTGCTGCGGCTGGCCGTAATGGCGGGTGATGTGCCCGCCCTTGAAGCGGCCATTGAGGATGTGGCTGTAGCTCGGCGCCTCGGCGCACACCGCCACCAGGCGCTCGGCCAGCTGCGCATCGCAACTGGCGCCGGAGTTGGTGCCGATGTTGAAGTCCGGCAGCTTGCCGTCGAACAGGTGCGGGATGTGCGAGCGGATCGAGTGGGCATCCCACAGCAGCGCGTAGCCGAACTCGGCCTTCAGGCGCGCCAGCTCGTCGGCCAGGGTCTGGTGATAAGGCGTCCAGACTTCGGCCAGGTAGCGCGCGCGTTCCTCGGCGGACGGCACCAGGCCGTCCTTGAACAGCGGGCGGCCGTCGAACAGGGTGTCCGGGTACAGGCCGGTGGTGGCGGTGCTGTACAGCGGCTTGTCGTCGGCCGGGCGGTTGAGGTCGACGACGTAGCGCGAGTAGCCGGCGGCCAGGGTGCTGGCGCCCAGTTGCTCGGCGAAGGCGTAGAGCTTGGGAATATGCCAGTCGGTATCGGCCAGTTCGCGGGCCTCGTCGACCAGGCCGGCTTCCACCGCCGGGGTCAGGCGAATGCCGGGGTGCGGCATGCTGATCAGCAGCGGCACACGGCCGCGCTTGAATTCGAGAACGTTATCCATGGGGTGCTATCTCCAGACCGGGCGAAGACGAACCTGTAGGAGCGAGCTTGCTCGCGAACAGCCTCGCCGCGGAGCCCGGTTCGCGAGCAAGCTCGCTCCTACGAAGAGCAGATTCACAGCTCTTCGCCGTGACGAATGACGCGCTTGGGCAGGTCGCCGCCGAGCCAGTAGGCCAGTTCGGCGGGGCGCTGGATGTCCCAGGCGATGAAATCGGCGACCTTGCCCGCTTCCAGGCTGCCATGGCTGCCGGCCATGCCCAGAGCGCGCGCGGCGTTGAGGGTGACGCCGGCCAGCGCCTCTTCCGGCGTCAGACGGAACGAGGTGCAGGCCATGTTCATCATCAGGCGCAGGGACAGCGCGGGCGAGGTGCCGGGGTTGAGATCGCTGGCGATGGCGATGGCCACGCCGTGCTTGCGCAGAGCATCCATCGGCGGCAGCTGGGTTTCCCGCAGGACGAAGAAGGCGCCCGGCAGCAGCACCGCGACGGTGCCCGCTTCGGCCATGGCGATGGCGTCGCTTTCGTCCATGAACTCGAGGTGGTCGGCGGACAGCGCGCCGTAGCGCGCGGCCAGGGTGGAGCCGTGCAGCGAGGACAGTTGCTCGGCGTGCAGCTTCACCGGCAGGCCCAGGCGCTTGGCGGCCTGGAATACCCGCTCGACTTGTGCGGGAGAGAACGCCAGGTGTTCGCAGAAGGCGTCCACCGCATCCACCAGTCCTTCCTCGGCCAGGGCCGGGAGGATGTGCTCGCAGATCTGCTCGATGTACTCATCGGCGCGACCAGCGTATTCCGGCGGCAGCGCGTGGGCCGACAGGCAGGTGGTACGCACCGTCACCGGCAGCACCTGTTCCAGGCGGCGGGCGACGCGCAGCATGCGCCGCTCGCTTTCCAGGTCGAGGCCGTAGCCGGACTTCACTTCCAGTACGGTCACGCCATCGGCCAGCAGCGGACGGGCGCGCTTGATGGCGCTGGCCAGCAGCTCATCCTCGCTGGCCTCGCGGGTGGCGCGCACGGTGCTGGCGATGCCGCCACCGGCGGCGGCGATCTCGGCGTAGCTGACGCCGTTCAGGCGCTGCTCGAATTCACCGCTGCGATCACCACCGAACACCAGGTGGGTGTGGCAGTCGATGAGGCCCGGTGTGACCCAGGCACCGCCCAGGTCCACCGTGCGTTCGGCGGCGACCGTCGGCAGCTCACTGCGCGGGCCGATCCATTCGATCAACCCGGCGCGGGTGACGATCGCCGCATCCTCGACGATCGAGTAGCGACCCTGGGCCAGGGTCGCTGCGTGGCAATGCTGCCAGAGAGTTCTCATAAACGGTCTCCTTATGTTGCGGTACAACTTAGCGGTTCAGACTGGCCTGTTCGCGGACCTGCTCGCCCTTGCCTGCGCGCGGCTTGCACCAGATCAGGTAGGAAGCCACCAGGAACACCACCCAGATCACACCGACGATCAGCGCCGTCTGGGTGTCCGGGAAGTAGCCGAGCACGCCGACGATGAACACCATGAAGGCGATCGCCAGGGCCGGGCCATAGGGCCAGAACGGTACCGGGAACTTCAGCTGGGCCGCTTCCTCGCGGCTCATGCTGCGGCGCATGGCCACCTGGCTGACCAGGATCATCAGCCACACCCACACGGTAGCGAAGGTGGCGATCGAGGCGATCAGCAGGAACACGTTTTCCGGGATCAGGTAGTTGAGCAGCACGCCGACCAGCAGTGCCCCGCCCATCACCACCACGGTCAGCCACGGCACGCCGTGCCGGGAGACCTTGCCGAAGCTACGCGGCGCCTGCCCTTGCTGGGCCAGGCCGTACATCATGCGGCCGGCGCCGAAGATGTCGCTGTTGATGGCCGAGATGGCCGCCGAGATCACCACGACGTTCAGTACGGCCGCGGCCGAACCGATGCCCAGGTTGCTGAAGATCTGCACGAAGGGGCTGCCCTGGGTGCCGATCTGCGGCCAGGGATACAGGCACATCAGGACGAACAGGGTGAGCACGTAGAACAGCAGGATGCGCGCCGGAACGGCGTTGATCGCACGGGGCAGGACATGCTGCGGGTCCTTGGCCTCGCCAGCGGTGACGCCGATGATCTCGATGCCGCCGAAGGCGAACATCACCACGGCGAAGGAGGCGATCAGCCCGCCGATGCCGTTGGGCATGAAGCCGCCGTGGCCGACCAGATTGCTCACACCCATGGCGGCATCAGCGCTGACGTGATGGCCCAGGCCGAAGATCATGATGCCGAAGCCGGCGACGATCATCGCGACGATGGCGCCCACCTTGAGCAGCGACAGCCAGAACTCCATCTCGCCGAAGACCTTGACGTTGCACAGGTTCAGGCCGCCGATCAGGAAGACGATGCTCATCACCCACATCCAGCGGGGCACGTCGGGGAACCAGAAGCCCATGTAGATACCGAAGGCGGTGATGTCGGCGATGGCGACGATGACCATCTCGAAGGCATAGGTCCAGCCGAGGACGAACCCGGCCATGGGGCCCAGGTAGGTGCTGGCGTAGTGACCGAAGGAGCCGGCCACCGGGTTGTGCACGGCCATCTCACCGAGGGCGCGCATGACCATGAATACGGCTGCGCCACCGATCAGGTAGGCCAGCAGTACCGCTGGGCCGGCCATCTGGATCGCAGAAGCCGAACCGTAGAACAGCCCGGTACCGATCGCCGAGCCGAGCGCCATGAATCGAATGTGCCGGGCGGATAGCCCGCGCTTGAGACCTTCTTGCATTTCGCACCCTGTAATTGTTGTAGGCGAAAGACGGCACGGACCCTTTCAGTTGAAAGGGTCCGTGCCGTAGAGGCTGGCCCGCGAGGGCCAGCGCCGGATCACAGGCTGGGCAGTACGCCGGCCAGCAGCAGGCCGGTCAGGCAGCCCTTGGCCAGCAGCGCGGAGGCTGCCTCGATGTCCGGGGAGAAGAAGCGGTCGCGGTCATAGTGCGCCACTTCGCGGCGCAGGGTCTGGCGAGCCTGTTCCAGCTTGGCGGAGGTCTTCAGGCCTTCGCGCAGGTCCAGGCCCTGGCAGGCGCCCAGCCACTCGATGGCGAGGACGCCACGGGTGTTCTCGGCCATTTCCCAAAGGCGCTTGCCGGCGGCCGGGGCCATCGACACGTGGTCTTCCTGGTTGGCGGAAGTCGGCAGGCTGTCGACGCTGTGCGGGTGCGACAGGGCCTTGTTCTCGCTGGCCAGGGCGGCAGCGGTGACCTGGGCGATCATGAAGCCGGAGTTGACCCCGCCGTTTGCCACCAGGAACGGCGGCAGCTGGGACATGTGCTTGTCCATCATCAGGGAGATGCGGCGCTCGCTGAGCGAGCCGATCTCGGCGATGGCCAGGGCGATGTTGTCGGCGGCCATGGCCACCGGCTCTGCGTGGAAGTTGCCACCGGAAATCACGTCACCCTCGGCGGCGAACACCAGCGGGTTGTCCGACACGGCATTGGATTCGATCGCCAGTACTTCGGCGGCCTGGCGCAGCTGGGTCAGGCAGGCGCCCATGACCTGCGGCTGGCAGCGCAGGGAGTACGGGTCCTGGACCTTGCCGCAGTCCTGGTGGGACTTGGAGACTTCACTGGAGTCGCCGAGCAGGTCGCGGAAGCAGGCGGCGGTGTCGATCTGGCCGCGCTGGCCACGGGCGTCGTGGATGCGCGCATCGAACGGCGAACGCGAGCCGAGGGCCGCTTCCACGGTCAGGCTGCCGCAGGCGATGGCGCTGGCGAACAGGTCTTCTGCCTGGAACAGGCCGCGCAGGGCGTAGGCGGTGGATGCCTGGGTGCCGTTGAGCAGGGCCAGGCCCTCCTTGGCAGCCAGGGTCAGCGGCTCGAGGCCGGCGACCGCCAGGGCCTCGCTGGCCGGCAGCCACTCGCCCTTGTAGCGGGCCTTGCCTTCGCCGAGCAGGACCAGGGACATGTGCGCCAGCGGCGCCAGGTCGCCGGACGCGCCGACCGAGCCTTTGAGCGGGATGTGCGGGTAGACCTCGGCGTTGACCAGGGCGATCAGCGCGTCGATGACCTTGCGGCGGATGCCGGAGAAGCCACGGCTCAGGCTGTTGATCTTGAGGACCATGATCAGGCGCACCATGGCGTCGTCCAGCGGCGCGCCGATGCCGGCGGCGTGGGACAGCACCAGCGAGCGCTGCAGGTTTTCCAGGTCATGGCTGGCGATGCGGGTCGAGGCCAGCAGACCGAAGCCGGTGTTGATGCCGTAGGCGGTGCGGTCCTCGGCAATGATCTTCTCGACGCAGGCAACGCTGGCGTTGATCGGGGCGTCGGCGCTGGCATCCAGGGTCAGGTGCACAGGCGCGAGGTGGACTTGGCGCAGTTCGGCCAGGGTCAGGAATCCGGGTTTCAGGTGCAGTTTCATCGAATGTCTCCTAGGCCGCTCATCGGCATCGGCGTTGTCGCCGCCCGTGCCGGCAATTCAGGGTATGGACGGCGGTTGTGCCGCCGTCTTGGAAAGATGGTTCAGGCCCCACGCGCCGGGTGTTCAGCGCAGGAGCTGCGCACCGAGGTACGGCGCGCGACCAGATAATAGAGAGCTGCCGGGACCACCAGACCGATAATCCAGGATATGTCCACGCCACCCAGCGCATCCACCAGCGGACCGGTGTAGAACTTGGTAGAGATGAAGGGCAGCTGAACCAGCACACCGGTCACGTAGACACTGATGCCGGGGATGTTCCAACGGCCGTAGCGACCGTTCGGATCTGCCAGAGCCGGTACGTCGTACCGCTCGCGACTGATGCAGTAGTAGTCCACCAGGTTGACCGCACTCCACGGGGTGAAGAAGGCCAGCAGGAACAGAATGAAGGACTTGAACGCACCCAGGAACGAGTGCTGGCCGAGCAGCGCGATCAGGGTCGCGGTGCCAACGATCAGCAGCACGAACACCAGGCGTTGCAGGCGCGTCACCTCAAGGTGGCCACGGAAGCCGCTGATGATGGTGGCGATGCACATGAAGCTGCCGTAGGAGTTCAGCGTCGAGATGGTGATCTTGCCGAAGGCGATGCTGAAGTACAGCAGAGCAGCGATGGTGCCACTGCCGCCCAGGCCGACGATGTAGGCCACTTCGTGGCCGGCGAACTGCCCGTTGGCCATGGCGGCGGCGAACACGCCGAAGATCATCGCCACCTGCGCGCCGACCACCGAACCGGCACCGACGGCGAGGAAGGTCTTCACCGACGAGGTCTTGCTCGGCAGGTAGCGGGAGTAGTCAGCCACGTACGGACCGAAGGCGATCTGCCAGGAGGCCGCCAGCGACACCGCAAGCAGGAAGCCGCCCCAGCTGAAGTGACGGATGGCCAGCAGCGCACCGATGTCGGTCTGCGTCATCAGACGGCTGAACAGGTAGACGAAGGCGATCACGCCGATGACGCTGGCGATACGGCCGATGACGTGGATCACCCGGTAGCCGAGCACGGTGACCAGAACGATGACGCCGGCGAACATCAGGATGCCGACGCTGTCGCTGACGCCGAACAGCTGCCCCAGCGCCTGACCGGACAGCACCGTGCCGGTGGCGGTGAAGCCCATGTACATCAGGCACACCAGCACCATCGGGATGGACGCGCCGAGCACACCGAATTGCACACGGCTGGAGATCATCTGCGGAAGGCCCAGTTTCGGCCCCTGCGCCGCGTGCAGCGCCATCACGCCGCCGCCCAGCAGCTGACCGATCAGCAGGCCGATCAGCGACCAGAACACGTCGCCGCCCAGCACCACGGCCAGGGCGCCGGTGACAATTGCGGTGATCTGCAGGTTGGCGCCCAGCCAGAGGGTGAACTGGCTGTAGAGCTTGCCGTGGCGCTCGGCTTCAGGAATGTAGTTGATCGAGCGCCGTTCGATCAGGGGCTTGGAGCTATCACTTGCCTGGGACATCGTTATTGTTCTCCCGGGAAATTCTTGTTGTGTTGATGCTCTTCCATACAACAGACGGACCGAGCCGCTGCACCACGCCGTGCAGCGGCTCCCTTCCTGGTCCTGGCGGCGAACCGCCTGGGTCTTACTTGCCGGTGATCATCGGCAGGTTCAACCCTTGTTCCTTGGCGCAGTCGATGGCGATCTGGTAACCGGCATCGGCATGGCGCATTACGCCGGTGCCAGGGTCGTTGGTCAGGACGCGGGCGATACGCGCAGCGGCTTCGTCGGTACCGTCGCAGACGATCACCATGCCGGAGTGCTGGGAGAAGCCCATGCCTACGCCGCCGCCGTGATGCAGCGAAACCCAGGTGGCGCCGCCCGCGGTGTTCAGCAGGGCGTTGAGCAGCGGCCAGTCGGACACGGCGTCGGAGCCGTCCTTCATGGCTTCGGTCTCACGGTTCGGGCTGGATACCGAGCCGGAATCCAGGTGGTCGCGGCCGATCACGATCGGCGCGGACAGCTCGCCACTGCGGACCATTTCGTTGAAGGCCAGGCCCAGCTTGGCGCGCAGGCCCAGGCCAACCCAGCAGATACGTGCCGGCAGACCCTGGAAGCTGATGCGCTCGCGAGCCATGTCCAGCCAGCGGTGCAGGTGAGCGTCGTCCGGGATCAGTTCCTTCACCTTGGCGTCGGTCTTGTAGATGTCCTGCGGATCACCGGACAGCGCAGCCCAGCGGAACGGGCCGATACCACGGCAGAACAGCGGACGGATGTAGGCCGGAACGAAACCGGGGAAGTCGAAGGCATTGGCAACGCCCTCTTCCTTGGCCATCTGGCGGATGTTGTTGCCGTAGTCGAAGGTCGGCACGCCCTGCTTCTGGAAGTCCAGCATGGCTTGTACGTGGACGGCCATGGACTGCTTGGCGGCCTTGACCACGGCAGCCGGGTCGGTCTTGGCGCGGTCGCGGTACTGGTCCCAGGTCCAGCCGATCGGCAGGTAGCCGTTGAGCGGGTCGTGGGCGGAAGTCTGGTCGGTGACCATGTCCGGGCGCACGCCACGGCGTACCAGTTCCGGCAGGATTTCGGCGGCGTTGCCCAGCAGGGCGATGGAGATGGCCTTGCCTTCGGAAGTGTACTTGGCGATGCGCGCCAGGGCGTCGTCCAGGTCGGCGGCCTGTTCGTCGACGTAGCGGCTGCGCAGGCGGAAGTCGATGCTGGTCTGCTGGCATTCGATGTTCAGCGAGCAGGCGCCGGCCAGGGTCGCGGCCAGCGGCTGGGCGCCGCCCATGCCGCCGAGGCCGGCGGTAAGGACCCAGCGGCCGGTGAGGTTGCCGTTGTAGTGCTGGCGGCCAGCCTCGACGAAGGTTTCGTAGGTGCCCTGGACGATGCCCTGGCTGCCGATGTAGATCCAGGAGCCGGCGGTCATCTGGCCGTACATGGCCAGGCCCTTGGCGTCCAGTTCGTTGAAGTGCTCCCAGCTGGCCCAGTGCGGAACCAGGTTGGAGTTGGCGATCAGTACGCGCGGGGCGTTGGCGTGGGTCTTGAAGACGCCAACCGGCTTGCCGGACTGCACCAGCAGGGTCTCGTCGTCATTCAGTTCCTTGAGGGTCTCGACGATCTTGTCGTAGCACTCCCAGTTGCGCGCGGCGCGGCCGATGCCGCCGTACACCACCAGCTCCTTCGGATTCTCAGCCACCTCCGGGTCGAGGTTGTTCATCAGCATGCGCAGCGGGGCTTCGGTGAGCCAGCTCTTGGCATTCAGCTGGGTGCCACGCGGGGCACGGATTTCGACGTCACGGAAACGATTAGGCTTATTCATGGGGCCTCCGGAGAAGGGGGTTATCTGCCTGTTCTTGTTGGTTGCCCCGGCAGGGCATGGAGATATGTAAGCATGTATATACAATCATAATCAAGGGGATTTTTCGCTCCCAATCAGGCCCCGCCCGACTGCCACCCCAAGCCATAGGCAACTCCATGAACAGCAAGGTGTTTTAGGCCTCGCCCTGAAGACTGACGCCCTTCGGACGGCGCGCCTGCCCTGGGAATCGGTTGAAGATTGCCTTTGCGAGGGTAGACCCGGCTCCCAACCCCGCTGCTTCAGCACCCCACCCGATCACCCACTCCCTGCCCCACACCCCGGCACGCCCCTCGTCAGCGCCGGTCTCCTTATGCGCAACGGGAATAAAATTCACGGGAGTCGTAACAATGGGTAACAACGCACAGTTTCCTGCCGCCCGTTCGGATTTTTGGAAAACCGCAATGGCACCTTGCCGCGCGGTCGTTTCCTGCCTTGGCGGGTGGCTTGGCCCGCATATTGCTCTCAGCATGTATATACAAGCTAAATCAATACATTACGTGTCAATACCAAACCAACCCAACAAGAAGAGACACCCATGAGAAAACTCCTGTCGATGCTCCTGCTTTCCACCTGCGCGCTCACCGGGCTCACGGCCCACGCCGGCGCCATCGATGACGCGGTCAAGCGCGGCACCCTGCGTGTCGGCATGGACCCGACCTACATGCCGTTCGAGATGACCAACAAGCGCGGCGAGATCATCGGCTTCGAAGTGGACTTGCTCAAAGCCATGGCCAAGTCCATGGGCGTCAAGCTGGAGCTGGTCTCCACCAGCTACGACGGCATCATCCCGGCCCTGCTGACCGACAAGTTCGACATGATCGGCTCGGGCATGACCCTGACCCAGGAGCGCAACCTGCGCATCAACTTCTCCGAGCCCTTCATCGTGGTCGGCCAGACCCTGCTGATCCGCAAGGACCTGGAAGGCACCATCAAGTCCTACAAGGACCTGAACGATCCGAAGTACCGCATCACCTCCAAGATCGGCACCACTGGCGAGATGGTGGCCAAGAAGCTGATCGGCAAGGCCCAGTACCACGGCTTCGACAACGAGCAGGAAGCGGTGCTTGACGTGGTCAATGGCAAGTCCGACGCCTTCATCTACGACGCCCCCTACAACGTGGTGGCGGTGAACAAGGCCGGCGCCGGCAAGCTGACATTCCTGGAGAACCCCTTCACCTACGAGCCGCTGGCCTTCGGTCTGAAGAAGAACGACTACGACAGCCTCAACTGGATCAACAACTACCTGCGCCAGGCCCGTGAAGACGGCTCCTACGAGCGCATCCACAGCAAGTGGTTCAAGGACACCGACTGGCTCAAGGAGATGGAATAAGCAGCCTGACATCCGGCAGGTTCCGGCGCCGCTCCGTGCCCTGCCCCGCATGACCTCAATGCTCTGGTCGAGATTTATCTATGAATACGCTTATACGTCGCCTGCTGCCGGGCAATGCGCTGGCTGGACAGCCGGCCGCGAAAAGTCTCCGCAAACCCGGCCAATGGCCCTGGCATGCGCTGACCATTTTCCTGCTGATTGCGCTGGCCTACGGCCTTTGGTACTCGACCTCGCTGATCTCCTATGAGTGGCGCTGGAACCGCGTCCCGCAGTACTTCGCCTACCAGGCCGAGGACACCCAGCGCGCCGCCGAGCAAGGCACGGTGACGAAGATCGACGACGAGGGCGACCACACCCGCGTGACCCTCACTGGCGAGGACGGCAAGGAACAGGTCGTGCTGGTTGCCCGCGACAGCCTGCAGGTCAGCCAGGGCGATGACCTGTCCGAAGGCGATCCGGTCGGCGTGACCCGGCACTGGTCTGCCGGCCCGTTGTTCTGGGGACTCTGGACCACCCTGTGGATTTCCTTCGTTTCCGGCGCCGTCGGCCTGTTGATCGGTCTGTTCACCGGCCTCTGCCGCCTGTCGAACAACCCCACGCTGCGCGACCTGTCCACCGTCTATGTCGAACTGGTGCGCGGCACGCCGCTGCTGGTGCAGATCTTCATCTTCTACTTCTTCATCGGCACCGTGCTGAACCTCTCCCGTGAGTTCGCCGGGGTAGCCGCACTGGCGCTGTTCACCGGCGCCTATGTGGGCGAGATCGCCCGCGCCGGCGTGCAGTCCATCGCCCGTGGCCAGAACGAAGCCGCACGCTCCCTGGGCCTGAACGCCGCGCAATCGATGCGCCACGTGATCCTACCGCAGGCCTTCAAGCGCGTGCTGCCGCCGCTGGCCGGGCAGTTCATCAGCCTGGTGAAGGACACCTCGCTGGTCTCGGTAATCGCCATCACCGAACTGACCAAGAGTGGCCGCGAGGCGATCACCACCTCGTTCTCCACCTTCGAAATCTGGTTCTGCGTTGCAGCGCTCTACCTGCTGATCAACCTGCCGCTGTCGCAGATCGCCAACAAGCTGGAGCGGAGGCTCGGGAAAAGTGATTGAAGTCCGTGATCTGATCAAAACCTTCAACGCCCGTGGCCAACTGGTCCGCGCGGTGGACAACGTCGGCACCTCCGTGGCCAAGGGCGAAGTACTGGTGGTCCTGGGGCCGTCCGGCTCCGGCAAGTCCACCTTCCTGCGCTGCCTGAACGGCCTGGAAGAGCTGGACTCCGGCTCGATCATCATCGATGGCGTCGACCTGGCCCATCCGAAGACCGACATCAACGCCTACCGCCGCGAAGTCGGCATGGTGTTCCAGCACTTCAACCTGTTCCCGCACATGACCGTGCTGGAGAACCTCTGCCTGGCGCAGAAAGTCGTGCGCAAGCGCGGCAAGGCCGAGCGCGAGGAGAAGGCCAAGGCGCTGCTGGCCAAGGTCGGCATTGCCCAGAAGGCCAACGAATACCCCTCGCGCCTTTCCGGCGGCCAGCAGCAGCGCGTGGCCATCGCCCGTGCGCTGTGCATGGGGCCGAAGGTGATGCTCTTCGATGAGCCCACCTCGGCACTCGACCCGGAAATGGTCGGCGAGGTGCTGGACGTGATGAAGACCCTGGCCCAGGAAGGCATGACCATGGTCTGCGTGACCCACGAAATGGGCTTCGCCCGCGAAGTGGCCGATCGCGTGCTGTTCTTCGATCACGGCAAGCTGCTGGAAGACGCACCGCCCGCGCAGTTCTTCGACCGACCGCGCGACCCGCGGGCGCAGGCGTTCCTCAAGCAGGTGCTGTGAGTTTCCAGCGTCGTGAAAAAGCCGCCCTCGGGCGGCTTTTTTGTGCCTGCCTGGCGGGGCAGCGGCTCTTGTAGGAGCGGACCTTGTCCGCGAAGTCCTCGCACCGAAAAGGAGAGCATCGCGGATAAGATCCGCTCCTACGTTGTTTGCTGGGCTCCCGCGTTCGCAGGGATGACGCAAAGCAACGCGAATCTCACCCCCGTCACTCCCGCGAATGCGGGAGCCTAAAAGACAGTTGCTCCTACGAAAGCGATGTCCTCCTTCACCTGTAGGAGCGGGCCATGCCCGCGTTTCGCGCCCATGGGGCGCTCCAACAAGGGCGCGCGCGGAGCGGCGCCGGAATGGCAATGGGACGAGGTGAATCGGCGTGCAACCGCGAACGGTTGTACGCCCTACCCCGGACGTGGCTTAGCGGGGCAGCAGCTCGATCAGGCAGCAGGCGCCGCCGACCTCGGCCTGCAGCTCGTATGCCGCGAGCTGCGCATCGCCTTCGATGCGCAGGCAGTCATAGCGACCCAGTTGCGCCAGCGAGGCGCCTTCCTGGCGCAGCTCCAGCCCTTGCGCCGCGCTGAACAGCAGCACAGTGGCTGCGGAACTGAAGAAGCGCTGCGGCTGCTCCAGCGACAACCACTGCAGACGCGCGCGATAACGCAGCGGCGAATAGATCAGGTTGAAGTCGCGAATGGCACCGCCCAGCAGGCGGCAATCCACCTCGCTGTCGCCCGAGAAGGCGAAGGCATCGAGCTGGTGCAGCGACCTGGACTGCTCGCCATCGACCGTCAGCTGCATCCCCTCACCTTCCAGCACGGTGATGACCCGCTGGTAACCGGTGAACGCGGAGAAGCCGCCATCGGCGCCGACGTCGGCAATCGACAGGCGCCAGCCGAAACCGTCCAGCCCCGCCCCGGCATCGCGGGCAATCTCCAGCGTGCTGCCGGCACCATTCTTCCAAGGCATTCGCGGATACTCGGCGGCCTTGAAGTGTTGAATCTGCGTCATGAACTGAAACGCCCCTCCAGTCGATGTCGCGAGCCCGGGTGGATCAGGCGCGCGGAAGTAACGGCCTGATTGCCAGACCAGGTGCGTCGGCGGATCAGCAGGCACGGCTCGTTGCGCTCGATCTGCAGCAGCCGGCATTCCTCCGCCTCGGCCAGTACCGCCTCGACCACGTGCTCGCCCTCGGTCAGCGGAGCAACGCGCGAAAGGTAGGCGTATGGCGTCAGGATGGTGAAATCCTGCTTGAGGTAATCGGGCGCCACCGCCGCATTCACGTAGCGGTCCTCCAACTGGACCGGCACTTCATTCTCGTAGTGCACGATCAGCGAATGGAACACCCGCTGACCATTGTGCAGGTCGAGCGCCAGCGCCCGCTCCGCACTGGGCAGCTCTTCGGCCAGGCGAATCACCTTGCAGTGATGGCGGTGGCCACGGGCGGCGATTTCATCGGCAATATTGTTCACCGCGAACAGGGCGGAACGTCCCTTCGGCTCGGCGACGAAGGTCCCGACACCCTGCATGCGCAGCAGCAGTCCATCGGCGGTCAGCTCGCGCAAGGCGCGGTTGATGGTCATGCGGCTGAAACCCAGTTCCTCGACCAGCTCGCTCTCCGACGGGACACGGTGGTGCGCCGGCCAGGCTCCGCTCTGGATCTGCTGGATGATCATCTGCTTGACCTGGGCATAGAGCGGCGCAGGCGTATCGCTGAGCTGGGCCGCCAGCGACGAGGACCTCGACGGCGTTTTAATCACGGTGATTCTCCTTGTCATCCCGAAAGCAGTTTACGCTCGATGCAAACACATGTATATGTATATACAAATAAATATGAGTTACACAGGTAACAGATTATGCCCGCTTTGATTGCACCCTGCGCGTTGCTGCCCGAGGGCTGGGCCTACGACGTGCGCCTGGAGGTCTCCGCTTCGGGCATCCTGGAGAAAATCTCCGTCGGTGGCTCCAGCGAAGGCGCCGAGCGCCTGCGCGGTCCAGTGCTGGCCGGCATGCCGAACCTCCACTCGCACGCCTTCCAACGCGCCATGGCGGGCCTGGCGGAAGTCGCCGGCAACCCCAACGATAGCTTCTGGACATGGCGCGACCTGATGTATCGCCTGGTCGGCCGCCTGTCGCCCGAGCAGGTCGGCGTGATTGCCCGCCAACTCTACATCGAGATGCTCAAGGCCGGTTACACCGGCGTCGCCGAATTCCACTACGTGCACCACGATGCCGACGGCAAGCCCTACGCCAACCCGGCGGAGCTCGCCCTGCGCGTCAGCCAGGCGGCGGCGGATGCCGGCATCGGCCTGACCCTGCTGCCGGTGCTCTACTCCCACGCCGGCTTCGGTGGCCAGGCGCCGAGCGAAGGCCAGCGCCGCTTCATCAACAGCACCGAAGGCTACCTGAAGCTGATCGACGGCCTGCGCTCGCACCTGGCGACCCAGCCGCAGCAAAGCGTCGGCCTGTGCTTCCACTCCCTGCGCGCGGTTACTCCGCAGCAGATCGCCGAGGTGCTCGGCGCCGACTCCACCGGCTGCCCGGTGCACATCCACATCGCCGAGCAGCAGAAGGAAGTCGACGACTGCCTGGCCTGGAGCGGTCGCCGTCCGTTGCAGTGGCTGTACGAGAACGTCGATGTGAACGAGCGCTGGTGCCTGGTCCACGCTACCCATGCCGAGGCCGACGAAGTGACTTCGATGGCCCGTAGTGGCGCCGTGGCTGGCCTGTGCCTGACCACCGAGGCAAACCTGGGCGACGGCATTTTCCCGGCAGTGGACTACCTCGCCCAGGGTGGCCGCTACGGCATCGGTTCGGACAGCCACGTGTCCCTGAGCGTGGTCGAGGAGCTGCGCTGGCTGGAATACGGCCAGCGCCTGCGCGACCAGCGCCGCAACCGCCTCTACGGCGCCAACCAGCCGATGGTCGGCCGCACCCTGTTCGACGGTGCCCTGGCCGGCGGCGCCCAGGCCCTCGGCCAGCCCACCGGCGCACTGACCGTCGGCAAGCGCGCCGACCTGCTGGTGCTCGATGGCGGCGACCCGTACCTGCAGACTGCCAGTGGCGACGCGATCCTCAACCGCTGGCTGTTCGCCGGCGGCGACCGCCAGGTGCGCGACGTGATGGTCGCCGGCCAGTGGCGTGTGCGCGATGGCAGGCACGCGCTTGAAGAACAGAGCGCCCGTGAATTCACCGATGTGCTGCACGAGTTGCTGAACTGACGGAAGCCCAGCTCCTGCGAAAAACAAAACGCCCTTCGGGGCGTTTTTTCGTCAGTGCCGTACGTTCTCACGCCGGCCTTGCCGACGGATCGCGGACAAAGTCCGCTCCTACGCGGGCGCTATAGTCCGTGTTTACCTGTGGTAGTAATTTCATTCGCTATGGATTTCGCGGACAAGGTCCGCTCCTACGGGAACAGGACGCTCTGCCATTGCTCTTGAAGACTTCCAGCGAAACATCCACACGCACCGGAGCGCCCCTTCAGGAGGCCGAGTGGAATCGGAGTTTCAGGGGTTGAGCGGCATGGATGCCGCGAGAGCGTCGTCGGGCCATGGATGGCCCGTCGACGCGTGCCCCTGAAACTCCGATGGAGCGAGGGCATTTTTCGCCTAAGCGAAAAACCGGATGCAGGGGCAAGACCTTTGGTTACTTTCTGTGGGGCGGCCATCCGCAGTTTGAGAAAGTGACTCGCCCGAGGGGGCGAAACGAAATATCTCAGAACATGCCAATGCGGCGCAGAAACGCAGAACAAGACGGCGGATAACGCCTTAGGCGTTATTCGCCCTACGAAGAGCAAGGGCATCGCGGAGAAGCTCCGCTCCTACGGGAGCACTACCCCAGCGCCACCTAATAAAAAACGCCCCGAGGGGCGTTTTTTATTGGCGCGCGAAACACGGTCGCATCGAACCCGGCGCCCGCTCCTGCCGGCTTACTTCAGACCCTGGGCGGAGAACAGCAGCACCTTGTCGCCAGCATACTGGATGCTGATGAAGGTCTTTTCATCACCCCAGGTGCAGCTGGAAACGCCCAGCGCGCCGGAGCACTCGGTCGGCTTGCCGAGCAGGCTCTCGACCTCGGTCTTGGTCATGCCGGTTTTGATCTTGGAATAGTTCTCCTGGTTGATCTTGCTGCAGGCAGCCAGGACGACACAGAACGCGACGAGCGCAAGGCGGCGGAAGGACATCGACAACTCCATTGTTTAGGGGGCATGCCAACAAGCTTGGCACAGGGCGACCGGATCGGCCGCCGTGTTGGAGTCAGAAACGCGAGCCGGGTTCCGTGAGGAATTGCGTTTCCTCGGCAGTAGATGGACGCCCGAGGATGGCATTGCGATGGGGGAAGCGGCCAAAGCGGGCGATCACCGCCTGGTGCTTGCGCGCA
Source organism: Pseudomonas sp. SCB32 (assembly GCF_009189165.1). Lineage (NCBI taxonomy): Bacteria > Pseudomonadati > Pseudomonadota > Gammaproteobacteria > Pseudomonadales > Pseudomonadaceae > Pseudomonas > Pseudomonas sp. SCB32. Next base: position 5,728,764 of record NZ_CP045118.1, read on the forward strand.
TAGGCGAGATACCCGGCGAACAGGACCTTCTCACTGTCGCTGGATTCGGCCTGAAGCGCCTCATACAGCCGCACCGCCTGGTCCTGGCTGGCCAGGTCCTCGGCGTGCTCCAGCACGATGTAGACGAATACGCGCTCGACGCGCGGCAGCTTGCGATCGAACCCGGCTTCCAGCCCCTGGCGCACCAGGCGTTGGGCACGGGCGTCGCCGGCGAAGGCGCGCGGGCTGTCGCGGAAGATCATGCGCGGCAGCTGGTCGAGCAACAGGATCAGCGCCAGCCAACCCTGCGGCTCATCGACCCAATCCTGCAGGCCGCCGTCCAGGGCCTGGCGTACCAGGCCGCCGAAACGGTTCTCAGAGTCCACGTCCTGGCAGGCACTTTTGCCGAACCACAGCGCACTGCGCTGCGCCGACACCTCGACGGCGTCCAGCGCGCTGCCGAACCACCAGTCCAGCAACGGCTGCCAGGGCGTAGCGGCCATCAGCCTTCCTTGTGGTAGGCGGTGGCGCGTTCGACTTCTTCCTTGGAGCCCAGGAACACCGCGACGCGCTGGTGCAGGTTCTCCGGCTGGATATCGAGGATGCGCTGGTGGCCGTTGGTCGCGGCGCCGCCGGCCTGCTCGATGATGAAGGACATCGGGTTGGCTTCGTACATCAGGCGCAGCTTGCCCGGCTTCTCCGGCTCACGGGAGTCGCGCGGGTACATGAACACGCCGCCGCGGGTCAGGATGCGGTGCACGTCGGCCACCATGGAGGCGATCCAGCGCATGTTGTAGTTCTTGCCGAGCGGGCCTTCATTGCCAGCCAGCAGTTCGCTGACGTAGCGCTTCACCGGGGCTTCCCAGTGGCGCTCGTTGGACATGTTGATGGCGAACTCGGCGGTGCTGGTCGGAACGGTGATGTTCTCGTGGGTCAGTACGAAGCTGCCCAGCTCGCGGTCCAGGGTGAAGCCCTTCACGCCATTGCCCAGGGTCAGGATCAGCATGGTCTGCGGGCCATAGATGGCGTAGCCGGCGGCGACCTGGGTGGTGCCCGGCTGGAGGAAGGCTTCCTCACGCAGGCTGTCGTTCTGGCTCAAGTACTCGGTGGGGCAGCGCAGCACGGAGAAGATGGTGCCGACCGAGACGTTGACGTCGATGTTGGAGGAGCCGTCCAGCGGATCGAAGACCAGCAGGTAGGCGCCCTTCGGGTACTTGCCGGGGATCTGGTAGGGATGGTCCATTTCCTCGGAGGCCATGCCGGCCAGGTTACCGGCCCACTCGTTGGCTTCCAGGAGGATCTCGTTGGAGATCACGTCCAGCTTCTTCTGCACCTCACCCTGCACGTTCTCGGTGCCCATGCTGCCCAGCACGCCGCCGAGGGCGCCCTTGGACACGGCATGGCTGATTTCCTTACAGGCGCGCGCCACCACCTCGACGAGGAAGCGCAGGTCGGCCGGGGTGTTGTGACTGCGGGTCTGCTCGATCAGATAGCGGCTCAGGGTAACGCGGGACATGAAAGGCTCCGGGGAGAAGGGGAAAAATCAGGGCGCATTCTAGCGTGGAATCGGGCGCGTTGCCTCCTGCACGGTGGTCGCGCCGATTGCTTGGAACCCACCAGCCACGGGCAGTTCCCCGGACCAAAGCGCCGCTGCGGCCTTCAGCCGCGTCCCAGCTCGCCGTTGAGCGAGGCCTGGACGATCTCGACCCAGTAGCCATCGGGGTCGGCGATGAACGCGACGTTCTTCATGCCACGCGCAAGTGGCTTGACGAACGGCACGCCCAGCGCCTCGAAGCGCTCACAGGCGGCCTGGATATCCGGCACCGAAAAGCAGATGTGGCCGAAGCCGCGGGGCTCGCCATTGCCGTTGTGGTACTGGCTGTCGTCGGATTCGGTGCCCCAGTTGTGGGTCAGCTCCAGCACCGACTCACGGCCGAAGGTGTAGCGCTGGCGCTCGCCGGGGTCGTCCGGAACCGCCTGACCTTGGGTGTGGGCGAGGAAGTACAGGGAGAAGCGGCCTTCCTCGAAGTCCAGCCGACGCAACAGGCGCATGCCCAGCACGCGGGTATAGAAGTCCAGCGACGGCGCAGGATTCTTCACCCGCAACATGGTGTGGTTGAACACGTAGTCCTGGGTGACGGCTTCGGGTTCGGCGCAGACGCCCGGCTGCAGTTCGGTGGTGAAGGTCATGGCGGATCCTCGAAAAACGGACCGGCAGTGTAGTGGCGCGCGGGAATGGCGGGGTAACAGCGGGGTATTACGGCGGCAGGTACGGAGAAGCCCGGCGCACGCCGGGCTCCCCTTCCCTCTCAGGCGATCAGAAGTCCAGGCTCAACGCCAGGTTTACCCCTTGCTGCAGGTCGTCGCTGCTGTGGTGCGCGCTATAGCCGCCGCGCAGGGACAGCTCCGGCGTCAACTTCTGCGAGAAGCCCAGCGACAGGCGCTCCATGTGGCTCTGCGGGGTGTAGCCCTGCAAGGTGAAGCCGTTGGCCGGCAGGCTGGTGAAGTTCATCCCGATGTTCTGGGTGTCGTCGGCGTACTCACGCTCCACCGCCACCTCGCCGAACAGCTGGGTCTCGGCGGACAGGTCGAGCTTGCCCTGCAAGCCAGCGCCGAGGCGACGGGAGTAGCGATCCTGCTCGTCGAAGGCCAGCGACGTGGAGTGGCCGCCATTTTCGTCGTAGCTGTCCACCTTCACCCGCGCCCAGTCGGCGCTGACGAAGGGCGACAGGTGCCAGTTCTCGCCACCCTGGGCGATGTCGTAGCCGAGGCGGCCGCTCAAGGCCAGCAGGCTACCCTTGGTGTCGCCCTTTTCCTCAAGGGTGCGGTCGACGAGGGTGAACTTGCGGTTGGCCTCGTCGTAGTCGAGGTAGCCGCCGGTCACCGCGGCATCGGCCCACCAGCGGTTCTGCTGGAACTGCGCGAAGAGGCTGCCCAGGTAGCTGTTGAGCTTGTAGTCGGAGTCTTCGGCGCCGGCCTCCAGCTTCTGCCGGTAGAAGCCGGCAGCAGCGCCGACACGCCAGGCGTCGTCGAGGCGGTAGCTGCCGCCCAGGGTCAGGTTGTAGCCGAAGCCATCGCCGCTGGCGGCACTGTCCTGGTCGTCGTAGTCCAGGTGCTGGCCGCCGCCGCTGATGAAGCCACGCCACTGGCCCGTGCCCTGCCAGTTTCCCCAGTCCGCCAGCCATTGGCTGTGCAGCGTGTCCTGGAAGCCGTTATAGGTACCCAGCGCCATCTCCGGCAGCAAGGTCGCTTCCCACGGCGCGGCAAGCACCGAATAGGCGTAGTCGGCGATCAGGCGCTGGCCGGCGATGGTCGGGTGCACGCCATCGTTGAAGATCAGCTTGGTCGGGTCGGGGGTTGCGCTGTGGCGACCGTAGAGCGGGTTTTCCGGGCAGTTGTTGCCGCTGAAGCAGGTACCCACCAGGTTGGTGCCGGTGGCCAGGCCGTAGGCGCCCGGGTCGGCGAGGACCTCCTTGAGCAACCCCGGGATGTTCAGCGGGATGACGTTGGCGTTGGACGCGGCCAGCTGGTTGACCAGCTCCTCGTTGAAGATGCCCGACAGCTGGGTGCCGAAGGACTGCAACGGGGTACCGTTGGTGGCCGGGGCCAGGCCGAGGTCGGGCAGCAGCCAGACCATGATGTAGCGCGCGCCGGCGTTATGCAGCGCGTCCACGCTGTCCACCAGGCGCCCCGCCGCCGCGCGCGCGGTCGGATCGTTGGTGATGCGCAGCTGGAGGAAATCGTTGCCGCCACCGGTGAGGTAGTAGAGCGCGTTCGGATCCGCCATGCGCCCCACCAGGTAGCCATCGCGGGTCCGGGTGTCGCCCCCGGCGCTGACCACCGAGCCCCCCGGCGCGGTGATCGAGTCGTAGATCTGGTCGGTACGGTAGCCGCCCACCGCCCAGTCGTTGCCGTCCTGGGTGCCGGCGACCAGCGAGGTCGATGGGTTGAGGTCGGCGGCGGCAATGCCCAGCTTGCCGCCAAGGATCATTGGCGCGGTCGGACCGAAGGCTTCGCCGTGACCGTCCAGATAGGTCGGGCCGGTGCGGTTGGTGAAGCGCGTAGCGCCGCCGGCCGGACCACCAGCGTCGGGGAACTGGCCCGAATCGCTGAGGCTGTCGCCGAACACCACCATGGTCGAATAAGGGGAAGGGGCTGCCGAGGCCTGCGAGGCAATCGCCAATACGCAGGCCGCCGCCAACGGGGTGAGCGCCTGTCTGATCATCCTGCTACTCCGTGCTTGTTTTTATTGGGCGGACAGAACGCCCTCACATTAGCAGAGTTTCCCCAGGCAGCGCCTCTATCTCGCGGCTATCTCCGTGAACCTTGCTCAGTTCTGTGGGCGACTGCTACGCAGCAGGCTCAGCGCCATCAGCCCGAGCAGGCCGACACCGGCCAGCAGCACGGCCCACAGGCCGTAGCGCTTCCAGCGACCATCCGCCTTGGGCTCCACGCCCGGCGCCACGGCAACCTGGGTCTGCAGGCTGCCCTTCAGATGCGCCTCGCCCATCGCGGACAAGCGCTTGGCATCGAAGCCCGGCACCAGGGTGGAGAGCGGCAGGCCGCCATCGGTGGCCGACGCGCTGCCGACGGCCAACTGATAGGGCTCGCCACCGCGCGCCAGGAAGACCACTTCGGTGGCGCGCACGCCAATGCTCAGGCTCGCCGTCGAACCGCCCAGGCCGCCGCCTCGGGCATCCAGCTGCAGGCGCAGCTGGCTGACCGCAGAGCCGGGAAGCTCCAGTTCTTCCTGGGTGATCTCGCCGCCCTCGCCGGGTAAGCGATAGAGCACGCCGCGCGCCAGCGGGGTCCACTGCACGTTGCCGTCGTGACGGCCGGAGAGCGCCACCGGCGCCAGGGTATTGGCCTGCTCCAGCAGAATCCGCACACGCTCCACCGGCAGCGCCAGCGGCAGGCTCCAGCTGAAGTCGCCATTGGCATCGGCCTTGGCCGCCAGCGGCGCGGACCACAGCATGGGGATCGGTCCGGCGCTGCTGCGACTGCCGCTCAGGATGGCGCCGCTCAGCTGCGCGGCCTGCTCCGGCGACTCCCACCACAGACGCAGGTAGCGTGCCGTTTCACCAGGCAGGGCGATGGCGCTCTGCTCGATGCGCTGGCCGTTGAAATCCAGCCGCGCCAGCTGTCCCTCGCCAAAGGAGCGCCAGTGCTCGAGATCGTCGCTGGCCTCGATGCGCAGACGCTGGAAGCCGTCGGACTCGGCCTTCCAATCCAGCTGCAGACGATCCAGCGGCAAGTCACCGCTGCCGGTTTCCAGCAACCAGCCGCGCAGCACCTGCTGCGCGTCCTGGGTCGGCGCGCTCGGGGTGATCTCCAGAATGGTGCCCGTGGTGCTGCGCACCACCTTTACGCTGTCGGCGGCGGCTCGGCCGCTTTGCCCACGCAACGGGAAGATCCGCGCCTGCACCTCACTGCCCACACGGCTCTCACTGGCCGTGCCGGTACGCAGGCTGTAAGGCAGTGCCTCACCCTCGGCATTGAAGATGCGCACATCGCGCAGATCCCCATGGCGCGCCGCGAACAGCACGTCGATCGGCAATTGCAGGCGGTACCAGGGGCCCTTGCCGGCGACTTCCAGCGGCACCCGGTTGGCGAAGTCCGTCGGGACCGGCGCAGCGCTGGCGGCGGTAGCAACGAGCAGACATGCGCCGGCGATCAGGCAAAACGTATTCAGCTTCATGCAGAGGGTTGCTCCTGTTGCGGCTGCTCCTGTGAAGGAGGCGGCGGCCGGCGCGGCGGCAGCGGCGCGAAGTAGCCGACGATCAGCATCAGCACGCCGACGCCGATGAAGGAAATGATGCGTTCCAGGCTGCCGCCACTGGCGCGGTCGACGAGGAACAGCTTGATCACCACGACCACCAGCAGCACCGCGCCAACCAGCCAGAAGTCGCGGCGGCCACGCAGGTGTCCGGCGATCATCAGGCCCAGCGCGATCAGCGCCCAGACGATGGACAGCCCGGCCTGCACCAGCATGGACTGACTCAGGAAGTCGAACTCGAACGGCACGCCGCCCCAGTGATGTGCGGTACGGCAGACCGTCATGGTCAACAGGGCGAACAGCGAAGCACCCAGCACGGCCTGCACCGGCAGGCGCAGGGTGGAGTCGGCGAACCCGAGTTGCGGCAGCCCCAGGCGCGTCCACTGGAACACCGCCGCCAGCACGATCAGCATGCCCAGCTCCAGCGGGTTGAGCAGCGGCAGATAAGGCAGCGGCTCCGCCGAACCATCGCTGAACAGGTTGACCAACCAGAACCAGCCCAGCAGCACCACGGCCACCGGCACGGCGGCGATGGCGCGGTACTCGCGCTCGAACGCCGCTACCGGCCATGGCAGACGTGGGAAGCCGCCCATCAAGATCAGGTAGCAGCTCGGCACCAGCGCCCAGCCCAGCCAGCGCCAGGCGTTGTAGTGCTCGGCAAGGGCGAAGAACAGGTAGCGCAGCTCCAGCGCCGCCACCCCGAGGATCAGCCAGCAGCCCAACACATGGGCCACCTGGGCAGCCTTGCGTGGCAGCCAGGCATCGAGCCGGCGCAGTGCGAAGAAATGCACCGCGAACACCGCCAGCCAGCCAAGCCAGCCAAGCTGCGCGAGCGGGTGATATTCCAGGTTCCAGGCGCTGGCCAGCGCCACCACGGCCAGTGGCGATAGCGCCAGGCACAGCAGTGCCAGCGCGCGCCATTGCTCGCGCCGCGCCAGCAACGACCAGAGCGCCACGCTGACGGCGGCGACCAGCAGCGCCACATGCTCGCGCATCTCGGCGGGCACGAAGCGGGCGATCTCCCACAGCGCGGTCAGCGCCCACCAACCGGCGCCCCAGATCAGCAGCAACTGCGACAGTTGCTCCAGGCCCAGCCCACCCAACGCCAGATCACGTTCGTGCTCGCTGGCCCGATGCAGGCGCCAGGCGCCGACCAGCGCCGCCAGCGCCAGCACCGCGGGGGTCCAGAAGCCCATGTGCGCCAGCGGCTTCAGCCCCTCGCTGGGCAGGTCGCCGAACAGCGCCGGGCCGCCGATCAGGAACGCGCCCGCGCCAATCATCTGCAGCACCAGGCCAAAGACGAAGGCGGCGCGCTGCTGCAGTTGCAGACTCAGCCAGAGGATCAGCAGGCCGCTGCCAGCCCAGACGGCGGCCGCTGTGCGCCAAGGCAGCACGAACAACACGGCGAGGTTGATGAACGCCAGGCCCAGCAGCAGGACGACGCTCAGGCCGAGCATCAGCCGGCGGTCGTCGCGCACCAGGGAGTCGCGGGCGGCGATCAGCATGCCGGCGATCAGCGCCAGGCCGATCAGCGAGGCGGTCACCAGCCCACGCCAGCCGGAGCCGAGCACACCGCTCCCCGCCTCGGCACCGCGCAGGTGCAGGAGGAAGACCGCGCCACCGAGCAGCTGCACGGCGAAGGCGCAGGCCAGGAAGGTCCGCGAACGCAGGCGCAGGCCGGCGAACAGGGTGGCCAATCCGGCAACCGCCCAGACCATCGCAGTACCGTCGGCCCCCAGGCACAACGGCGCGATCAAGTAAAGGAAGCCCAGGCCGAAGGTCGCCAGTATGGGGCGAACGTTCGGCTCCCAGCTGCGCAACGTCAGCGGATCGGCCTTGCGCAGGTTCCAGAAGCTGAACAGCAGCGCCACGCCGAGCATCAAGGCGCCCAGCGGCGCCCCCTCGAGCAGGTGCAGCGACAGCGGATCAGAACGCAGGTCGGCGAGGAAGGCCAGCGCTGCACCGATCTGCAGCAGCAGGGCGAAAATGCGTGCCAGCGGCCGCTGTTGACGCAGGCCGAGCCAGAAGATGCCGGCGCCCTCCACTGCCCAGGCGGCGGAGGTCCAGCGTGCATCCAGGCCCAGCGGGATCGCCAGGGTGCCGAACACCACGCCCAGCGCCAGGCAGGTTTCCACCAGCAGCAAGGCGCGGCCGGCTGTGCGGCCGGCCAAGAGGCGCGCGAGGACCATGTAGAACAGGCCCAGCGCCAGGGCGCTGAACGCCGCGCCGAATTCCAGGTGCTGGATGACGCCGTATTGCAGGCCGAAGCCCACCAGCGGCGTGCCGAACAGCACGGTGCCGTCGACATAGTTGGCCTGCCGCGCCGACCAGCGCAGCAACGCCTCGCGGGAGTCGTCCTGCGGGCCGCCGGTTGCCTCATGCAGCCGGCGACGGGCGAACAGCAGACCGATGGCGACGTAGGTGAGGAAGAACAGGATCAGGAACGGCTCGGTGGTGGCGAACAACTCCGGCTTGTAGGCGCGCAGGCCCCAGGCCAGGCCGATACCGAAGGTGCCGAAGAAACCGATCAGGTTGAGCATCCGCCAGGCCTTGAACCAGGCGATGGCGAAGATGCCGGCGTTGAGCAGGGCGAAATAGCTGAACAGCGCAACGTGGTTGCCGCCGCCGGTGGACGCCAGGATCGGCGCGGCGAAACCGCCCAGCGCGGCGGCCGCGGCGAGCCCCAGGGCGTCCTGCAGAATCGCCAGGATCGCCGAGAACAGGGTCACCGCCACCAGGAGCATGAAGCCGGCCTGCGGGTCGATCAGTACCTCGCCGTGGTTCATCGCCGGGTACAGCTTGATGCCGGCGAACACCGTCAGGTACAGCACGGCGATGCCGGTACCCTGCAGGACCAGTGCATAGGCCGGGCGCCGCTGGCGCAGCCACCAGCCCAGCCCAAGCAGCGCCAGCGCGGCCGCGGCGGTGCCAATGTAGGGCCCTTGCGGCGGCATGGTCATGCCTTCGGTGGCGTAGCGCAGCAGGAAGGCCAGGCCGAGGAACAGCAGCACCACGCCGACGCGCAGCACGGTATTGCCACCCAGCAGCCAGTCGCGGGCGGCGCCGAAGGCACGGTCGAACAGCGAAGGTGCCGGCGGCTCGGGCGGCAGCGGTGGCGCGGCGGGAGCGGTCTGGGGCTGGGAAGCCTCGGCGCGCACCTGGGATTCGGTCACGGAAGGCTGGGGAGTTTCCAGCGGCTCAAGGGCCAGCTCGGACCACTCGATGCCAGGCTCGACGGGGGCCGCAGTGGCAGCAGCCGGTGCGGGCGACGGTTCGGCAACCGGCAGCTCGATGTCCCACTCCAGATCCGGCGCGGCAGAGTCAGCAACCGCTGGCGCCGCTTCGGGCGCCGGCTCAACCGGGGCCGCGGGCCTGTCGGGAGCGACATACTCGACGCTGGAGGGCGGCGCCTGCTCCGCACCGCGCTCGACTTTCTGCAACCGCTCGTACAGCGCCTGCGTGCCCTGCTCGAAGCGATCGGCGAATGCAGACAACTCCCGGCTCATCGCCGCATTGCGCCGCTGCAACGTCTGCAGTGCGATCGCCTGCCCCAGCGCGAGGCCGACTACCGCGCCCAACACCGCCCCAGTGATCGACTCGCCCGCAGCGGCGCCGATGACCAGGCCGACCAGCATGAAAATCCATTGCATGCTTTCCAATCCTTGATGCTTTGTACGAATCCATCCCGACCCGGGCGCCAGCACCCGGGAAGCTGAGTATATCGGCCGAACCCTCCGGCCCGCTCCCTACACTTTCACAGCCATGAACAATCAGACGTCACGACACTGCCATTGCGCCACGCGGAAACGAAAAAGCCGGGCATAAGCCCGGCTTTTTCTCACTGCTGGTCGAATCAGACCTTGCTGCGCTCGTAGCGCTTGCGGTCGTTCTCGTCGAGCAGCTTCTTGCGCAGACGGATGGACTTCGGAGTCACTTCCACCAGCTCGTCATCGGCGATGAATTCCAGCGCCTGCTCCAGGGTGAAGCGGATCGGCGGAACCAGGGCGATGACTTCGTCCTTGCCCGAAGCGCGCATGTTGTCGAGCTTCTTGCCTTTGGTGGGGTTGATCACCAGGTCGTTGTCGCGGCTGTTGATGCCGGCCAGCTGGCCTTCGTAGATCTCGTCGCCTGGGCCGAGGAACAGCTTGCCGCGGCTTTGCAGGGTCTCCAGCGAGTAGGTCAGCGCGGTGCCGGTGGCCATGGAGACCAGTACACCGTTCTGACGGTTGGTCACTTCGCCGGCCTTGATCGGGCCGTAGTGGCTGAAGGTCGAGGTCAGGATGCCGGTGCCCGAGGTCAGGGTCAGGAAGTTGTTACGGAAGCCGATCAGGCCACGCGCCGGGATGGTGTATTCCAGGCGCACGCGGCCCTTGCCGTCGGGGATCATGTTGGTCAGATCGCCCTTGCGCAGGCCCATCTGCTCCATCACCGAGCCCTGGTGCTGCTCTTCGATGTCGATGGTGACGTTCTCGTAGGGCTCCTGCTTCTCGCCGTCCTTCTCGATGATCACCACTTCCGGGCGGCCGACGGCCAGCTCGAAGCCTTCACGGCGCATGGTTTCGATCAGAACCGACAGGTGCAGTTCGCCACGGCCGGAGACCTTGAACTTCTCCGGGGAATCGCCTTGCTCGACGCGCAGGGCCACGTTGTGCAGCAGTTCCTTGTCCAGACGGTCCTTGATGTTGCGGCTGGTGACGAACTTGCCTTCTTTACCGGCGAACGGCGAGTCGTTGACCTGGAAGGTCATGCTCACGGTCGGCTGGTCAACGGTCAGCGGCGGGCGCGCTTCGACGTTCTGCGGGTCGCACAGGGTGTCGGAGATGTACAGCTCGTCCATGCCCGAGACGCAGACGATGTCGCCGGCTTCGGCTTCAGCGACTTCGACGCGCTGCAGGCCCGAGTGACCCATGATCTTCAGGATGCGGCCGTTGCGCTTGGAGCCGTCGTCGCTGATGGCCACGACCGGGGTGTTGGTCTTGACCTTGCCGCGGGCGATACGGCCGATGCCGATCACGCCGAGGAAGCTGTTGTAGTCCAGCTGGGAGATCTGCATCTGGAACGGACCGTCGACGTCGACTTTCGGCGCCGGAACGTGGTCGATGATCGCCTGGAACAGCGCGTCCATGTTGTCGTCCATCTTCTCGTGGTCCATGCCGGCAATGCCGTTCAGGGCACTGGCGTAGACGATCGGGAAGTCCAGCTGCTCGTCGGTGGCGCCGAGGTTGTCGAACAGATCGAAGATCTGGTCGATAACCCAGTCAGGACGCGCGCCCGGACGGTCGATCTTGTTCACCACCACGATCGGACGCAGGCCGGCCTTGAAGGCCTTCTGGGTCACGAAGCGGGTTTGCGGCATGGGGCCGTCCTGGGCGTCGACCACCAGCAGTACGGAGTCGACCATCGACATCACGCGCTCAACCTCACCGCCGAAGTCGGCGTGGCCGGGGGTGTCGACGATGTTGATGCTGTAGTCGTTCCACTTCAGGGCGGTGTTCTTCGCCAGAATGGTGATGCCACGCTCTTTTTCCTGGTCGTTGGAGTCCATCACGCGCTCGTTTTCCGCTTCTTTGCGGTCGAGGGTGCCGGACAGGCGCAGGAGCTTGTCTACAAGGGTGGTCTTGCCATGGTCGACGTGGGCGATGATGGCGATATTGCGCAGTTTTTCGATCACAGTGTCAGTCTCGATAGTGAATCTTCGGCTGCCGTTTTCGGCAGCGGGGGCCGGGCCGTGGCGCGGCGGTGCAAAAGGTCAGGGCGTGAGCCTACGCACCGAATGTGTCGGGAGGTCGGTGGCGGATGCTGCCGCCAAACAGTCCGGGCTGGCGGCGTTGGTCCGCGCCTTTATTGCGGACGGTAAACACGCACATTGGTGTGCCCTTCGTTGACCAGGTGGTGGGCGTGCAAGCGACTCATCACGCCCTTGTCGCAGTACAGGAGGTACTGGCGGTTGGGGTCCAGCTCCTTGAACTTGCTGTTGATCGCGTAGAACGGCATGGGCAGGACTTCGATACCTTCCAGCGCCAGCGGTTCATCTTCCTGGGCATCCGGGTGACGGATGTCGACCACGATCTGGCCGGGCAGCACTTCGTCGACCATTTCCACCGGCAGGTCCTTGCCCAGCTCGTCGATCACCCGATCGACGGTCATCTGGGTGGAACGCTCCAGGGCGCGGTCGAGCACGGCCATGTCGAACTTGGTTTCTTCGTGGTCGACGCGATACGGCTTGGCCTGGGTGGTCGGGTTCACCGAGATCACGCCGCAGTATTCTGGCATGTGCTTGGCGAACTCGGCGGTGCCGATCTGGGTCGCGGTGTCGATGATGTCCTGCTTGTGGCTGACGATCAGCGGGCGCAGGACCAGGGTGTCGGTCACCCGGTCGATCACCGAGAGGTTCGGCAGGGTCTGGCTGGAGACCTGGGAAATCGCCTCGCCGGTCACCAGCGCGTTCAGCTCCAGGCGCTCGGCCACACGGCTGGCGGCGCGCAGCATCATGCGCTTCAAGGTCACGCCCATGTAGCTGTCGTCGACCTTGGTGAGAATCTCGCCGACCACTTCCTCGAAGGGCACGCTGACGAACAGCACGCGCTGGGAACGACCGTACTTCTCCCACAGGTAGTGCGCCACTTCCATCACGCCCAGCTCATGGGCACGGCCACCGAGGTTGAAGAACACGAAGTGGCTGATCATGCCGCGGCGCATCATCTGGTAGGCCGCCACGGTGGAGTCGAAGCCACCGGACATCAGCACCAGCACCTGCTCCAGCGCGCCCAGCGGATAACCGCCAAGGCCTTCATGCTGGGCGTGGATGACGTACAGGCGGTCGTAGCGGATTTCCACCCGCACCTGCACTTCCGGGTTCTTCAGCGACACGCCCGCTGCGCCGCAGTGCTGGCGCAGGCCGCCGCCGACGTAGCGCTCCACGTCGATGGAAGTGAACGGGTGCTTGCCGGCGCGCTTGCAGCGCATGGAAAAGATCTTGCCCGGCAGCTTGTCGGCGAAGTGCAGCTTGCACTTCTCCAGGATGTCGTCGAAGTCGCCCAGCGGGTACTCGTGCACTTCCAGGAAGTGGCCGATGCCCGGGGTGCAGGTCAGGCGCTCGATCATCTCGCGCAGGACCTTGGGGTCGGTGACCTTGGTCTCGACGTCCAGGTTGTCCCACTCGCCTTCCACCCGCAGCTCGGGATCGAGGTCGCGGAGCACCGTGCGAATGTTCTTCGCCAGCTGGCGGATGAAGCGCTTGCGCACCGGCCGGCTCTTGATGGTGATTTCCTGGAAGACCTTGACGATGAGTTTCATGCGGACCGGGCGATTGCCATGGGACTGAAAAAAAGGGGCAAGATTATATCCGAAATTGCTCAAGACTTGAGCAGAATTCGGAGACTTTCTTTTAGGCGCACCAAAATGGACTTATGCACCACGACCGAGCACTAAAACGGTGCACAATTACCCCGCAATTCCTGGTTACGCTCGCCCAGGCCCCGTAAATCAGCGGCTCTGCACGATTGCGGGCACTGGCACGCAACTTGCTCTCTTGTGAGGCAGGTTGCCCTGGCGGACTATCCGGCCGGCATCACCCGATACTGGGGCACGAAAAAGCTCCCAGCTCTAATCCCTCCTGGAGGACAGCATGTCGTACAAGTCGCAACAACTGATCAAAGATCATGACGTGAAGTGGGTAGACCTGCGCTTCACCGACACCAAAGGCAAGCAGCATCACGTCACCATGCCGGCCCGCGACGCGCTGGACGATGACTTCTTCGAAGCTGGCAAGATGTTCGACGGTTCCTCCATCGCCGGTTGGAAAGGCATCGAAGCCTCCGACATGATCCTGCTGCCGGACGACAGCACCGCCGTGCTCGACCCGTTCACCGAAGAGCCGACCCTGATCATCGTTTGCGACATCATCGAGCCGAGCACCATGCAGGGCTACGAGCGCGACCCGCGCAACATCGCCAAGCGCGCCGAGGAATACCTGAAGTCCACCGGTATCGGTGACACCGTATTCGTAGGCCCGGAGCCGGAGTTCTTCATCTTCGACGAAGTGAAGTTCAAGTCCGACACCTCCGGCTCGATGTTCAAGATCTTCTCCGAGCAGGCTTCCTGGAACACCGACGCCGACATCGAGAGCGGCAACAAGGGCCACCGTCCGGGCCTGAAGGGCGGCTACTTCCCGGTTCCGCCGGTCGACCACGACCACGAAATCCGTACCGCCATGTGTAACGCCATGGAAGAGATGGGCCTGGTCATCGAGGTTCACCACCACGAAGTGGCCACCGCCGGCCAGAACGAGATCGGTGTGAAGTTCAACACCCTCGTTGCCAAGGCTGACGAAGTGCAGACCCTGAAGTACTGCATCCACAACGTCGCCGATGCCTACGGCAAGACCGTGACCTTCATGCCGAAGCCGCTGTACGGCGACAACGGCTCGGGCATGCACGTTCACATGTCGATCTCCAAAGACGGCAAGAACACCTTCTCCGGCGAAGGCTATGCCGGCCTGTCCGATACCGCCCTGTACTTCATCGGCGGCATCATCAAGCACGGCAAGGCCCTGAACGGCTTCACCAACCCGGCCACCAACTCCTACAAGCGTCTGGTTCCGGGCTTCGAAGCCCCGGTGATGCTGGCCTACTCGGCCCGCAACCGTTCCGCCTCGATCCGTATCCCGTACGTATCCAGCCCGAAAGCCCGCCGCATCGAAGCGCGCTTCCCGGACCCGGCTGCCAACCCCTACCTGTGCTTCGCAGCACTGCTGATGGCCGGTCTGGACGGCATCCAGAACAAGATTCACCCCGGCGATGCCGCCGACAAGAACCTGTACGACCTGCCGCCGGAAGAGGCGAAGGAAATCCCGCAGGTTTGCGGCAGCCTGAAAGAAGCGCTGGAAGAACTCGACAAGGGCCGCGCGTTCCTGACCAAGGGCGGCGTGTTCACCGACGAGTTCATCGATGCCTACATCGAGATCAAGAGCGAAGAAGAAATCAAGGTGCGCACCTTCGTGCACCCGCTGGAATACGACCTGTACTACAGCGTCTGATCCACGAATACCTATAAATAGCGTCAGCATTAAGGCCTCCTTCGGGAGGCCTTTTTTATTGCCGCGCCGCGCACCGCCTCTGTAGGAGCGAGCTTGCTCGCGAACCGCCCAGCACAGGTGCCGCCGGGGAATCTGTTCGCGAGCAAGCTCGCTCCTACGAAAAGCACCGCTGTGGCAGATTGTCGAGGCTCGCCGGCCTCAGTGCAGCGTGTAGCGAATCCCCAGTTGGCCCTCTCGGATGCTGCGGCCATAGCGCGCCGGCAGGTGCGCACTGAGCGTCTTCTGCTGGACCACACCTTCGTAGCTGCAGATTTCCCGTTGCTCGGCATCCTTGTGGTGCAGCACCCAGGTCACGCAGGTGCCATCGGCGGCGTCGATGGGCAGGTTGAAGTAGGTCGCCCCTTCCGCCGCACCAACGTGGGACGCCGCAGGCACGATGCCGCCGGGGAACGGGCGCGCTTCGAGGAAGCCGAACTGCGAGTCGTGCTGCATCAGGCTTTGGCGGGCGTACGGCCAGACCCAGGAGCGCAGGAAATACTGGTCGGCGAAGTGCTCGCAGGCCACCGGTTGAGCGAGGAAGTTATCCATCAGCGGGCGCATCGACGGCAGCGCGCCGGCACAGACGCCCCAGAGCCCGGCGAGAATCAGTTCAGTGTGAGTTGCGTAGTCACGCATTAAGTGGAAGCGTTCGCCGCCGTCGATCCACTCCTGCACGGCCTCGGCCTCACGCTGGCTGATCACCGAATCGGCGTCACGGAAGATCACCCGGTGCACGTCGGGCAGGTCGTAGGCAAGGAAGCGCCACATGGGGCCGGGAGCCTTGAGCAGCAGCGGGTCGGTGACTTCGATGACTCGTCCGCCATTGTGCAAGCGTTCGAGGACATGCGCCGGGACGCTGCCGTCGACGAAGAACACGCACTGCCAGTGGGGATAGATGGCCGGCTGTTCCAGCACGTTGAGTACCGCCGTTTCGCAGTACTTGGGGTTGGCGCCGAACAGCGAGAAGGCGATCAGGTTGTTCTCCCGCGTCTGTGCCGAAGGTGCTGGCGGCAGCGGCGCAGCGAGCACCGGATGGGCCAACACGGGTGCGCCGCCGAAACGTTCATCACGGGTATTCAGCGCGGCCAGGCCCCAGCGACGCGCTTCCTCGAGGTTCTGCTTGATGCCCCAGGCGTGCGCCAGGGCATCGTAGATCGCCAGGCCGTTGCCCTTGGCCTTCAGCGCCCGCTGCGCGTACTGGATGGTCTCATCCCACTGCTCGAGCTTGATGCTGTAGACCGCCGCATCCATCCACAGCACCGCGTGCTGCGGCGCCATGCGCAGGGCCTGCTGCGCGCATTGCAGCGCCGTGAGGTAGTCACCGCGTGCGCTGGCCGCGCTGGCCTTGTCGCCCAGCGCGGTCAACGCCACGTTGATCTGCTTCAGGTTGGCACCGCCAGTCTGGCGGGGAATCCTCGGTTTCATGATCGGCAGCACCTCGCGCAGTCACGGAATACCGGCACCGCGAACGACGCGCCGGCTCGGGCGCCGGCCGATATTCAGAGGAGGTCTGCTGGGTAGCGAAGCTGCCCGGGCGTCGTCCGGCGATTGGCGGGCACTCTAATTGGCCGACCGTAACGCCCCCATCAGAAAGAACTGATCAGCTCTACAGGGATAACTGAAGGCTACCCACCCGGGATGCCGCGCCCCGCAAGCGTCATTACTCCCGCTACAGCCCATCCGAAGACTGCCGATCCTCGTCGCGCGGACCGGACGACCGCGAAAGCTGCACGTTCAGGCGTGGCATCGACAGCTCCAGACCCGCCTTGTCCAGCCTCTGCCGCAGGCGAAGGTTGAAGGCACGCTGAACTTCCCACTGGCGGATCGGCGCGGTTTTCAGGCGGAAGCGCAGGATCGCCTGGCCGTTGTCGAAGCTCTCCACCCCCTGCATCTCCAGGGCCGACCACATGGCGCGGCTGATATTGCGGTCGCCGCGCAGGTCGCGGGTGACGTCATGGACCAGCGCCACCGCATCGTCGATCGGCATGCTGGCGGGCACCGGCCAGCGGAACATCGCGTAGCCGAACTCCCGCGAGTAGTTCTTGATGCTCTTGATCTCGCTGAACGGAATGGTGTGCACCACGCCGTCCAGGTCGCGCAGGCGCACGGTGCGGATGGTCAGGCCCTCGACGGTGCCGAGGTGGCCGCCGACATCCACGTAGTCATCGATGGACAGGGAGTCCTCGATGATGATGAACAGGCCGGTGATCAGGTCCGCCACCAGCGACTGCGCGCCGAAACCGATTGCCAGGCCGATGACGCCCGCACCCGCCAGCAGCGGGGTGACGTTCATGCCCATGTTGGCCAGGGCGACGATCAGCGCGATCACCGCGATGGTCACGAAGAGCACGTTGCGGATCAGCGGCAGCATGGTCAGCGCGCGGGTGTTGCTGCGGTTCTTGCCGCCCAGGCCAAGGCTGTGCTGGACCGCCGTGTCGGCAAGAATCCACACCAGCCAGGCCACCAGCAGGGTGGTACCGAAGCTGATCAGCTTGATGCTGATGGCCGAGCCGTCGCCCTCGGTGAAGCGGATCAGCGACATCCCCCAGACTCGCAGGCCGATCTCCAGGAACACCAGCAGATTGCCGATGTGCAGCAGGGTGTAGGCAAAGTTCTGCAGCTGTTCGACATAGGGCGCGCTGCGGCGGCTGCCGTGGCGCGAGGAGCGCAGGTGGGCACGGCGGATCAGGCCGTTGACGGTCATCGCCACCACCGCCACCAGCGCACACAGCAACGCGCGACGCAGGGCATAGGTGCTGTCGCCGGCGGTGACCACGGTGGCGAACAGGGAAATCCCCACCAGCACCAGCACCGGCAGGAACCACAGCGAGCCCACCAGTTCGACCAGGTCATGCAGGCCGCGACGCTTGATGCGGCGCTCCAGCGGCTGGTTGCGGATCAGGTGCGCGATCGGCCGGCGGAACTGCAGGACGAACAGCGCGGTGCACAGCGCCGCGAAGATATTCGCCAGCGAGCCGACGCAGAGGGAGGTGCTCTGGCCAAGGCTTTCGACCACACGTGGGTCGTGCATCACCTCGCCCAGCGACGCCAGGCTGCCGATCAGCCACAACGGGCGGAAGGCGCGACGCCGCAGGATATCCAGGGCCCGCATGCGGTGCGGCCCGCTGAGCAGCGAGAGGGAGATCACGCACAACGCGGAAAACAGCGTTCCGCACACCAGCACGTAGGCCATCACCATCGCCAGCAGCTTGCCCAGGGAACTGGGCAACACCACCGACAGGTAGAGGGTGATCAGGAAGGCCACCAGCCACGGGCCGAGCTTGCGCAAGGCAAACAGCAGCAGGTCGCGGGTCTTGGGATGTTGCGGCAGCTCGTTGGCCAGGCCGAAGCGCTCCTGCATGCGCTTCGCCACCCAGCGCAGCCCCAGGGCCACGCAGGCCCAGAGCAGGGTTACCAGGAAGAAATCGAAGAGCATCCCCGACCATTCCTGCCAGGATGGGATACGGGTCTCCAGCTCGTCGCGAGCCTGGGCGAACAGCGAGCTCCAGCGCAGCACCGGGCTGTTGGCGCCTTCGAACTGCTTCTCCAGGCTGCCCAGGGTATCGCCGATCAGGCCGAGCACACCGCCCTGCTCGTCCGCGCTCTTCTTGCTCGCATCGCGCAGCTGCTTGAGCTTCTTCAGCAAATCGGCCCGCTGCTGGTCGTTCTCCAGTGTCTTGATGACCTGGTCCAGCGACTGCTGCAATTGCGCGTCACTGACCTGGTCGCCGCCACCCGTCACACTCGCCAGGGGCCCCGGCAGCGCCGCCTGCGCGGAGCCTGCGAGCAGGCCTAAGCTCAGACAGCACAGCAGCAGGCACTGACGGAAGCAGGAACGGAGCAGGTCGGTCACGGGTACACCCCAGAAGCAGTGAAAGGAACGCTCGCCGGCATCATACAGAGGACTCGGACCGGCAATGGACTACGGCGCCGTCTGAAAGGTCCGTCGGCGAGCGGCAGCGCACACTGTGAGCTGCCATGCTGAATCACAATAGGCAACTTGCCAGCCGTCGTCGGCAATGCAAGGCTTGGCATGACTATCCGGAGATCGCCCATGCGCCTGATCCTCACCGCCCTGCTGCTCGCCACCGCGCTGCCAGCCAGTGCGCAGATCTACAAGTACACCGATGCCAACGGCAATACGGTGTTCACCAACCAGCCGCCGGGCAACGTCGGCGCGCAGCCGGTACAGTTGCCCCCGACCAATACCGTCGCCCCGCAGCCACCGGCAAACACCGACAACGGCAGCAACTCCGGCAACACTGAAGCACAGAACGCCTACTCCATCCTGGCGCTGAGCAATCTGCCCAACGACGAAGCCTTGCGCGTCAACAACGGCACCTTCGTCGTCGAGGTCGTGGTCCAGCCTCAACTGGCCATGGAGCACCAGCTGCAACTGTTGCTCGACGGCCAGCCCTACGGTGCCCCGACCCACTCCACCAGCATCACCATGGAGAACATCGACCGTGGCGATCACACCCTCGCTGTCGAAGTGTTGCAAGGCGGCCAGGTAATCCAGACCAGCGCGCCGGCCAACTTCACCCTGCAGCGCATCAGCACCAACAGCCCGCAACGGCCCCAGGTATCACCCAGGACGGGCGGCTGAGCATGCGTCTCCTGGTGACTCTCGTGTTGTCGGCCCTGCTGTCGGCGCTGGCCTGTCTGTCAGCCAGCGCCGAGGTCTACACCTACATCGACAAGGACGGCAATCGCGTCTTCACCGACCAGCCCGTGCGCGGCAACGCGCAAAAGCTGCAGCTCGCGCCGCCCAATGCCATGCCCAACCAGCCCGGCGTGCGCATGCCGCCGCCGCTGTACGCGCCCACCACGCCAGCCTTGCCGCCGGGGCCGCCGGCCTACCAGCTGCTGCGCATCCTCGTGCCGGAGCCCGACACCACCATCCGCGCCAATGATGGCACGCTGATCGTTTCCGCCACCAGCGACCCCGCCCTGCTGCCAGGACACCTCTACCGCCTGCTGCTCGATGGCAAGCCGGTGGGCCAGCCCGGTCGCAGCCCGGTGTTCCCGCTGTACAACGTCGATCGCGGTATGCACCAGCTGTCGGTAGAGATCATCGACACCCTGGGCCGTACCATCGAACAGACCCCCAACCAGCCCTTCCACATGTTCCGCATCTCGGTGGCCGAATCGGCCACGCTGGACACCTCCCGCCCGCTCAGCGCCGTCAGCCACTGACGGCCGCGTACGACTCCGCACAAACGCACCATCTCGGTGCATTGGCCTGCACCACTTTCTATACTCTCCCCATTTCAGGTCACTCCCGCCGGCCAGATCGACCGTCTGCGCGGCGCAAACCAGCGCCAGGCGCCGAAATACGCGACCTTTCAGGGTCTGGTTTGTTTCTTGCATTTTCCCGCACAGTCTTGGGACATCTCTTACGCCATGCCTACAGAAACCCAGCTCCGCCTGTTGCTCGACAACCTCACCACGGCGGTGATCCTGCTCAATGGCGAGCTGCGCCTGGAGTACATGAACCCGGCGGCGGAAATGCTCCTGGCCGTCAGCGGGCAACGCAGCCATGGCCAATTCATCAGCGAGCTGTTCACCGAATCGCCCGAAGCGCTGCACTCGCTGCGCCAGGCGGTGGAAGAGGCGCACCCCTTCACCAAGCGCGAAGCGACCCTGACCTCGCTGACCGGCCAGACCATCACCGTGGACTACGCGGTGACGCCGATCCTCAACCGCCGCGAAACCCTGTTGCTGCTGGAAGTCCACCCGCGCGACCGGCTGATGCGGATCACCAAGGAAGAGGCGCAGCTGTCCAAGCAGGAGACCACCAAGCTGCTGGTGCGCGGCCTGGCCCATGAGATCAAGAACCCGCTGGGCGGCATTCGCGGCGCGGCGCAATTGCTGTCCCGCGAACTGCCGGAAGAGTCGCTCAAGGACTACACCAACGTCATCATCGAAGAGGCCGACCGCCTGCGGAACCTGGTCGACCGCATGCTCGGCTCGAACAAGCTGCCGCAACTCTCGGTCACCAACGTCCACGAAGTGCTGGAGCGCGTCTGCAGCCTGGTGGAAGCCGAGACCCAGGGCAGCATCCCGCTGGTACGCGACTACGACCCGAGCATCCCCGACCTGCTGCTCGACCGCGAGCAGATGATCCAGGCTGTGCTCAACATCGTGCGCAACGCCATGCAGGCGATCGCCTCGCAGAACGAGCTGAAGCTCGGCCGCATCACCCTGCGCACCCGCACCCTGCGCCAGTTCACCATCGGCCACACCCGCCATCGCCTGGTGTGCAAGGTGGAGATCATCGACAGCGGCCCGGGCATCCCGGCTGAACTGCAGGACACCATCTTCTATCCCATGGTCAGTGGCCGCGCCGACGGCACCGGCCTGGGCCTTGCCATCACCCAGAACATCATCAGCCAGCACCAGGGCTTGATCGAATGCGAGAGCCACCCCGGCCACACCGTGTTCAGTCTGTTCCTGCCCCTGGAACAAGGAGTGCATTGACCATGAGCCGATCTGAGACCGTCTGGATCGTCGACGACGACCGCTCCATCCGCTGGGTACTGGAGAAAGCCCTGCAACAGGAAGGCATGACGACGGTCAGCTTCGACAGCGCCGACAGCGTGATGAGCCGCCTCGGCCGGCAGCAACCGGACGTGATCATTTCCGATATCCGCATGCCCGGCGCCAGCGGCCTGGACCTGCTGGCGCAGATCCGCGAGCTGCACCCGCGCCTGCCGGTGATCATCATGACCGCGCATTCGGATCTGGACAGCGCGGTGGCCTCCTACCAGGGCGGCGCCTTCGAATACCTGCCCAAGCCATTCGATGTCGACGAGGCCGTCTCCCTGGTCAAGCGCGCCAACCAGCACGCCCAGGAGCAACAGGGCCTGGAAGCACCAGCCAACCAGACGCGCACCCCGGAAATCATCGGCGAAGCACCGGCGATGCAGGAGGTGTTCCGCGCCATCGGCCGCCTCTCCCACTCCAACATCACCGTACTGATCAACGGCGAGTCGGGCACCGGCAAGGAACTGGTCGCCCACGCCCTGCATCGCCACAGCCCGCGCGCGACCTCGCCATTCATCGCGCTGAACATGGCCGCGATTCCGAAAGACCTGATGGAATCCGAGCTGTTCGGCCACGAGAAAGGCGCCTTCACCGGCGCAGCCAACCAGCGGCGCGGGCGCTTCGAGCAGGCCGATGGCGGCACCCTGTTCCTCGACGAGATCGGCGACATGCCGGCCGACACCCAGACCCGCCTGCTGCGCGTGCTGGCGGACGGCGAGTTCTACCGGGTCGGCGGCCACACCCCGGTGAAGGTGGACGTGCGGATCATCGCCGCCACCCACCAGAACCTGGAAAACCTGGTGCGCGAAGGCAAGTTCCGCGAAGACCTGTTCCACCGCCTGAACGTCATCCGCATCCACATCCCGCGTCTGGCCGACCGCCGCGAGGACATTCCCGCGCTGGTCCGGCACTTCCTCGCCCGCGCCGCCCAGGAACTGGCGGTGGAGCCCAAGCTGCTCAAGCCGGAAACCGAGGACTACCTGAAGCACCTCGGCTGGCCGGGCAACGTGCGCCAGTTGGAGAACACCTGCCGCTGGATCACCGTGATGGCCTCCGGCCGCGAGGTGCACATCGACGACCTGCCGCCGGAGCTGCTGACCCAGCCGCAGGACAACCTGCCCGCCGCGAACTGGGAACAGGCCCTGCGCCACTGGGCCGACCAGGCACTGGGGCGTGGCCAGTCGAACCTGCTCGACACCGCCGTGCCGGCCTTCGAGCGGATCATGATCGAGACGGCCCTGAAGCACACCGCCGGCCGCCGCCGCGATGCCGCCGTGCTGCTGGGCTGGGGCCGCAATACGCTGACCCGCAAGATCAAGGAGCTGGACATGAAGATCGACAGCCCGGACGACGAGAGTGACGACTGACCCGCTGCAACGACAAAGGGGCCGGAAGGCCCCTTTTTCATGACCGGTCGCGAATCATCGGGAGCACGGTGCCGGCTCTGGCCAATCGCGGATGGAGTCCGCTCCTACGCTCCGGGCAATCCCTGTAGGAGCGGGCCATGCCCGCGATCAGCACCCCTCGCGCGCCGTCACAAGCCAGCAACATCTATCCCCAAAACCTGTGGATAACACTGTGCACGGAACGGGGAAGGAACGTGCCACAGCCCAGAGCACGCGCGGTCTGCGGGATTGCGCGGTTTCTGTGCAGGAAATTCGCGCTTTCCCACAAGCACTGTGCGCCTAGCTGTGGATAAGCTTGGGGCAAGCCGCTGCACTCCACGCCTGGCGCGGCTTTGCGCGGATCGCTCAAAAAACGCTCAGTCCATGGCAAAGCCGTGCTGACGCCAGGCTTCGTAGACGGTCACCGCCACGGTATTGGACAGGTTCAGGCTGCGGCAGCCCGGGCGCATCGGCAGGCGCACCCGCTGCTCGGGCGGCAGCGCCTCGCGTACCTCTTCCGGCAGGCCACGGCTTTCCGGGCCGAACAGGAACGCGTCACCACGCTCGTAAGCCACCTCGTGGAACGGCTGCGAGCCTTTGGTGGTGAAAGCAAACAGGCGCGGTTGGCCGAGCTGTTCCAAGCACTCTTCCAGGCTCGCATAGCGACGCACACTGGCGTACTCGTGATAATCCAGGCCGGCGCGGCGCAGGCGCTTGTCGTCCAGCTCGAAGCCCAGCGGCTCGATCAGATGCAGGCTGCAGCCCGCATTGGCGCACAGCCTGATAATGTTGCCGGTGTTTGGAGGAATTTCCGGTTGAAAAAGGATCACGTGGAACATGCAGCGCTCCGAGCCTGAGAACGGCGGGCATTCTACCCCCGCGCAGGCGCAAATGCGGCCCAGGCCATTGCTTAAGGTTTGGGCTTCGCTGTGCGTGCTGGGCCTGCTGGTAGGTCTGATGATCGGACGTCTGGTGAATCCACCGCACGAAGGGCCCGCGCAGATACTCGCCGTAGAGCCGGCGGCGGATGGCCTGGTGCTCACGCTGGATGCTCAGCCCGTCGTACGTGCCGGCCATCTGGACGGCGCCCTGGTACTGCAGATCGACGCCAGCGCCAAGGCGCAACAGGGCCAGCTGCGGATCGGTGACGTGCCGCTGCGCTGGAACCTGGAGCCGCAAGAGCAAGCTGTGCTGCTGACGCTGCTATCCACCCGCAGACTGCAAGGCGACTGGGACAGCACCGAGGTGAAGGGCCAGTGGCGCCTGAACGTCAGGGCGCGGCCCGAATAAAAGCGGGGTTTTCCCGGCCTGCCTGGTCCGGGGCCCCGAAGCGGGGAGCAGGCCATCCACAGAACGGCCGCTGGCATAAAAGGGGGGCTTACCCGGCCTGCCTGTACCAGGACCCCCAAACCGGTTGCGAGGCCGCTGCGTCGAACGGTGCACTCGCGAGGTGTAAAAGAGGGGTTCCCCAGCCTGCCTGTACCGAGGCCCCTGAAATCGCTGTTGCCAGGGGTATTGCAGAGGGCGTGCCAAGGTTGCTCGCAAAGCGTTTCGGCCCTCTTCCCGCGCACGCTAGAAATGGCTGGAAACCGCGAGCCCATTGGCTCACAGGGATATCCACAATCTTCCGAGGCACTGCGCGACCGCGTCTGCATTGGGGACTCCACGGCGGCCTGCAGCGCCCGCCCCTGCGCCCTGCCAGTGCGCACGCACCAAACTTGGACGCCCTCCCCCTGTAGGAGCGAGCTTGCTCGCGAACCGCTTTTCGAGGTGACGACAGTGCCACGGCTGTTCGCGGGCAAGGACTAGGCGTCCCCCTCGGTCCTACGAAGAGCACCACCTCTTACCCACAGCATTCCTGAGCAACTGCAGGAACAGTCTGTGGATAAGCGTGCGGAATCGAGGCGGTACGTGGCTTGCGCGAAGCTGATCAAAATTCGACCAAGCACAAATCCCGGGCAAAGAAAAAGGCGCCCGAGGGCGCCTTTCTCATGCAGCAGCCAGGATCACTGGACCGCCGGGATCTCGCCGGAAGCCTGCATGCGGGCGATTTCCTGCGCGTACAGCGCATCGAAGTTCACCGGGGACAGCATCAGCGCCGGGAAGGAACCGCGGACAACCAGGCTGTCCAGGGTTTCGCGGGCGTACGGGAAGAGGATGTTCGGGCAGAACGCGCCGAGGGTGTGGCTCATGCTGGAAGCGTCCAGACCCTTGATCAGGAAGATACCGGCCTGCTGCACTTCAACGATGAAAGCGGTTTCCTCGTTGTTCTTCACGGTCACCGAAACGGTCAGGACCACTTCGTAGAAGTCGCCATCGAGCTGCTTCTGACGGGTGTTGAGGTCCATGGAAATGCTCGGCTGCCACTCCTGGCGGAAGATTTCCGGCGCCTTGGGCGCTTCGAAGGAGAGGTCGCGGATGTAGATGCGCTGCAGCGAGAACTGCGGATTGTTATCGTCTTGCTGGGCTGCGCCGTTGGCTTGTTCAGTCATTTCGAGACCTTCTTGTGCATCGTTTCAGGATTTTGGATCACGCCGAGAGCAGCGTATCCAGCTTGCCCGCGCGTTCCAGCGCGTAGAGATCGTCGCAGCCGCCGACGTGGGTCGCGTCGATCCAGATCTGCGGCACCGAGGTGCGACCCGCCTTGCTGGCCATTTCGGCGCGTACGCCGGGCTTGCCGTCCACCGAGATCTCCTCGTAGGCGACACCCTTGCGGTCCAGCAGGGCCTTGGCGCGGATGCAATAAGGGCACCATGCGCTGGTGTAGATCAAGATCGACGACATCTCACTTCACCAGGGGCAGGTTGTCGCCACGCCAGCTGCCGATGCCGCCGGACAGCTTGGCGGCGGTGAAACCGGCCTTCTGCAGCACACTGCACCAGGTGCCGGCGTGCTGGCCCATGCTGTCGACCACGATGATGGTCTTGGCCTTGTGTTTGTCCAGCTCGGACAGGCGTGCGTTCAGTTTGTCCGCCGGGATGTTCAGCGCATCGACGATGTGGCCGGCGGAGAACTCCTTGGTCGGGCGGATATCGAGGACCACGGCCTGCTCGGCGTTCACCAGAGCGGTCAACTCGCGGGTCGACAGAGCGCGGCCGCTCTTGCGCATTTCATGCAGGGCCAGCAGCACCAGCAGGATGACCAGGGCACCGACCAGCAGGTAGTGGTGGGTGGCGAATTCGATCAGACGAGGAAGAAACGAAGACATGCGCAGGACATCCAGACGTAAAAATGCCGGCCAGTATACACGCGCGTATCTGACGGCTGCATCCTGCGGATCATGGCGTCTGTCGGCACCAACCGGTAAAATGTCGGTCCTTTTCTGACCCCTATTCTCGGAAAGAGCCGTACCTATGACTGCAACGCGCAAACCGCTGGTCCTGATCATTCTGGACGGCTTCGGCCATAGCGATAGCCCGGAATACAACGCCATCTACGCCGCGAAGAAGCCCAACTGGGACCGTCTGCTGGCCAGCCAGCCGAACGGCCTGATCTCCGGCTCCGGCATGGACGTCGGCCTGCCCGACGGCCAGATGGGCAACTCCGAGGTTGGCCACATGAACCTGGGCGCCGGCCGCGTCGTCTACCAGGACTTCACCCGCGTCACCAAGGCGATCCGCGACGGCGAGTTCTTCCAGAACCCCGTGCTGACCGGCGCCGTGGACAAGGCAGCGAAAGCCGGCAAGGCCGTGCACATCCTCGGCCTGCTCTCCGATGGTGGCGTGCACAGCCACCAGGACCACCTGATCGCCATGGCCGAACTGGCCGCGCAGCGGGGCGCCGAGAAAATCTACCTGCACGCCTTCCTCGATGGCCGCGACACTCCGCCCAAGAGCGCCGAACCGTCGCTTGCGCTGCTCGACGACGCCTTCGCGCGCATCGGCAAGGGCCGTACCGCCAGCATCATCGGCCGCTACTTCGCCATGGACCGCGATAACCGCTGGGACCGTGTCGAAGCCGCCTACAACCTGATCACCGATGGCACCGCCGAATTCACCGCCGACTCCGCCGTGGGCGCACTGAACGCCGCCTATGAGCGCGGCGAGAGCGACGAGTTCGTCAAAGCCACCCGCATCGGCGAGCAGGTGCGCGTGGAAGACGGCGACGCCGTGGTCTTCATGAACTTCCGCGCCGACCGCGCCCGCGAACTGTCGCGCGCCTTCGTCGAGCCGGGCTTCAAGGAATTCCCGCGCCAGCGCGAGCTGCACCTGGCCGAGTACGTGATGCTGACCCAGTACGCGGCGAGCATCCCGGCGCCCAGCGCGTTCAAGCCCGAGTCGCTGGACAACGTCCTGGGCGAGTATCTGGCCAAGAACGGCAAGACCCAGCTGCGCATTGCCGAGACCGAGAAATACGCCCACGTGACCTTCTTCTTCTCCGGCGGCCGCGAAGAGCCGTTCGAGGGCGAAGAACGCATCCTCATCCCCTCGCCGAAGGTCGCCACCTATGACCTGCAGCCGGAAATGAGCGCGCCGGAAGTCACCGACAGGATCGTCGACGCCATCGAACACCAGCGCTACGACGTGATCATCGTCAACTACGCCAACGGCGACATGGTCGGCCACACCGGTGTGTTCGAAGCCGCGGTGAAAGCCGTCGAGTGCCTGGATACCTGCGTCGGTCGGATCGTCGAGGCGCTGGACAAGGTCGGTGGCGAAGCCCTGATCACCGCCGACCACGGCAACGTCGAGCAGATGGAAGACGCCATGACCGGCCAGGCGCACACCGCGCACACCTGCGAGCCGGTACCGTTCGTCTATGTCGGCAAGCGCAAGCTGAGCATCCGCGAGGGCGGCGTGCTGGCCGACGTGGCCCCGACCCTGCTGGCGCTGATGGGTCTGGAACAGCCCAAAGAGATGACTGGCAAGTCGATCGTCACCCTGCTTTGAGGCAAGGATCGTGCGGGAACGTGACCCAGCTCCCGCCGGTCAGAGGAAACGCCCCAGGCTACGCGGCCTTGGGGCGTTTTTTTTAGCGCCCACCACGGGCATACTAGGCCCGTCCAGAATTCAGGTGCCCGCCGCCCAATGCCTCGCGCCCTCCTCCCGCTGCTGCTGATCTGCCTCCTGAGCCCGCTCGCGGCCGTTGCCGACGAACGCGCCGACACCCAGCGTCAGCTGGAGCAGACGCAGAAAGACATCAACGAGCTGAAGAAGAACCTGAAGAACATCCAGGACGAAAAGTCCGGGGTGCAGAAGCAGCTCAAATCCACCGAGACCCAGATGGGCGACCTGGAAAAGCAGATCCAGCAGATCCAGGACGAGATGAAGAAGAACGAGGAAGAGCTGCAGCGCCTCGATTCGGAGAAAAAAAAACTCCAGGGCGCACGCCTTGAACAGCAGCGCCTGATCGCCATCCAGGCGCGCGCCGCCTACCAGAGTGGCCGTGAGGAATACCTCAAGCTGCTGCTGAACCAGGAACACCCCGAGAAGTTCAGCCGCACCCTCACCTACTACGAGTACATCAACAAGGCCCGCCTGGATCAGCTCAGCGCGTTCAACGAGACCCTGAGCCAGCTCAACGCTGTCGAGCAGGACATCACCGCGCAGAAGAACCAGCAGGTCGAGCAGCAGAACGCGCTGGAATCACGCCGCGAGGAACTGGCCGACGCCCGCAAGGCGCGCCAGGCGGCCCTGGCCAAGCTCGACGGCGACCTCAAGGACAGCAATGGCAAGCTCAAGGACCGCGAGCAGAGCCAGGAAGACCTGAACAAGGTCTTGAAGACCATCGAGGAAACCCTGGCCCGCCAGGCCCGCGAAGCCGAGGAAGCTCGCCAGCGTGCCCTGGCCGCCGAACGCGAGCGCGCCAAGCGCGAACGCGAGCTGGCCGAGCGTAGCGAGAAGCCCGAAACCCCGAGCAAACCCCGCGCCGACTACAGTGGCCCGCTGGTTTCCAGCGGCGAAGGCTTTGGCGGTGCATTCAGCGCTACCAAGGGCAAGCTGCCCTGGCCGGTCAACGGCCGCGTGCTGGCGCGCTTCGGCAGCCCGCGCGGCGACGACCCCCGCGCCACCTGGGACGGCGTGCTGATCGGCGCCCAGGCCGGCAGCACGGTACGCGCCGTCCATGGCGGCCGCGTGGTGTTCGCCGACTGGCTGCGCGGCTCCGGCCTGCTGGTCATTCTCGACCACGGTGGTGGCTACCTCAGCCTTTATGGGCATAATCAAAGTCTTCTGAAGGACGCCGGCGACACCGTCAAAGCAGGCGACCCCATCGCGACCGTAGGTGCCAGCGGTGGGCAGAGCACCCCGGCGGTATACTTTGCCATTCGCCATCAGGGCCGCCCGGCGGACCCTTCTACCTGGTGTCGCACGCAGGGATAAGCGGCGGACACGCCTTAGGAGCCCCAAACATGTCGCAAGCTTTCCGTCTCACCACCCTGGCCCTGGCGCTGCTGCTCGGCGTCGGTGCGGCACAGGCCGCCGGCGCCCCGGCCGCAGCAGCCCCGGCGGCCCCTGTGGCCAACGGCAAGGAGGCTCCGCTGCCGCTCGATGAGCTGCGCACCTTCGCCGAGGTCCTGGACCGGGTGAAGGCCGCCTACGTCGAGCCGGTGGACGACAAGACCCTGATCGAGAACGCCATCAAAGGCATGCTCAGCAACCTCGACCCGCACTCCGCCTACCTGGGCCCGGAAGAATTCGCCGAGCTGCAGGAAAGCACCAGCGGCGAGTTCGGCGGCCTGGGCATCGAGGTCGGCAGCGAAGACGGCTTCGTCAAGGTGATCTCGCCGATCGACGACACCCCCGCGGCCAAGGCCGGCATCCAGCCGGGCGACCTGATCGTCAAGATCGACGGCAAGCCGACCAAGGGCCAGTCGATGAACGAGGCGGTGGACAGCATGCGCGGCAAGGCCGGCTCGCCGATCACCCTGACCATCGTGCGCGGCGGCGGCAAGCCGTTCGACGTCGAACTCAAGCGCGCCATCATCAAGGTGAAGAGCGTGAAGAGCCAGATGCTCGAACCGGGCTACGGCTACCTGCGCATCACCCAGTTCCAGGTCAACACCGGCGAGGAAACCGTCAAGGCGCTGACCAGCCTGCGCATGGAAAACAAGGGCCGGCTCAAGGGCCTGGTGCTGGACCTGCGCAACAACCCCGGCGGCGTGCTGCAGTCGGCGGTGGAAGTGGCCGACGCCTTCCTCACCAAGGGGCTGATCGTCTACACCAAGGGCCGCATTCCGAACTCCGAGCTGCGCTTCTCCGCCGACCCGGCCGACCCGAGCGACGGCGTGCCGCTGGTGGTGCTGATCAACGGCGGCAGCGCCTCGGCGGCGGAAATCGTCGCCGGCGCCCTGCAGGACCAGAAGCGCGCGATCCTCATGGGCACCGACAGCTTCGGCAAGGGCTCGGTACAGACCGTGCTGCCGCTGAACAACGACCGCGCCCTGAAGCTCACCACCGCGCTGTACTACACCCCCAACGGCCGCTCCATCCAGGCCCAGGGCATCACCCCGGACATCGAGGTGGAACGCGCCAAGGTCACCCGTGAGCAGAGCGATTTCGATGGGTTCAAGGAAGCCGACCTGCAGGGGCACCTGGCCAACGGCAACGGTGGCAAGGACCGACCGACGGCCCCTGGCAAGCGCCCGGAAGACCGTCCGCAGGAGAGCGATTACCAACTCGGCCAGGCCCTCAGCCTGCTGAAAGGACTCAGCGTCAGCCGCGGCAACAAGTGATCGATGCGCTGGGCTCGGCTGCTGTTCGGCCTCAGCCTTGGCGCATTGCTGTGCCAACCGGCGGTATCGGCGCCGCCGGACGGCGCGAGGCCGCTGGTCAGCATCGTCATCGACGACCTCGGGCAGAACCTGGCGCGCGATCGCCAGGTGCTCGAGCTCTCCCCCGCCATCGCCCTGGCGATCATTCCCGACACGCCCCACGCCGCCGAACTGGCCCGCGAAGCGCACCAGCGCGGGCGCACCGTGATGCTGCACATGCCAATGGACCCGGCAGGCGGCGCGTTTGCCTGGCGTCCTGAGCTGAGCCAGGAAGAACGCGCCCGCCGTCTCGACGCGGCGCTGGCGACGGTGCCCTACGCCCAGGGCCTGAACAACCACGAAGGCAGCCGCATGACCGCCGACCGCCCGGCCATGGCCTGGCTCGCCGCGGAACTGCAGCGCCGCCACCTGTTCCTGCTCGACAGCCGCACCAGCGCCGCCACCGTGGCCGCCGCCGAGGCGCAGAAGATCGGCCTGGCGAGCCTTTCGCGGGATGTGTTCCTCGACGACGACCCAAGCGAAGCCGCGGTGATGGAGCAGATGCAGCGCGGCCTGAAACTGGCGCGCAAGCAGGGCACCGTGGTGATGATCGGCCACCCGAAGCCGGCGACCCTGGCGGTGCTCAGGCGTGTACTGCCAACCTTGAAGGCCCAGGGCTTCGAACTGGTGAAGCCTACGCTGCTGATCGGCGAACGCGCCAACCGCGCCATGCAGGGGCATGGGCGGGATGGGACCTACCGGTAAACAACGAGAGGATGCGGTTCGCGAGCAAGCTCGCTCCTACAGAGAGCAGCGAGCCTGCTTTTCGTAGGACCGAGAGTCATTGCTCGCGAACATCAGGAGTCCGGGCGGCGACCGGCCGGCCTTCCTTACAGGTAGTTGTTGGTCGCCTGCTCGATGAAGCCGTCGGCGCGCATCGAGTCCAGCGCCTTCTGCAAACGCTGCACCACCTCATCCGGCGTGTCCTTGTTCAGCGCCAGGTAGAGCTGGTCCTCGTTGAAGCGCAGGACGGTCTGCAGGCCGGAAACGCCCTCCTGCTTGGCCAGGTAGCGGCCGACCGGATCAGTGGTGGCCCACAGGTCGATCTGGCCCGAGGTCAGCTTCTTCACGTTTTCCTGGTCACGCAGCGCGTTGATCACCGGGATGCCCTGTTTCTCCAGGCCCTCGCTCACCGCGTCGTTCTTGTAGGCGCCGATCTTGTACTTGGCGCCCGCCTCCTTGATGTCCTTCACGGCGATCTTGCTACCCGCCGGCGCCAGCAGCACCCAGTTGGTCTTGGCGATCGGGCCGACCCACTTGAACAGCGGAACGCGCTCCGGGGTGTAGGCGGTGGAGAACAGGCCGTAGTCGGGCTTGTCGAGGGTCAGCTTGTACAGGCGGTCCCAGGGGAAGCGCAGGCTCAGGCTGTACTGGATGCCGGCGCGCTTGAACATCTCGCGGACGATATCGGTGCTGATGCCATCGATGCTCTCGTCACGGGCGAAGTTCTTGTCATCCACCGCCATGTTGAACGGCGGGAAGTTCTCCGTGAGCAGCACCATCTTGTAATCGGCGGGCACTTCGGCGCGGGCCGCAGCGGCCCCCAACAGCAGGCCCAGGGACAGGGTCTTGGTAAGGACTTTCAGCATGGTCATACCGCTCGCATGGTTATCGTTATTGGCTTGCGGCATCCCTGCGGAGGGACGGAATACTGGACTCGTCTGCCTTCCATGGCATGGTCGGCGCCAGAGCTGGCCGGCGCCCTGTTGCATTCACGGGCCGTGAGGTTGGTCAGCCCGCGGGTCTTACAGGTAACTGTTGAGCACATCGTCGACGAAACCTTCGGCGCGCATCTTGTCCAGGGCGGCCTGCAGCTTCTGCACCACGTCGTCGGGGGTCTCGCGGTTCAGGGCCAGGAACAGCTGGTCGCTGTTGAAGCGCAGTACGGTCTTCAGGCCGGTGACGCCGACCTGCTTGGCCAGGTAGCGGCCCGCCGGATCGCCGCTCGCCCACAGGTCGATCTTGCCTTCCTGCAGCTTGCCGGCGTTCTCCTGGTCGCGCAGCGCCAGCACCGGCTCGAAGCCGTGCTTGGCCAGGTATTCGGCCATGGCGTCGCCCTTGTAGGCACCGACGCTGTACTTCTTGGCCTCTTCCAGATTGTTCAGGGTGATCTTGCTGTCAGCCTTGGCCAGCAGGACCCAGTCGTCCGGACCGATCGGGCCGACCCACTTGAACAGGCTCTCGCGCTCGGGCAGGCGGGCGGTGACGAATACGCCGTAGCCGGGCTTCTCCAGCGCCAGCTTGTAGATTCGGTCCCAGGGGAAGCGCAGGGTCAGGGTGTACGGAACGCCGGCCCGCTTGAACATCTCCTTGACGATGTCGACGGCGATCCCGTCGATGTTGTCTTCCTGGGCGAAGTTCTTGCCATTGATGGCCATGTTGTACGGCGGGAAGTTTTCGGTCAGCAGCACCATGCTGTAGCCCGAGCCTTCCGTCTCCGCCTTTGCCGCGCTGGCGAGCAGCAGACCGCAGCCAATCCATGCAAGCAGAATGCGCTTCAGCATCTGGGAATTCCTGAGTGTGACAATTCTGAGAAGGCGCAGAGCTTACTCGGAGAATTGGCGCCAAGAAACCCTGGGCAGATGGCAATCACACATCTAAAAGCCATCACAGCGACCAGTGGCATCGGCCGTTCGGGGATCGCAGGCGAAAGGGCCTGCGGCGACTGGGCGCAGGCCCCCAGGGGCCGGGAGAACCCCGGCCCGGAGGAACGTCAGCGAACGACGATACCGCGGCTGGCCAGGTAGGCCTTGGCCTCCGGCACGCTGTACTCGCCGAAGTGGAAGATGCTGGCGGCCAGCACCGCATCCGCCTTGCCCTCGATGATGCCGTCGGCCAGGTGCTGCAGGTTGCCGACGCCGCCGGAAGCGATCACCGGAACGTTCACCGCCTCGCTGATGGCGCGGGTCACGCCCAGGTCATAGCCGCTCTTCACGCCGTCCTGGTCCATGCTGGTCAGCAGGATCTCGCCGGCGCCAAGGCCTTCCATCCTCTTCGCCCACTCCACCGCGTCCAGCCCGGTGGGCTTGCGGCCTCCGTGGGTGAAGATTTCCCAGCGCGGAGCTTCGCCCGGCGCCGAGACCTTCTTGGCGTCGATGGCGACCACGATGCACTGCGAGCCGAAGCGCGCGGCGGCTTCGCCGACGAACTCCGGGGTGAACACTGCGGCGGTGTTGATCGAGACCTTGTCCGCACCGGCATTGAGCAGGTTGCGGATGTCCTGCACGGTGCGTACGCCGCCGCCCACGGTCAGCGGGATGAACACCTGGCTGGCCATGCGCTCGACGGTATGCAGGGTGGTGTCGCGGCCATCGACGCTTGCGGTGATGTCGAGGAAGGTGATCTCGTCCGCACCCTGCTCGTCGTAGCGACGGGCGATTTCCACCGGGTCGCCGGCGTCGCGGATGTTCTCGAACTTGACGCCCTTCACCACGCGGCCGTTGTCCACGTCGAGGCAGGGAATGATGCGTTTAGCCAGTGCCATAGCAATGCTCTCGTAGGATGGGTGGAGCGCAGCGATACCCATGCTGCCAAACCACCCCAGGTCCTGATTGCCGGGTTACGCCGCCTCGCGGCGCGCCCAGCCTGCGTTCAGATCAGCCTTTGAAGCTGTCGCACAGCGCCTGTGCTTCGGCGACGTCCAGGGTGCCTTCGTAGATCGCGCGGCCGGTGATGGCGCCGACGATGCCCGGGGTGCGGGCGTCCAGCAGCTTCTGGATGTCACCCAGGTTGTGGATGCCGCCCGAAGCGATCACCGGGATGCGCGTGGCGTTGGCCAGGGCGGCGGTGGCTTCGACGTTGCAGCCCTGCATCATGCCGTCCTTGGAGATGTCGGTGTAGACGATGGCGGAGACGCCGTCGGCCTCGAAGCGCTTGGCCAGGTCGATCACCTGCACTTCGCTCACCTCGGCCCAGCCGTCGGTGGCGACGAAGCCGTCTTTGGCGTCCAGGCCGACGATCACCTTGCCGGGGAAGGCGCGGCAGGCTTCGCCGACGAATTCCGGCTGCTTGACTGCCTTGGTGCCGATGATCACGTAGCTGACGCCGGCGCGGACGTAGTGCTCGATGGTCTCCAGCGAGCGGATGCCGCCGCCGATCTGGATCGGCAGGTTCGGGTAGCGCTTGGCGATGGCGGTGACCACTTCACCGTTGACCGGCTTGCCTTCGAAGGCGCCGTTCAGGTCCACCAGGTGCAGACGGCGGCAGCCGCCCTCCACCCACTTGGCGGCCATGGACACCGGGTCGTCGGAGAACACCGTGGCGTCTTCCATCAGGCCCTGGCGCAGGCGCACGCAGGCGCCGTCTTTCAGATCGATTGCGGGGATGATCAGCATGGGTTGAACCTGCTCGAATCCAAAGATGAATGGGGTCGGGTCAGCTCTTCTCGAGCGCCCACAAGTCGCTTTCGATGCTCTCGAACCGGTCTTTCAGGTGAGATTGCACGTCGAAGATCGCCTTGTTGTAGAACAGCGGGCCGAACTCGCGCAGGAAGAAGTCCAGCGCCTCTTCGGCCTCGAAGGAACCGACATCCAGCTCGAAGCGATCCTCGAGGAAGCGCTGGATCGCCCGCGCCGCACCCTGGCGCTGGGCGCCGTCGAGTTCGAGGATCGCCGGCTTGTCCTTCTGGCGGGCCATGGCTTACCAGCGCCCATCCCAGGCGGCGAAGTTCTGCAGCAGCTGCAGGCCATGGGTATGGCTCTTCTCCGGGTGGAACTGCACGGCGAAGCGCGAGCCATCGGCCAATGCGGCGGCGAAATCACGTCCGTAGTGGCCGCGACCGACCACCTGGCGCGGGTTGCCCGCCTCGATGTAGTAGCTGTGCACGAAATAGAAGCGCGCGTTGTTCGGAATGTCGTGCCACAGCGGGTGATCCACGCTCTGCGCCACTTCGTTCCAGCCCATGTGCGGCACCTTCAGGTGTTCGCCGTCTTCGTGCAGGTCCTTGCCGAAGAAACGCACCTTGCCGGGGAACAGGCCGATGCAGTCGACGCCGTCGTTCTCTTCGCTGTGGTCCAGCAGCGCCTGCATACCGACGCAGATGCCGAGGAAGGGGCGGTCCTGGCTGACTTCACGCACCAGACTGTCGAAGCCCAGGCGCTTGATCTCGGCCATGCAGTCGCGGATCGCGCCGACGCCGGGGAATACCACGCGGTCGGCCTCGCGGATCACGCTGGCGTCGCTGGTCACCAGCACGCGCCCGGCGCCCACGCGCTCCAGCGCCTTGGACACCGAGTGCAGATTGCCCATGCCGTAGTCGATGACGGCTACCGTCTGCATTACAGGCACCCTTTGGTGGACGGCATCTGGCCGGCCATGCGCTCGTCCAGCTCGATGGCCATGCGCAACGCGCGGCCGAAGGCCTTGAACACCGTCTCGATCTGGTGGTGGGTGTTGTGCCCGCGCAGGTTATCGATGTGCAGGGTCACCTGGGCGTGGTTGACGAAGCCCTGGAAGAATTCCATGAACAGGTCAACATCGAAGCCGCCGACGCTGGCGCGGGTGAACGGTACGTGCATCTGCAGGCCGGGGCGGCCGGAGAAGTCGATGACCACGCGCGACAGCGCCTCGTCCAGCGGCACGTAGGCATGGCCGTAGCGGCGGATGCCCTTCTTGTCGCCGATGGCCTTGGCGAAGGCCTGGCCGAGGGTGATGCCGATGTCTTCGACGGTATGGTGGTCGTCGATATGCAGGTCGCCCTTGCACTCGATGTCCAGGTCGATCAGGCCGTGGCGGGCGATCTGGTCCATCATGTGCTCGAGGAAGGGAACCCCGGTATCGAAACGGGCCTTGCCCGTTCCATCCAGGTCGATGGAAACCTTGATCTGGGTTTCCAGGGTGTCGCGCGCGACGGATGCCTTGCGTTCGGCCATCACCAGCTCCACAGCTAACACTGCACGTAATTATAAGAAGGGGCAGCATTATAGGCGCGCCAGGTCCGGCGCGGCTATGGGCGGTGGTCGGAGCTGGCCGATCGACAGCGCTTTTCCCTACACTGCCGGTCCGCCGCCGAGGAATCGTCCATGCCCGTCATCGTCCAGCACCTGACCCAACCCAGCGACCAGGACCGCCAGGACCTGCTGAAGATCTACGCCGACGCCCCGCAGTGGCTGCTGGCGCCCTTCGCCACTCCCGACGCCCTGGTGGAACAGGGGCTGCGCGAGGGTCGTCTGCTGACCGGCCGCTTCAACGACCGCCTGCTGGGCGCTGCCTGGGTCGAGCGCGACGCGGACACCTGGCGCCTGTCGCGCCTGTGCGTTCGCCGGGTCACCCGTGAACGTGGCGTGGCAAGGCGGCTGCTGGAGGAAGCCCAGCGCCTGGCCATCCTGCAAGGCGCCGCGCTGCGCCTGAGCGCGCCGGCCGACCAGCCGGAAGCCGCAGCCTTCGCCGAACGCCTCGGGCTCACATTGCTTCCGGCGTGATATCGCTGCCAATCTGCGACCGGCTCGGCAGGACAGCCACCCCGGGGAACCGTACGCCACCCCCTGGTTCAAACCGGGCAGAACCCGTGCCTTTCACCCTCGACTGGGGTAAAGGTGCGTCGTTGATATACTTTCCCGCTACTCCACCCGCCGTCTGAACAAGGACCCGTCATGAAAGCGTTCGGCAAAATCCTCGGCATTGTTGTCCTGGGCCTGCTGCTGCTTATCGTCGCCGCCGGCTTCGTGCTGACCCACTTCTTCGATCCGAACGACTACAAGGACGAGATCCGCCAACTGGCCCGGGACAAGGCCAACGTCGAGCTGAACCTCAAGGGCGATATCGGATGGAGCCTGTTCCCCTGGCTGGGCCTGGAGCTCCACGACACCAGCGTGGCCACCCTGCAGGCGCCCACCCAGCCGTTCGCCGACGTGCAGCTGCTGGGTATGTCGGTCCGCGTATTGCCGCTGCTGCGCAAGGAACTGCAGATGAGCGACATACGCGTCGAAGGCCTGAACCTCAGCCTGAACCGCGATAAAAATGGCGTCGGCAACTGGGAAAACATCGGCAAGCCCGCCCAACCGGCCAGCGGCGCCACCGCCGCCCCGCAACCGGCGCCCGCCCCAAGCGAACCGGCCAAGCCGGCCGCCACAGCAGCGCACCAGCCGATGAAGCTCGACATCGACAGCCTGACGGTGAAGAACGCCCGCATCGACTATGCGGACGCCCAGAGCGACAAGAACTACACGGTCGAAGGCATCGAGCTGACCACCGGCGCCATCCACGAGGGGAGCAACATCCCGGTCAAGTTCAGCGCCTACCTGGGCAGCAACCAGCCGGTGATCCGCGCCCGCACCGAACTGACCGGCAACCTGCGCTTCGACCGCGCGCTCAAGCGCTATTCGCTGGAAGACACCAAGCTTTCCGGCGAGATCTCCGGCGACCCGTTCCAGGGCAAGACCGCCAGCTACAGCGCCCAGGGCCAGCTGGTGCTCGACCAGGCGGCCCAAATCGCCGAGTGGAACGGCCTGAAGGTCACCGTCAACCAGCTCCGTGCCCTCGGCGAGATCAAGGCCC
This sequence comes from Pseudomonas sp. SCB32, assembly GCF_009189165.1. Lineage (NCBI taxonomy): Bacteria > Pseudomonadati > Pseudomonadota > Gammaproteobacteria > Pseudomonadales > Pseudomonadaceae > Pseudomonas > Pseudomonas sp. SCB32. Next base: position 5,766,770 of record NZ_CP045118.1, read on the forward strand.
GCGAGCTGGACAAGGAACCGAAGCTCGACGGCGGCCTGTCGCTGGCGCCGTTCAACCTGCGCGAATTCCTCAACGGCATCGGCCAGACCCTGCCGGAGATGGCCGACGCCAACACCCTGACCAAGCTGGAGCTGTCCACCCGCCTGGCCGGTACCCGCAACAGCCTGGACCTTGGCGACATCAAGCTGAAGCTCGACGACAGCAACTTCAGCGGCAACCTCGGCATCGCCGACCTCAGCAAGCAGGCCATCCACGCCCAGCTGAACGGCGACCGCCTGGACCTCGACCGCTACCTGCCGGCCAAAGCCGCCAAGGCCCAGGAGGCCACCAGCGCCGCGCGCAAGGCCGAGGTCGAGGCCACCACCAACAGCGCCCTGCAGGGCGACACCCCGCTGCCCAACGCGCCGACCCAGCACGCCTGGAGCGACGCGCCGATGCTGCCGGTAGCCAAGCTGCGCACCCTCGACCTGGACATCGCCCTGCAACTCGGCCAGCTGACCCTCGACAAGCTGCCGATCGAGAACGCCAGCCTCAAGCTGCACGGCCAGGACGGCCTGCTCACCCTCGACGACATGCGCGGCGAGCTCTACGACGGCAAGTTCAACGCCACCGCCAGCCTCGACGTACGCCAGGACGTACCGCTGCTCAAGGCGCAGAAGCACATCAGCAACGTTCCGGTGGATCGCCTGCTCGAATCCCAGGGCCAGAAGCCGCCCGTGAAGGGCCTGCTCGACCTGGATGCGGACATCACCACCCAGGGCGCCAGCCAGAAGGCCTGGATCGACAACCTCAATGGCACCGCGCACTTCGTCCTGACCCAGGGCGTACTGCTCAATGCCAACCTGGAACAGCAACTCTGCCAGGGCATCGCCACCCTCAACCGCAAGGCCCTCGAAGGGACCCACGGTGGGAAGGACACACCGTTCCGCGAATTGCAGGGCAACCTGGTGTTCAAGAACGGCGTGGCCAGCAACCCGGACCTGAAGGCGAGCATCCCCGGCCTGACGGTCAAGGGTAATGGCGACATCGACCTGCGCGTGCTGGGCATGGATTACCGCATCGGCGTGATCATCGAAGGCGACAAGAGCGACATGCCCGACCCTGCGTGCCAGGTGAACAAGCGGCTCGTCGGCATCGAATGGCCGCTGCACTGCCGCGGCCCGCTGGAGCTGGGCGCCAAGGCCTGCCGCCTGGACAAGGACGGTCTGGGCAAGATCGCCGGGCAACTGGCCGGCGACCGGCTGAACGAAAAACTCGAAGAGAAGTTCGGCGACAAGGTCAGTCCCGAGCTCAAAGACGCACTCAAAGGGCTGCTCAAGAAGAAATGACCCCGGAACGTTTCAATTCGGCGGTGCTCGACTGGTTCGACCACCATGGCCGCCATGACTTGCCCTGGCAGCAGAACATCACGCCCTACCGGGTGTGGATCTCGGAAATCATGCTGCAGCAGACCCAGGTAGCCACTGTGATGGGCTACTACGACCGCTTCATGGGCGCACTGCCGACGGTGGCGGACCTCGCCAACGCGCCGGAAGACGAAGTGCTGCACCTGTGGACGGGCCTGGGCTACTACACCCGCGCGCGCAACCTGCACAAGACCGCGAAGCTGGTGATGGAGCGCCACGGCGGCGAATTCCCCCGCGATGCCGAGCAGCTCGCCGAGCTGCCTGGTATCGGCCGCTCCACCGCCGGCGCCATCGCCAGCATCTCCATGGGCCTGCGCGCGCCGATCCTCGACGGCAACGTCAAGCGCGTGCTGGCGCGCTACCTGGCCTGCGATGGCTATCCGGGCGAGCCCAAGGTGGCCAGGCAACTGTGGGACGCCGCCGAACGCTTCACCCCGCACGACCGGGTCAACCACTACACCCAAGCGATGATGGACCTGGGCGCCACCCTCTGCACCCGCAGCAAGCCGAGCTGCCTGCTCTGCCCGCTGCGCGAGGGCTGCCGTGCGCACCTGCTGGGACGCGAGAGCGACTTCCCGGTGCCCAAGCCGCGCAAGGAACTGCCGCGCAAGCGCACTCTGATGCCGATCCTGGCCAACCGCGAGGGCGACATCCTGCTTTATCGCCGCCCGTCGACCGGCCTCTGGGGAGGACTGTGGAGCTTCCCCGAACTGGACGACCTGGCCGCTCTCGATCCACTGGCCCAGCGCCACGCCCTGCGCCTGGGCGAACGCCGCGAGCTGCCCGGCGTGACCCACACCTTCAGCCACTTCCAGCTGGCCATCGAGCCCTGGCTGGTGCGCGTCGAGGACGCAGCCCCCGCCGTGGCCGAGGCCGACTGGCTCTGGTATAACCTCGCCACCCCGCCGCGGCTCGGCCTTGCCGCCCCGGTGAAAAAGCTGCTCAAACGAGCCGCCGACGTGTTGAATGCAGGAGAAATGTCATGACCCGACTGGTGATGTGCCGCAAGTACAAAGAAGAGCTGCCCGGCCTCGATCGCGCGCCCTATCCCGGAGCCAAGGGCCAGGACATCTTCGAGCACGTCTCGAAGAAGGCCTGGGAAGAGTGGCAGAAGCACCAGACCATGCTGATCAACGAGCGTCGTCTGAACATGATGAATGCCGAGGATCGCAAGTTCCTCAGCGCCGAAATGGACAAGTTCCTTTCCGGCGAGGAATACGCGCAGGCCGAGGGCTACGTCCCGCCCAGCGCGTAAGCTTCGGTATTATTTGAAAAATTTTTCGTGGCACGCTTGACACCCCTCCCGAAAACCCGTTTAATGCGCGCCACGTTGCCCAGGTAGCTCAGTTGGTAGAGCAGGGGATTGAAAATCCCCGTGTCGGCGGTTCGATTCCGTCCCTGGGCACCACCTTTCACTTTCAGGTGGTGCCAGCATTACCTGAAAGTCTCAAGAAGCCCGCCTAGTGCGGGCTTTTTGTTGTCCGCGCTTTTCACCTCCCTGCAATCCGGGGGAACCGGATGGGACCACCTCGGTCATCAGCGATATTCCAGAGCCACGGAGCCCTGTTCAGGCGATGGCCTGGATCTTTTCCCAGACGCGGCCTGGCTCGGGAACATCGAGGCTGAAAGTCGAGCTGAAGATATCCGCAAGATGCTCCGCACCCGTGATGCGCTGCTCGCTGACGCTGCCTGCCGTTACGCGGCGCAGGCAATCGTTCTTCAGGGCGACATAGCCATCCGCGGTATGCCGCAGGATCGCCAGCGCGCTTGTGAACGGCGAGCCGGGATCCTTCATCAGCCAGTCACGCGAAGCGGCAATGGCGGTTTCGTCGCTGTGATCGGGGCGGAAGTCGAAGCTGTGCGCGAGTCCATTCGCATGGTTATTGAAGCGCAACCAACCGTCGTCCGTGGGCCGGATCGAAAAATCGAAGCCGCGCTGGCTGATCGGCCCGACGGCAAGCGGCACAGGTTCGACGATGGCATCCGCCAGGCCCACCTCGGCAAGGTAAGGCCGGTCGAGATCGACGCGCAGCGTCAGATGATTGCCGATGGCGATGTCGCCGATCAGTTCACGGTTGACGCCGCCGCACAGGCGGGTGACGCGAAAACCGAGCGCGGCGAGCGCCGCGCCGAACAGACCATTCATCTCATAGCACCAGCCGCCGCGCCCGCCCTCCACCATTTTGGCGAAGGCGACGGCCGGAACGATCGAGGACGGCCATCCCATGAAGGCATCCAGCGCCTCCCAGGTGAAGGCCATGAGATGGGCTCGATGAAGTTTCGCCAGGCCGTCGGCATCGAGAGACACCGGCTGGCCGACCCCGATCCTTGCGAGATAGGCGTCCAGTTGGCTGGACGTCAGGGGCATTCCATTTTCGCTTGAAGAGTTGCAATTCATATTCCGACCTCCTTTCGATGGACCGTTTTCGAGGTTTCAGCGCAATCGGCGGGTACAGATCACGCGACGGACTGAGTGTTTGCGCAAGCCACCCTTGCGAAGTCCTCGATCTCTGCGACGAGCCGCGCCGGCCCCGGACCTTCTTCGGCGATAGCACGCCCAAGCGCCAACGCCCGCTCGGAAAAGCTCGTGTCGGAAAGGACGTGCCGCACGGCCTCGCCGAACATTTGCGGGGGTATCGATGGATCGAGGCGCAGGCCCGCCCCGTGATATTCCACGCGCGCGGCGTTGTCGTTCTGATCACGCCCCATTGGCAGGATGACGAGAGGGACGCCGTGGTGCAGCGAGCGCATGACCGTGCCGTGCCCGCCGTGGGTAACCACGGCACGGGCCCTGGTCAGAATTTCATCATGTGCTGCGCCGGGAAGAATGGTGACATTCGCCGGCGCTTGCAGGCGAAGTCCCTCGAGCGCCTTGCCAAGCGTGACGACAACCTGGACCGACTCCCCGGCCAAACCGGATATCACCCGCTGGAGCACATCGGCCTGCCCCTGATTGGTGGTGCTGAACGATACGAGCACGAGCGGCCGCATCTCGCGCACTGGCGGACTCGCCCAACGCTCCTTGGCCCAGCTCGGCAACTCCAGCAGCGGCCCCACATAGCGCACATAGTCCGGCAGGCGCTCGGTGGGGAAGTCGAAGCGGCTGCTGGTGGCCAGGAGATGGCGGCCGGCGCGCAAGGGCTGTTCGTGGACATGGGCCAGCGGCGCGACGCCAAAATGAGCGCGGGCAGCGTTGAGACCCGGCAGGAAGCCGTCCCATACTTGCTCGACCCGCGCCGAAACTTCCGCATCGCGCACCCGCTCCGCGACCGACCGGGCGGGCTGAAAGCCCGGACCGAACGGAGGATGCCCAGGGAGAGGCCAGAGCGAGATGTTGCTTGCGAGGAGGGCCGTCGGAACTCTCGCCACTTCGCCCGCAAGCATGCTGCCGAACAGCAGATCCGAGCCCAGAATGAGATCGGACGGCTCCGCTGCCAACGCTTCGAGAATATCCTCGGCATAGGATTGCGCGGGGCCGACGAAGATCCGCTCACACCCTCTTTGGAAGCCGGCCAGGGAATCGACAGCTTCCCAATCTCGCACGAAGCAGCTTTCGGGTGAGCGATCAGGACGGTTCGGGGCGCGCTTCCATGGCAGGAATCGAGCGCCCGCCTCGATCGCCTCCGCTCGCATCGTGTCGTCGGCAACAAGGCGCACGTCATGCCCACGGCCGGCGAGGGCTCGGACGGCAGCAAGCGTCGGCGGCACGTTGCCACCGCCCTCCCAGCCGACTATCAGGACGCGTAGACGCGGCCCCGCATCTGTCACCTTTATCATTGCCTTGGTCCTTTCTCGATGGAGAGCGGATCAGTTCGTCTCATCCTCACGCAGCAGGCGCTCAATCGCCTGCGTCATGAGCCGGCGAGTCTCCGTCGCCGAATGTCCCTGCGCCCGACGCAGCAGATGCCAGATCCAAACATCGGTCTGGGCCAGCAACTGCGCGAGCCGATCCTTGCGAGCCTGGTCGTCGAGCCTGTCGAGCCAGACCCTGAACATGTCTTCGATCCACTCGCGATGGCCTTTACGACCACGATCGAGGACGGCAGCGAATTCGGGAATGCGGGCTTCCTGCCCGAGTGTCCGCACGAGGATGTCGCCGGTGCGCTCATAGTCGTCCGTCAGGAACGCGACGATGTCGGCCACGCTTTCGGCGGGCGTGCCCCAGCGCTGGGCTCGGATCGAGGCATCCATCCGGGTCGCCATGGCGCTGAGCACACCGACCTTGCTGCCGAAACGCCGTATCACGGTTTGTCGGGTGGTACGGGCGGCGGCGGCGATGTCGTCGAGGGTGACTTCATCGAACCAACGCTCTGCGAGGAGCGCGATCAACGCGTCGACGATCTGTCGCTCGGTATCCTGAACCGCATCGGCACGCGCCGACTGGCGATAGTCTCGAGGAGGCATGCTGTCACCCTTATTTCGTATTACTCAATGTAACGCGAAATCCAGAGGGTCAACACGAGACACGATGAGCGGAGTTGCAATGTCAGCCACCTCAAAGCCCCTGAAGTCGTGAGAACTCAGGGGCTATTCAGTTCCCGCCCGTACCAGCCGCTCCCCACCCCGGAATATCCGCACGATTCGTGTCGAATGATTGCCGAACTACACTGTCTACTGGCACGTAGCACGTCGTTCTTTCAGAATCATGACAAACTGGTCGATTCCCGCTTGCTTGGCGGGATACCTTCCGGGCGTTCGATGTTTGGTAACGGAGTCACTGTGCGCGCACTCATTCGCTGGTGGAATTCACGGGGCAATCTGGCCACCCTGTCTGCCCTCTTCCTGCTGGTTCCCCTGATCGGTCGCTATATCCTTGGCTGGGGCACCCCGCTGGGCTACCTGTCCGATCTCGCGCTCGGCACACTGCTCGTGGTGGCGCTGCACAACCGCCGCCTGTTCATCGCCATTCCGGTCATGCTGATCTGGGCGCTGTCGGTGATCGGCACCGCCGAACTGGTCAGCGCCGTCGGCCGCATGCCCGCGCCGGAAGACCTGCACTTCCTCGCCGACCCGACCTTCGTCGCCAACTCCACCGAGGGCGGCGGCCTCAACCATTTGCACCTGGCCATCGCCATCGGCGTCGGCATCCTGCTCTGCGCCCTGCTCTGGCGCCGCCGCGAGCAACCACTGCCGCGCTACGCCTATGCGTTGCCGGCCACGCTGCTGGCCGGCCACTTCGGCCTGCAGTACCTGCAGCCCAGCGATGCGGAGATGTGGAAGCAGTTCAACCTGCCGCACCAACTGGTCTCCCGCGCCATCACCAGCGGTGAAATCGCTTACCAGGACTGGCGCGACCGCGACCAGCCGGAGGTCAGACCCAACGTTACCGGCCTCACCCAGCACGACCTCAACGGCACTCCGCTGCTGCCCGGCCGTGGCCAGGCGAAGAACGTGCTGATCATCACCATGGAAGGCATTCCCGGAGCCTACGTCGCCACCAACCGTGCTGCGCTGAGCAGCAGCTACGAAGAATCGATGATGCCCAAGCTCAGCACCTGGGCCGAGCGGGCGATGACCACCCCGGACTACGTGGTGCACAGCCACCAGACCATCCGCGGCCTCTACGCCTTGCTCTGCGGTGACTACAGCAAGCTGGACAACGGCACGCCCAAGGGTGTCGAGCTGCTGGGCAACCCGACCCGCGCCGCCGAGTGCCTGCCGGCGCAGATGCACCAGGCCGGCTTCAGCACCCACTTCCTGCAGGGTGCCGGGCTGCGCTTCATGGCCAAGGACAAGATCATGCCGGCCATGGGCTTCGACAAGACCATGGGCCGCGACTGGTTCAAGAAAAAGCCCTACCTGGAATTCGCCTGGGGCATGGATGACAAGGCCTTCTTCGAAGGCGCGCTGGACTATGTCGGCCAGCTGCGCCAGAAGAAGGAGCCGTGGATGCTCACCCTGCTGACCGTCGGCACCCACCAGCCCTACTCGGCCACACCGGAATACCTGGCCAAGTACCCAACGCCACGCAAGGCCGCCGTTGCCTACCTGGACGACGCCATGGACGCCTTCCTCAAGGGACTGGAAGAAAAAGGCGTGCTCAAGGACACCCTGGTAATCGTCACCTCCGACGAATCCCACGGCATCGACAACGTGCGCCTCGCCTCGGCCTGGGGCCTGAACCTGGTGTTCGCACCGGAGCAGGCCGCGCTGCCACCGGTGAAGGCCGGCGTGTATGGCCACGTCGACATGGAGTCGTCGATCCTCGACTACTTCGGCATCAAGGCACCGCAGGATATCGCCGGCCGTTCGCTGTTCCGCGAATACGAGACGGGCCGGGAAATGGTCTCCTTCACCAACGGTATGCAGCGCTACCACGACGGCAAGAACACCTTCATCGAGTGCGACTTCCAGCAGGTGTGCCGGCGCTACAAGAGCGATGGTTTCATCGCCGACAGCGCCAAGTTCGAGGGCCGCTTCAGCGGTCGCGACGCACGCCTGATGACCGCCCGCGCCGACATCCTCGACCAGTCGGTGGTCAACGCCCAGTCGGCACGCGAATACCAGTTCGCCACCCGCGAACACATCCGCCTGAAGCCGCAGGTCACCAACGAGTACACCGACAACCTGATCGGCGCCCAGTACCTGGAATTCCCGGCCAACTCGCGGACCACGGTGAGCCTGAAGATCCGTGCGGTCCAGATGGACAGCAATGGCGCGCGCATCCAGCTCAAGACCCGCTCGTTCGAGCAGCCGGTGCCGATCCCGATGCCGGAGTTCCCGCTGGTGAAGCGCGACCAGCCGCTGGCGGTTTCGTTCTCCTTCGACAACGAGGAGGCGCGCAAGGCGTTCTCCTTCCACCTGCTGGCTGAAGGCAAGGGCATCATCGAGATCACCGACTTCCACGTCACCACCGAGCCACGCAAGTCGCCGATCAATGCCAGCGAGCCGGGCGCGACCGGTCTGGCCGACGGCAAGGTGCTGCCGATTCCGCGCCTCTCCGGCCACCCGAACCTGATGGCCAGCCAGCCCGCGGAATCCCAGGACGACGTGTCCCCCGCCGACGTCATCGAAGAGCCGGCACCGCAGCTGCGCCAGATGATGCAGTGAACACGACTGGCGGCCCGCCCGGGCCGCCAGTCTTTCCCCCTTGCGCGGAAGCTGGCACTATCGCGCCCCCGCAACGGAATGCCCTCTCCGCCCCGCGAGTTCAGCCCAGGCGACACCACACTGTGGCAATGCGACAACTTGCCGCAATCCCGAGGAACTGCGAGGGATGAGCGCTTGGCGCCCCCTGGGACGCGTGTTAGCTTGCCCCTCGCCAGGATGGCCCCGATTCTGCAGTACCCCACTGCGAGAGCGTCCTAATAACAATAGAGGAGCCCCCTATGGCCGAGGCCATACCCGCACTGGAAATCCGTAATCTGCACAAGCGTTACGGTGACCTGGAAGTGCTCAAAGGCATTTCCCTGACGGCCCGCGACGGCGATGTGATTTCCATCCTCGGCTCCTCCGGTTCCGGCAAATCCACGTTCCTGCGCTGCATCAACCTGCTGGAGAACCCGCACCAGGGCCAGATCCTGGTCGCCGGTGAAGAGCTCAAGCTGAAGAAGGCCAAGGACGGATCGCTGGTCGCCGCCGACAACAAGCAGATCAACCGTCTGCGCAGCGAGCTGGGCTTCGTCTTCCAGAACTTCAACCTCTGGCCACACCTGAGCATCCTCGACAACATCATCGAGGCGCCGCGCCGCGTACTGGGCAAGACCCGCGCCGAAGCCACCGAGATCGCCGAAGCCTTGCTGGCCAAGGTCGGCATCGCCGACAAGCGCCACAGCTTCCCCTCCCAGCTTTCCGGCGGCCAGCAGCAGCGCGCCGCCATCGCCCGCACCCTGGCGATGCAGCCCAAGGTCATTCTCTTCGACGAGCCGACGTCCGCACTCGACCCGGAAATGGTCCAGGAAGTGCTGAACGTGATCCGCGCGCTCGCCGAGGAAGGCCGCACCATGCTGCTGGTCACTCACGAAATGAACTTTGCCCGCCAGGTTTCCAGCGAGGTGGTGTTCCTCCACCAGGGTCTGGTGGAAGAGCAGGGCACGCCGCAGCAGGTCTTCGAGAACCCGCAATCGGCACGCTGCAAACAATTCATGTCCAGCCACCGCTAACGGAGCATCACTGCATGAACAACTATAAGAAGATCATCCTGGCTGTCGCGGCCACCCTGGCCATTGGGGGCAACGCCATTGCCGCAGAGAAACTGCGCATCGGCACCGAGGGTGCCTACCCACCCTTCAACGGCATCGATGCCAGCGGCCAGGTCATCGGCTTCGACATCGACATCGCCAAGGCCCTGTGCGCCAAGATGAAGACCGAGTGCGACGTCGTCACCTCCGACTGGGACGGCATCATCCCCGCGCTGAACGCCAAGAAGTTCGACTTCATCGTCGCTTCCATGTCGATCACCGATGAGCGCAAGCAGGCGGTGGACTTCACCAGCCCTTACTACACCAACAAGCTGCAGTTCGTGGCACCCAAGTCGACCGACTTCAAGACCGACAAGGGCTACCTGAAAGGCAAGGTGATCGGTGCTCAGCGCGCGACCGTTGCGGGTACCTGGCTGGAGGACAACATGTCCGACACCGTCACCATCAAGCTGTACGACACTCAGGAAAACGCCTACCTCGACCTGTCCTCGGGCCGCCTCGACGGCGTACTGGCCGACAAATTCGTGCAGTACGACTGGCTCAAGAGCGACGCTGGCAAGGACTTCGAATTCAAGGGCGAACCGGTGTTCGACAACGACAAGATCGGTATCGCCGTGCGCAAGGGTGACCCGCTGCGCGACAAGCTGAACGCCGCTCTGAAGGAAATCGTCGACGACGGTACCTACAAGAAGATCAACGAAAAGTACTTCCCCTTCAGCATCTACTGATGCACGTGCCGTGCCGCCCGGACTCGGGCGGCGCGTGCCCTCAGGCGTGATTCCCCATGATTTTCGACCTGCACGGCTTTGGCGATCAGCTGATCGCCGGCACCTGGATGACGCTCAAGCTCTCGCTCGCCGCAGTCTGTGTCGGACTGGTCCTCGGTCTGCTGGGCGCGGTAGCCAAGACGTCCAAGAACTCCTTCCTGCGCATGCTCGGCGGTTTCTACACCACCGTGGTGCGTGGCGTACCCGAGACCCTCTGGGTACTGATGATCTACTTCGGCACCGTGACCGGACTGAACGCGCTGGGTGACCTGTTCGGCCACCCCGAATTCGCCCTGTCGCCCTTCGCCGCCGGTACCTGCGCCCTGGGCCTGTGCTTCGGCGCCTACGCCACCGAAGTGTTCCGTGGCGCACTGCTGGCCATTCCCAAGGGGCATCGCGAAGCCGGCCAGGCCCTGGGGCTTTCCGCCCCGCGCATCTTCTGGCGCGTGGTGCTGCCGCAAGTGTGGCGCGTGGCATTGCCAGGTCTGGGCAACCTCTACCTGATCCTCCTGAAGGACACTGCCCTGGTCTCGCTGATCAGCCTCGACGAAATCATGCGCAAGGCCAGCGTCGCATCCAACGCGACCAAGGAACCCTTCACCTTCTACATGGTGGCCGCACTGATCTACCTGGGTCTGACCATCTTCGTGATGGCCGCCCTGCATTACCTTGAGCGCCGCGCCGGCCGTGGCTTCGTGAGGAACGAGCTATGACCGATTTCGAGCTGATTCTCAAGTGGATGCCGAAGATGCTCCAGGGCGTGGAACTGACCCTGGAGTTGCTGGCCATCGCCGTGGTCGCCGGCTTGTGCCTGGCGGTGCCGCTGGGCATCGCCCGTGCCTCGCGGCACTGGTACGTACGCGCGGTGCCCTACGCCTACGTCTTCTTCTTCCGCGGCACACCGCTGCTGCTGCAGCTGGCCCTGGTCTACTACGGCCTGGCGCAGTTCGAGGCGGTGCGCAAGAGCAGTCTCTGGCCCTACCTGCGCGACCCTTACTGGTGCGCGCTGCTGACCATGACCCTGCACACGGCGGCCTATATCGCGGAAATCCTCCGCGGCGCCATCCACGCGATCCCGGTCGGTGAAGTGGAAGCTGCTCGCGCGCTGGGCATGTCGCGGCGTCAGGCGCTGCTGCACATCATCCTGCCGCGCGCCGCACGCATCGCCCTGCCGGCCTACAGCAACGAGGTGATCCTCATGCTCAAGGCCAGCGCCGTGGTGTACACCGTGACCCTGTTCGACATCATGGGCATGACCCGCACGATCATCGCGCGCACCTACGAAGCCATGCTGTTCTTCTGCCTGGCCGGTGTGTTCTACCTGGTGATCACGCTGGTACTGACCCGCGTATTCCGCCTGGTCGAACACTGGCTGCGCGTGGACATGATGCAGGGCCGCTGACCGGCGCGCCCTCCTGCCCACGGGGCCGCTATAATGCGCGCCCCGTGGCTTCATCCCGCTTCACACCGTGCACTCCGACAACACTCCCCTGACCGGCTCCGATCTGATCCAGCGCTTCCAGGCACTGGACGGCTTCCTGCTGGAATATCAGGCGTTGTGGCGCCCGAAACCGTTCACGCAACTGGAGCTGCCGTGGGAGCGCGACTACCCGGAACTGGCTGCCTGGCTGCGCAATCGCAGCCTCGAAAACGCCGACGCGGCGCACAACGCACCCGAACATCTGGACGCCCCGGCGCCCTTCCCGGCACTGGCTGCCACAGCCGCACAGCTCTCAGCCGTGGGCGACTTGCCGGTGGCCCCTCTGGGCAAGCTGCCAAACCAACTGACCGTCGACGTTCCCGGCCGCAAGTGGCAGCAGATCGAAGCCTTCGCCAGCCGCCTGGATTTCGCCCAGCCGCCGCGCCAATGGCTCGACTGGTGCGCCGGCAAGGGGCATCTGGGCCGCCTGTTGGCTCGGGACGGAAAACCGCTGCTCAGCCTGGAGTTCGACGCCGCCCTGGTGGGCGACGGCCAGCGCATGAGCGACCGGCTTCAATTGAACGCCCGCCACCGCCAGCAGGATGTGCTCGCAGCCGAGGCCGGCGAGCACTTGCAAACCGAGCACACCGCCGTCGCCCTGCACGCCTGCGGCGACCTGCACGTGCGGCTACTGCAACTGGCCAGCGAGCGTGGTTGCCGCCAACTGGCCGTCGCACCCTGCTGTTACAACCGTATCGACAGCGACCACTACCGCCCCCTGTCCAACGCTGCGCAAGGCTCGGCGCTGCTTCTGTCGCGTGACGACCTGCGCCTGCCACTGGCCGAAACCGTCACCGCCGGGGCGCGCGTACGCCGGCTGCGGGACAGCTCCATGGCGCGCCGCCTGGCATTCGATCTGCTGCAACGGGATCTGCGGGGCATCGACGACTACCTGCCAATACCTTCGGTCCCTCCGGCGTGGCTCGACAAACCCTTTGCCGACTACTGCCGTGACCTGGCCGCCCTGAAGGGCCTGCCATCGCCCGCCGAGCGCGACTGGTCGACCCTGGAGGCGCAAAGCTGGAAGCGCCTGGCCGTGGTGCGCAACCTGGAACTGGTGCGCGGATTGTTCCGTCGCCCGCTGGAACTGTGGCTGCTGCTCGATCGGGCACTTTTTCTCCAGGAACGCGGTTATGACGTCACCCTCGGCAGCTTCTGCAACCCACGTATGACCCCTCGCAACCTGCTCCTGCTGGCGGAACGTATCTGAGACGGGAGTTCCAGACGTCCATCCACAGCATCTGTGGATAACTCTGTTGAAATCAGTGAGAAAAATCGCGCTCACGCCCAGCCCAGACGGCAGCGCTGCATCTTGTCCGTTTTCCGAACTTTTTCTTAAATCCTTTAAAAACAATCAATTAGAAAAAGCCGTGATGGACATCACAACGAAGTGTTCGATTTCTTCCGACAAACGCAGGGGACTGTGCATAAAGCCCCGGCTCTCGCGCCCAGCGCTGGCGGGACTTGTTGCTTCGGACACATCAATTGCGATTCATGGAATTGATTGTTCCTTCCTGACGACAATCAGCCCTTGTCAATCGCTGCCTAAGCAGTAATATTTCGAAATATATCCCTGCCTAGACAGCTATTAGTCTTGCCATGAATCACTACGACGTCGCGGATTTTCCCTTCAAGGGCTCCATCGGCCACCTCCTGGGGGCCGGCGCGCTCCTCAAGGATCGCCTGCTGGATAAGCATCTGGCGCATCTGGACATCACCGCGGCCCAGTTCAAGGTGCTGTTCTTCATCGGCCACGACCGCGCCAATACCCCGGCAGAGCTGTGCCGCGAACTCTCCATCGACAGTGGCTCGATGACGCGGATGCTCGATCGCCTGGCACGCAAGGACCTACTGGTGCGCGAGCCTTGCCAGCACGACCGGCGCAGCGTGCGCCTGCACCTGAGCGCCGCTGGCCAGGCGGTGAACGACCAAGCGCCGCAGATCGCCGTGGCGGCGATGAACGAGCTGGTCGGCAGCCTGTCCCGCGAAGAGCTGCGCACCCTGACCGGCTTGCTCGACAAGATTCTGTGCGCTCACGGCGTCGAGACCAGCGGGCCGGCGCAGGAGAACAAAGCATGATCCCCACGCGCATTGCCCGCCTGCCGGCCTGCGTGCTCGGCGCCATACTGAGCCTCACCGGTTGCGTCAGCTCCTCGGGATTGCTGCCCAGCGGCCAGGCCACCGCCCCCGCCAGCCTGAAGGCAGGCACCACCCTCGACGGCACAGCCTTGTCCCCCGCCGCCTGGCCCAGCCAACACTGGTGGACCAGCCTGGGCGACCCGCAACTGGACAGCCTGATCGACGAAGCCCTGCGCGGCACACCGGACCTGGATATCGCCAGCGCCCGCGCTCGCCAGGCCGTCGCCGCCGCCCAGGTGCAGGACGCTGATCGCCTGCCCAGCGTGAAAGGCACCGCCAGCTACGCCGGCATCCGCGCTCCCGAAAGCGTCCTGCCGCCACCCACCGGCGGCCGCTACACGGCGGTCAAGTACCTGTCGCTGGGTTTCAGCTATGACCTGGACCTGTGGGGCGGCAAGCGCGCCGCCTGGGAAGCTGCCCTGGGCCAGGCCAACGCCGCCGAGGTCGACCGCCAGGCCGCATCGATCACCCTGTCGACCAACGTTGCCCGCGCCTACAGCAACCTGGCCCACGCCTTCGTCGTCCGCGATCTCGCCCATGACGAGCTGGATCGCTCGCAGCACCTCTACCAGCTCAGCCAGAAGCGCATGGACGCAGGCCTGGACAGCAAGGTCCAGTTGCAGCAGACGCAGACCCAGGTCGCCAGCGCGAAACAACAGCTGGCCGCCGCGGAGCAGGAAATCGCCAGCGACCGTATCGCCCTGGCCGTGCTGCTGGGCCAAGGCCCTGACCGCGGGCAGAGCTTGCAGCGTCCGCAGGTACTCAAGCCGGGCGCACTGGCATTGCCCTCGAACCTGCCTGCCGAACTGCTCGGACGCCGTCCAGACATCGTCGCCGCGCGCTGGCGCGTCGAGGCAAGCTCCAAGGATATCCAGTCGGCCAAGACCGAGTTCTACCCGAACCTCAACCTGGGGGCGATGGTGGGACTGGCCGCGATGCACACCGAGGACCTACTGAAGGCGCCGAGCCGCTTCTTCCAGATCGCCCCGGCGATTTCCCTGCCGATCTTCGACGGCGGCCGCCTGCGCGCGAACCTTGCCGGAAGGGACGCCGACTACGACCTGGCCGTCGCCCAGTACAACAAGACCCTGGTCAATGCCCTCGGCGAAGTCACTGACGACCTCGGCCGGCTCCGCTCGCTGGAGCAGCAGATCGATGACCAGCGCGAAGCTCGGGATATCGCCAAGTCCAACTTCGACCTGGCCATGCGCCGCTACGGCGAAGGCGTCGGCAACTACCTCGACGCCCTCAGCGTGCAGCAGCAACTGCTGCTGGCCGAACGCCAACTGGCCAATCTGGACGCCCAGCGCATCGACCTCTCGGTGCAGCTCGTCCAGGCCCTGGGCGGCGGCTACCAGCCCGACACCACCTCCACTCCCGCCCCGCTCGCCCAGGCGAACGCGGCCGCCGCGCATTGAACGAGGCACCCGACATGAGCACCCCTACGCAAGAAACCCAGAACGGCAACTCCAAGCGCAAGCGCTGGCTGTTGATCCTGCTCGCCGTCGTCGTGCTGGCCGGCCTCGCCAGCGTGGCCTGGCAGATTCTCTATGGCCGCTGGCACGAGGACACCGACGACGCCTACGTGAACGGCAACATCGTGCAGATCACCCCGCAGATCACCGGGACTGTGGTCAGCATCGGCGCCGATGACGGCGACCTGGTGCAGAAGGGCCAGGTGTTGGTGAAGTTCGACCCGAGCGATGCCGACATCGCCCTGCAGCAAGCCGAAGCCAACCTCGCACGCACCGTGCGCCAGGTTCGCGGCCTGTTCAGCAACGTCGACGGCTACAAGGCTGACGTGGCGGCGAAGAAAGTCGCCCTGACCAAGGCCGAGGCGGACTTCAAGCGCCGGCAGAATCTTGCAAACGACGGCGCCATCTCCCAGGAAGAACTGGCCCACGCCCGCGACGCCCTGGACACCGCGCGCAGCTCGCTGACCAGTGCCGAACAGCAACTGGACACCAACCGCGCCCTGGTCGACGACACCGTCATTTCCTCCCATCCGGACGTCAAGGCAGCCGCCGCCAAGCTGCGCCAGGCCTACCTGGACGACGCCCGCGCGGTGATCGTCGCCCCCGTTACCGGCTACGTCGCCAAGCGCACCGTGCAGGTCGGCCAGCGCGTGCAACCGGGCAATGCCTTGATGGCGGTGATCCCGCTGGATCAGGTATGGATCGACGCCAACTTCAAGGAGACCCAGCTCAAGCACATGCGCATCGGCCAGCCGGTCGAGATCCGTTCCGACCTCTACGGTAACGAAGTGAAGTACTCCGGCACCGTCGACAGCCTCGGCGTCGGCACCGGCAGCGCCTTCTCCCTGCTGCCGGCGCAGAACGCCACCGGCAACTGGATCAAGATCGTCCAGCGCGTGCCCGTGCGTATCCGCATCAGCCCGGAAGAACTGGCCAAGCACCCGCTGCGCATCGGCCTGTCGATGGACGTCAACGTCAACCTGCACGACCAGAGCGGTCCCGCCCTGGCCCAGCAACCGCCGCGCGAAGCGCTGTTCTCCACCGACGTCTACCAGCAGCAGCTGGCCTCTGCCGACCATCTGATCGAACAGCTGATCCACGCCAACCTGGCCGACTCCAACCACAGCACCGCCCAGCGCTGATGCCCCCGACGCCATGAGCCAGAACAGCAGCTTCTCCCCGCCCAGCCTGGTGATGGCTACCATCGGCCTGTCGCTGGCGACCTTCATGCAGGTGCTGGACACCACCATCGCCAACGTGGCGCTGCCGACCATTTCCGGCAACCTGGGTGTCAGCTCCGAGCAAGGCACCTGGGTGATCACCTCCTTCGCGGTGAGCAACGCCATCGCCCTGCCACTGACCGGCTGGCTCAGCCGGAAAGTCGGCGAGGTGCGGCTGTTCATCGCCGCAACGGTGTTGTTCGTGATCGCCTCCTTCCTCTGCGGCGTTGCGCAGCAGATGGGCATGCTGGTCGGCTTCCGCGCCCTGCAAGGCTTCGTCGCCGGACCGCTGTATCCGATCACCCAGACGCTGCTGATCTCCATCTATCCCCCCGCCAAGCGAGGGATGGCGTTGGCGCTGCTGGCCATGGTGACAGTGGTCGCCCCCATCGCCGGGCCAATCCTCGGCGGCTGGATCACCGACAGCTACAGCTGGCCGTGGATATTCTTCATCAACGTGCCCATCGGCCTGTTCGCCGCAATGGTGGTCTATCAGCAATTGCGCGAGCGCCCGGTAGTGATCAAGCACGCGCCGATGGACTATATGGGGCTGGCGATGCTGGTACTGGGGGTCGGCGCCCTGCAGATCGTGCTCGACAAGGGCAACGACCTGGACTGGTTCGAGTCCGACTTCATCATCGGCGGCACGGTGGTCGCGGTGATCGCCCTGGCGGTGTTCGTGATCTGGGAGCTGACTGACCGTCACCCGATCGTCAATCTGCGACTGTTCGTGCACCGCAACTTCACCGTCGGAACCCTGGCCCTGGTCGGCGGTTACGCTGGCTTCTTCGGCATGGGCCTGCTGCTGCCGCTGTGGCTGCAGACGCAGATGGGCTACACCGCCACCTGGGCGGGTCTGGCGGCCGCACCGATCGGCGTCCTGCCGATATTCCTCTCGCCGATTGTCGGACGCTACGCACAGAGTTTCGACCTGCGCGTGGTCGCCAGCCTGGCCTTCCTGACGATGGCCGCGACCTGCTTCATGCGAGCCAACTTCACCACCGAGGTCGATTACACCCACGTCGCCCTGGTGCAGATGTTCATGGGCTTCGGCGTGGCATTCTTCTTCATGCCGATCCTCAGCATCCTGCTCTCGGACCTGCCACCCGACCAGATCGCCGATGGTTCGGGCCTCGCAACCTTCCTGCGCACGCTCGCAGGCAGCTTCGCCGCGTCCCTGACCACCTGGCTGTGGAACCGCCGCGCAACCATGCACCACGCTTACCTGACCGAGAACCTCAGCCAGTACGACCCGGCCACCCGGGCGACCGTCGATCAGCTCGGCGGTCCTGGCCAACACAGCGCTGCGCTGCTGGAGCGCATGGTGGAAAGCCAGGCCTACATGATCTCCACCATCGACTACTTCACCCTGCTTGGCTGGCTGTTCCTCGCCATGCTGGTGGTCATCTGCCTGGCCAAGCCCCCGTTCGGCGCCAAACCCGGCGCAGCCACTGCGGGCGGGCACTGATCATGTACTGTATCACACTGCAAAATCAGAGGTTTACACCCCAGGCGGCATCGCTATAATGGCGGCCCTCCTTGCCGGTATAGCTCAGCTGGTAGAGCAACTGACTTGTAATCAGTAGGTCCCGGGTTCGATTCCTGGTGCCGGCACCATATGCAAAGGCCCCGTGAAAGCGGGGCTTTTTCATTTCAGGGAACCAAACTTCGCCGGAACAATCCAACCCTTGAATCAGTCCATTCGCGACCCCGACTTGACCGGTTGCACTATGAGCACCGGGCCGTCATGCGGTAATCTCTCGGTCGGCCGACTTTCAGGCGGGTGACCTACCCCATAGCGTAAAAAGAACGGTGATGCTGCGTAGGATGAATCTTGCAAAGGACCTTTGATTGATGCTGATCCCAGTGATCATTTGCGGCGGCGCAGGCAGCCGGCTGTGGCCGGTTTCGCGCGAGGCGCACCCCAAACCCTTCATGCCGCTTCCCGACGGGCAGAACCTTCTGCAGAAGACGTTGCTGCGAGCTCTCGCCCTGGATGGCGTATCGGAAGTGATGACCGTCACGAACCGCGAACTGTTCTTCAAGACCGAAGACGAATACCGCGCCTTCAAGCCGCAGGCCCATTGCCTGAGCTACGTGCTTGAGCCGTTTGGCCGCAATACCGCTGCCGCCGTGCTCTCGGCCGCCCTGCAACTGGACCAGACCCACGGTCCCGATGCCCTGATGCTGGTGCTGCCGGCCGACCACCTGATCCAGCACTCCGACGCTTTCGCCGAGGCCGTCGCCAATGCGGCCCGCCTTGCGGCTGCAGGCTGGCTGGTCACCTTCGGCGTCCAGCCAGAGTTCCCGGAAACAGGTTTCGGCTACATCGAATCCGACAGCCAGGCTCTGGAGGGTGGACTGAAGGTCAAGCGCTTCGTCGAGAAGCCTAGCCTGGAAAAAGCGCAGGAATACCTCGCCGCCGGAAACTACTTCTGGAACTCCGGCATGTTCTGCTTCCGAGTTGGAACGCTGGTCGAGGAGATGAAAATCCACGCGCCCGACGTTCATGAAGCCGTCACCCGGACCATCGGCCAATCGCGGCTCACCGAAGCAGAGGCTCACCGTTGCCTATCTCTGGATGCAGATGCATTCGGACAGGTGCCGGACATCTCCATCGACTATGCGCTGTTGGAGCGCTCCGGAAAGGTCGCCACCGTTCCCTGCAACCTTGGCTGGAGCGATATCGGCTCGTGGAACGCATTGAGCGAACTGACCGCCGAGGACGATGAGGGCAACCGCTTTGACGGCGAAGTACTCTCCCATGGCGCCCACAACAACTACGTGCACAGCCCTGAGCGTCTGGCGGCACTGGTGGGCGTGCAGAATCTGATCGTCGTCGACACCCCCGACGCCCTGCTGATCGCTCACAAAGAGCACACCCAGGATGTCAAGCAGATCGTCACTCAACTGAAGAAGAGCGGCCATAGTGCGCACCTGCTGCACCGCACCGTCCATCGCCCCTGGGGTACCTACACCACGCTGGAGGAAGGGTACCGCTTCAAGATCAAGCGCATCGTGGTCAAGCCCGGCGCATCGCTCTCCCTGCAGATGCACCACCATCGCAGCGAACACTGGATTGTCGTAGCCGGCATGGCGCAAGTCGTCAACGGCGAGAGCACCATGCTGCTTAACAGCAATGAATCGACCTTCATTCCGGCCGGCCACAAGCATCGCCTGGAAAATCCTGGCGTCATAGATCTGGTTCTGATTGAAGTTCAGAGCGGCGACTATCTGGGCGAAGACGATATCGTGCGATTCCAGGACAACTACGGCCGCGCTGCGTGCTGAGAAGCCCATCTGCACAACTTATATGCCCGCTAACTTGCGGGCATTTTCCTAATATTCAGCCAATAAGATTTCACCGAAAGAGCACACGGTCGCCTATCGACCTGGAAAATGGACGCCAGCTGCTTACAGATTTCACGTCTGAAAGACCGTAGCGCGATCAACCCAGTGGTCTAGACGCGTCACTGCCGGACCCGACCTTGCTGGTTTCAGCATAAGGGCCAACGTAGCAGCAAGAGGAGAGTCAGGAGCCTTTATGTTTGGGATGTTGAATAGCCTCTGGGATTACAGGGGTTTCATACTTTCGTCAATCCGGAACGAATTCGTTGCTCGATTCGCAAGAAGCCGACTGGGCGGCCTCTGGATGATCATTCATCCTCTGGCCCAAGTGGCAATCTACGCGCTCGTACTTTCGAATGTACTCCAGGCAAAACTTCCAGGGATTGACCACAGTTACGCATACGCACTTTACCTGATGGCCGGCATGGCGGCCTGGAATTTGTTTGCCGACATTATCGGACGTTTCCTTACTCTGTTTATCGAGCAAGGAAACCTAATGAAAAAGATCCGATTCCCTCGCATTACGCTTCCCGCTGTAGTGCTCGGATCGGCACTTCTCAACAACTTACTTCTAATCCTATCCCTTCTGGTTGTATTTGCACTAATGGGCCAGAAGATCACCTTAGAAGTACTTTGGTTGCTCCCCCTGATACTGGTCACCGCTGCCCTGGCATCGGGAATCGGGCTGGTACTCGGCGTACTCAATGTGTTCGTTCGCGATATAGGCCAGGTCATTCCTATTATCTTGCAAGTCTGGTTCTGGCTGACCCCCATTATCTACCCTGTCGCGGTAATTCCAGAGAAATTCAAGGGCACCATGGCCATCAACCCCATGTTCCCAATCGTCAATGCCTATCAGGAAATCCTTGTCTATAACAAGTCTCCCGAACTCCTGAGCGTTGCCTGGATCGCCGCCATTTCTATTGCGCTCATGGCGTTCGGCCTATTTCTCTTCCGTCGCGCAGCACCTGAAATGGTGGACGTACTATGAACTCGCTAGAAGTACATGACATCGGCAAGGCATTTGTCGGATACAGATCCGAATGGCAACGCTTTGCCAGATGGCTCTACCTCCCTAGCAAGCCAAGTACTGAGCACTGGATCATCCGCAATATAAGCTTCTCCATCGGGCGCGGGGAAGCCGTTGGCATTCTGGGCAAGAACGGCGCAGGAAAATCAACGCTATTGAAAATGATCTCTGGAACCTTGCAGCCCTCCGAGGGGAGCATCCAGATAAATGGGCGAATCTCAGCGATCCTGGAGCTGGGAATGGGCTTCAATCCCGATCTGACAGGCAGAAAGAACGTTTATCACGCCGCAGGCCTGATGGGATTCTCGACCGAAGAAACTGACAAGCTCATACCAGATATCGAAGCCTTTGCCGATATTGGCGAGTACTTCGACGAGCCGGTGCGCACGTACTCCAGTGGCATGCAGGTTCGCCTGGCTTTCGGGGTAGCAACCGCCGCCAGACCGGAAATTCTCATCATTGACGAAGCCCTCGCCGTAGGCGATGCCGCCTTTCAGCGCAAATGCTTCCAACGAATAGAGAAGTTCATGGCAGAAGGAACGACTCTGCTCTTCGTAAGCCACGACATAGAAACTGTAAAGAAAATGTGCAACAGGGCGATCTTCATCAAAGAGGGTCGCTTGGAAAGTATTGGTCCGGCAAAGCAGGTTTGCGATGAGTACGAGCGCCATCTGTTTAGTGGAAAGTCGCCCGCAAATCGTCCGTCCAAGAGCACCGGTGAGTCTCTGGCGCATAATGAGCCGCTTTTTGATCCAGCCCTGACTACTGGCTGCGAAATGATCTACGGCAGTGGCGATGCAGACATAGTCGCCTGCTGGCTAGAGGATAGCCTGGGCAGACGAGTCAACATCATCGAGTCTGGCGCCACCTTCAGCTGGTGCTATCGCGTTCACTTCCATAGCGACGTCACGCACCCCATATTCTCCATGATGCTGAAGACTCGTGAAGGCATCGCAATTTTCGGAACTGACAGTACCACACTGGGAGAACCACTTCCCAGCCCGCGGGCAGGAGAGGTGCGCGACATCAAATTCACGCTCACATCACCACTGGCTCCCGGCGTTTACTACTTCAATTGCGGAATTCGACTCGATACATCCGGCGAGGCGGAGTTCCTGTGCCGACGGATCGATGCTGCACTTTTACGTGTAACTTCGACCGATCAGACCACTACAGCCATCGGCATTGTAGAGATGCAGGCCTCTCTTAAAGATATCTCGGTGAGCAACGCATGAATCCTGAAAGCCCAGTATTTATTCACTCACTATTCCGCGCCGGCAGCACTTACATCTTCAATACATTCCGGACTGCGAAAAGTAATTTCTGGTGCTATCAGGAACCTCTGCACGAGTTCATCCTGTCGTCCAAGGGAGCACTCGAGAACCTCATTATCGAAAGTGATGCATTACTGGCGACACTGCGTCACCCCAAGATGTCCGCACCTCACTTCCAAGAGGTGTATGAGGTAGCAGAAAGCTGTCTTCCCCAGCTCTCAGCAGACATGTGTTACGCCGGATACTTTGGCGAAGACATTGTCACCAGCGGAACCCCCTACTTCAGCTCACTCATCGAGGCGGCGAAAGGACGCCCGGTCATCGAGGAGTGCAGAACGGCATCGCGAGTCGGAACACTGAAGAACGCCTTGGGCGGGACACATATCTACCTATGGAGGAATCCATGGGACCAGTGGTGGTCATACAAGACATTCCCTTACTTTACGCACGCAAATCAGGTAATTCTGGACTCCTGTGTGGGGCCGCAGCCAATCGGCATTCTCAAGGACTCCATTTCGTTTACACCCAGCGATAAGAGCAGCATCGTCGAGAAGTTCGACTTCTTCTATCAGAGACCTCTTTCAGCAAACGAAAGCTACCTGACGTTCTACATTCTCTGGTGCATGGCGCTAAGGGAGGGGATCGCTGCCGCCGATATCCTGCTGAATATCGACCGACTTTCAGAAAGTGCCGACTATCGCCAGGAAATTCTAGATCAACTGCAGCAACACGATATAACAGGTCTGGATTTCTCAGACTGCAGAAGCCCATGCGCAGTGTATGACAAGGAAGAGATACAATTCTTCGAAGAAATCGAAGCCCGAGCGAGCGAAATTCTACTGAAGGGGGGCTGGAGTCAGAGTGATCTGGACGAAGTGGCTTCGCTGCGCAAGCGCTTTGCTCCCACTCCGCAGTCAAACTCGGAAAAATTTGATAGCGGCAATGTCCCCAGAGATGCCAGCCGCGCCCGGCAACTTGCACTGCGCTATGAAAATAGTCAAAGCGATCTTGCACAGCAGTTAGTGGCAAAAAACGACGAAGCACACCTACTTTCCTGTGAGAAAGAATACCTTAGCCAGACTCTAGGCTCCAGAGAGGCCGAACTTTCCGATCTGAAACTTGAGTTAAAGACTGAACATTCCAGGAGAGAAGCCCTGGAGACCGAGCGTGAAGAAGCACTTGAAAGCCAGCGCAAGTCCGATGGCGTGATATCCAATCTTCAGGAAACCGTTGCTGCCGCCGAACACGCCCTGGAAAGGCAGCGAATTGAGTTTGAACTGCTAGAAAAACAGCTTGAAGATGTTCTAGCGCAATTGAGCACATCCACCACCACGATATCCGGCCTGGAAAACGCCATCACCCTGGCGGAGCGTGCTCTCAAGGAGCATACCGTGGAACTGGCGGCGACCAATAACCAGCTTGACGGCATAATGAACAGTAAGTCCTGGCGTATTACCAAACCTCTCCGGCTCGGCTCAAGATCTTTACAGGCCATATCGGGCAGAGATGCTGACCTCCTCAATAAAATCAAGCAAAGGATCAAGAGGCATTGCGCAGCCTTCGTAAGGCTTTTTCTGCATAACCCGGAGCTCAAGCAAAAAGTTTCGATGAGGCTGGCACGCCACCCAAGACTGAAAGCAAAGGTCAAGAGAGTCGTTTGGGCATTGGATCGAAAGTTGCGTAGCGCCCCCAGATATCAGCCGCTGGATGTTCCGCAAGACAATTTCAATCCCGCAATTTCACCGACCGGCTTGGCAGCCGGCCAGGGCATACCAGTGAGAAAAGAAGCTGGAATTAATCAGGACCAGAAGTCACCACTCGAGTCCTATTTTTACAGCTAATACGGATATTCCATGAGCAAGATTCTAGCCTTCAGCTTCTTTCCAGCATTCACTCCTCCCTCGAACGGAGGAGAGTCCAGGCTGTTCAATATTTATTCCGAACTTAGCCGCGCACACGAAGTAGTGCTTCTCTCCTCCACCTTCCATGGGGTAGAGGAAAGTATTATCCAGCACGGGAGCAATTTCATTGAGAGACGGATTCCCAAGGATAATGCTTTCGCTGATAGCTGGAACAAATTGAATGCGCATGCAGGCAGTGGCGGGGGCGACCTCTCCGCCCCCTCTCTCGCTTTAGCCGCAAACTCGTTCGGAAACCTCCACCGCGCATATCTGGAAGAGTATGCCGAGGCTGACATCATCATCCACGAGTTTCCGTTCACTATTGGCTACGATATCTTCGCCGGAATGGACGGGAAGCCTCGTATCTACGACGCGCACAATTGCGAGAGCGACCTTTACAAAGAGCTGCACGATGCCAACGGCAATCGGGATGTTCCAGGCCTCGTTATGGATCTCGAGACAAGGATGCTCAAGCTCTGTGACATGCTGTTCTACTGCAGCCCCAATGACCTCGGACGCCTGAAGGAAATCTGCCCTTCTGCATCGTTCGATGCCACCTTCATCCCAAATGGGATGACGCCAAAGACATCCAAGAGGGTCTCTGCCACTGCGGGCAAGTCATTGTCTGCGGCTTTCATTGGCAGCGGGCACCCGCCAAACGTCCTCGCGGCCAAACGGATCGTTGAAGATATCGCCCCGGCACTTCCAGAAGTGACATTCCACATCATTGGCACTTGCCTGCCCGAAGGCAAGTACCCGTCCAATGTCATCCGCCATGGCAGGGTGAGCGATAAAGAAAAGGAACAGATACTCTGGGAAAGTCAGATTGCTCTGAATCCAATGGATCAGGGCAGCGGGTCTAATGTCAAAGTCTTGGACTACCTTTCCCACAGCATGGTAGTAATATCCAGCGAATTCGGAATGCGGGGTATTGAAGCCAACGCCAACGAGCACTATATCGCCGCAGAAATTCAAGATTTTCCGCAGGCAATACGGAATATCGTGGATTCGCCGGATGTCATGTCGCATATCGCAGCCGCAGGTGCGAAGCTTGCAAGTGAAAGATATACCTGGGCAAGCATTGCTGACCGCGCGAGCTCCGCAATCAATCAGTTGTTGGAGTCAAGCACTGCTCCCAAGGCTGAAAAGCATGTCTTGGTCCTCAACGACTATAACTCCTTTAAAATGGTCGGCGGCGGCGCCACGCGAACCCAGGGCATGTACAGCGCGGTCAAATCCTGGGCCCCGGTCATATTGATCTGCTTCTCGGACCGTGACTTTGGTGTTACCAGGGTAGATGAGCGCATACATGTCATCAGCATCCCGATTTCTGATGCACACCGCGCGGAGCTCCATGAGACCAATCGTCAGTTCCACATCAGTGCTGATGACATCATCGCGGGAAAACATTGCGCCACCAACAGTATGTTTCTGTCGGTATATCGCGCACTCCGAAAGGACGCACGCTGCGTCATTATCGAACACCCCTATTTATCGCAGATCCCGGTCATGCATGGTGATCGGTTCATCTACTCATCGCAAAACGATGAGACCCTGCTGAAGCAACGTCTTCTTGAGTATCACCCGCTCAGAGAGTCACTGATTGCAGAGGTCTCTCGGCTTGAAAAGCAGGCAGTAGAATGCGCTGCAGCGGTAGTTGCAGTATCCGAAGATGATGCTGTCAGCCTACTGGAGGAGCGCCGTAGCGCCGGCCCCTGCATCGTAGTACGCAATGGCGCGCTTGCGCCGGCGCAAAGAGACGAGCAACTCTTTGAAACCTGCCAAAGAGAGAGCCGCAGCAACTCAGTGGTATTCCTGGGCTCAGCACACATGCCCAATGTCGACTCTGCGAACTTCATCATCGAGAATGTCGCTGGTGACTGCCCCGATATGGAATTCCACTTCATTGGGTCTGTCTGTGACGCTATTGCCACAAAACCACCGAAGAACGTCAAACTTTGGGGTGTGCTGGATGACGGACAGAAATCTGCTGTGCTGCAGTCCTGCAAGATCGCCCTGAATCCCATGATGGGTGGCGGCGGCTCGAACGTAAAGCTCGCAGACTATCTTGGCAACGGACTGTTTACGGTAACCACCAGCTTCGGTCAACGTGGATACCCTCAGGAGATACAGGAGCATATCAGCATCTGCGAACCTCAGCAGTTCGCTGACACTATCAAAGGCGCTCTTCAGCAACCTGACCTTTTCACCGAGGAAAAGCGTCTTGCCAGACGGCAACTCTTCGACAACCTACTTTCGATGAGCTCACTTGCCTCGGGGTTTGTTGGTTTACTGAAGGGCCTTGAGAAGCAGAGAAAGCGCGCGCTCTTCGTCACTTATCGGTATACCGCACCAGCGGCAGGCGGCGCCGAGGCTATGCTTCATCGACTCTTGAGATCGCTCGGCAGCACCGACGAATTCCAGATTGACGTGGTGGCGCCAGAGGTATCCGTCATCAGCAACCAATATAGGTTTGCTGAAAGCTACGGCTTCTCTCCTGTCAGCGCATTTCCAGATATGCCGAATACCCGGTTCGCTCGCTTCCCACTCGACCCTCAGAGTGAGCCACGCCATGCATTAGAAAAGGCCTGGCGAGTCCAGGCTCGCTTCGAACACCAGCTCAATCGCCAACTTGAAGCGAAGTATCAGCATAGCGGACTTGGCTGGGGATGGGGTTCGCCAAGTTCGAATGATGATAGTGCTTGTCGTTGGGCATTTACTTCATGTGGAATATATTGCTCAAACCCCACGGAAGTAAGGATGTCGGCCTACTCCCATGGCAAGATCTCTATTACCGTCAGAGACGCACATGGTCGGCAATTACTATCCGTCGAAGCTGAACGAAACTTCGAGCTCTGCTTCAGTGCACCGCAAGGCGGTATCGAAATATCCAGTTCCGCTGAGTACTGTGTCGAAGACCCGAGACCACTTGCTTTCCTAGTGCGCGACCTGTACTTCGACGGTACGAGGCAGTCCTTGGCGTCTGCCTTGGAAGTTCCCAAAGGTATTGGTGCGGATGATCTCTTCGAGCACATGCATGCCGCCGCCCGCGCGACTCGCTTCCCGGCCAATCTGCGGCTGACCGACATTCGAGGACCTCACTCGGCTTCGATGGAGCGATATATTGCGGAACATGCCGGTGATTACGACCTGATCATTACCCACAATGTCGTATTCCGCCCTGCCGTGCTTGCCGTCGAACACGCCAATCGCAACAAAGTTCCCGTCGTGCTCATTCCGCATACGCACCTGGACGATGATTACTATCACTTCCCTGATCTTCACGAAGCGGCGCTGAATGCCGATCTGGTCCTGGCCTCTCCGAAGGCCGCTTGCCGGTTCTATGAGGGGCTTGGGGCAAATTCGCATTATCTGCCGGCCGGGGTCGATTGCGCGGAAGGGTTCACCGAACAGGACCGCGCCGCGTTCAAAGCCGTTTGGCCCTCCAAAAAACGCTTTGTGCTGGTATTGGGCAGGAAGGCCGGAGCCAAAGGTTATCGAGATGTGATTGCTGCGGTCGAAGCCATCAATGCACGAGGCGAAGAACTGCACGCCATCCTGATCGGACCGGACGACGACCAGCAGCCCATCGTGTCTCCGCACGCCACCTACCTCGGCATGCAGCCGAGAAACGTTGTCCGTGGTGCTCTGCAATGCTCGGAAACGCTGGTGAACATGAGCTCCAGCGAAAGCTTCGGTATTGTCCTGCTGGAGGGATGGCTGGCCGGCACGGGCGTCATCGCAAACGAAAGCTGTGCTGCATTCCATGACATGGCCACGGATGGACTGAACGCCTTGCTGACCTCACCCGAGAATCTTCCCGCGGCCATCCTGCGAGTAATAAGAGAGTCCGGGCTTAGAGATAAGCTGGCGGCCAATGGAAAGAGAACGGCGCAAGAATACGACTGGTCGGAGGTCGGCCATGCCTTTAGCCACTTCTGCCGTCAGCTTGTAAACTAATCAGCCAAGGGCCGTACTACCAACGCGCCAACAAGAAAGACTGGAGTATCTACCAATGAATTCTGCGATTATCACGGGCATTACGGGCCAAGACGGCGCATACCTGGCTCAGCTGCTGCTTGAGAAAGGCTACAAGGTCTATGGCACTTACCGCCGTACCAGCTCGGTAAATTTCTGGCGAATCGAAGAGCTCGGCATCAGCCAGCATCCCAATCTGCATCTGGTCGAGTACGACCTGACCGACCTGTCCGCCAGCATTCGCCTGCTGCAGGAAACCGGCGCCACTGAAGTCTACAACCTCGCCGCTCAGAGCTTCGTCGGTGTGTCCTTCGATCAACCGATCACCACTGCAGAGATCACCGGGATCGGCCCAGTGAACCTGCTCGAAGCGATTCGCATCGTCAATCCCAAGGTACGTTTCTACCAGGCATCGACGTCGGAAATGTTCGGCAAGGTGCAAGCCATTCCTCAAACCGAGGACACTCCTTTCTATCCCCGTAGCCCCTACGGTGTGGCCAAGCTGTATGCCCACTGGATGGCCATCAACTACCGGGAGTCCTATGGCATCTTTGCTTGCAGCGGCATCCTGTTCAACCACGAGTCGCCGCTGCGCGGCCGTGAGTTCGTGACCCGCAAGATCACTGATAGCGTGGCCAAGATCAAACTGGGCAAGCTCGATGTTCTCGAGCTAGGCAATCTCGATGCCAAGCGCGACTGGGGATTTGCCAAGGAGTACGTGGAAGGCATGTGGCGCATGCTGCAGGTTGACGAGCCCGACACTTACGTTCTGGCGACCAATCGCACCGAGACCGTGCGTGACTTCGTCAGCATGGCATTCAAGGCCGCAGGCATTGCCGTTCGATTCGAAGGCGCGGCCGAGCAAGAAATCGGTATTGATGAGGCCTCGGGCAAAGTCATCGTCCGGATCAATCCCAAGTATTATCGCCCGGCCGAAGTCGATCTTCTCATCGGTAGCCCGGCTCGTGCCACCGAGAAGCTTGGATGGGCACCCAAGACTACGCTGGAAGAGCTGTGCCAGATGATGGTTGAGGCAGATCTGCGTCGCAACCAGATTGGGTTCTCCTTCTAATGACTACTTCAGCCAAGCGAGTATTGATCACCGGAAGTCGGGGATTTACTGGCGTTTACATGGCTGATGAAATGGCTGCTGCGGGTTACCAGGTCATCGGCCTGGGCTCGCAGCCGGCCGCAGGTGAGAACTATGTTCAGGCCAACCTCAACGATGCCGCTGCGCTAAAAGGGCATATCGAGGTCATTCAGCCAGACATCGTGATTCACTTGGCGGCGCTGGCCTTCGTCGGACATGGGGATGCCAAGGCTTTCTATGACGTCAACCTCGTAGGAACCCGGAACCTACTGCAGAGCCTGGCCGACTGTAAGCACCGCCCGGAGGCCGTACTCATTGCAAGTAGTGCCAACGTCTACGGCAATACTTCGGAAGGGCAGCTCGACGAAAGTACCCAACCACAGCCAGCAAATGATTATGCGGTCAGCAAACTTGCCATGGAGTACATGGCAAGACTATGGATGCAACAGCTGCCCATTATCATCACCCGGCCGTTCAACTACACCGGAGTCGGCCAGGCCGAGAACTTCCTGATTCCCAAGATTGTCTCGCACTTCCGCCGCAAGGCAGATTTCATCGAGCTTGGGAACATCGATGTATCGCGCGACTTCAGCGATGTACGGAGTCTCGTAGCGGCCTATCGTCGGCTGATCGAGGCTAAGGCTTTTGGCCAAACGGTCAATGTCTGCTCGAGCCGCACCTATTCGCTACGTGAAATCATTTCCATGAGCAGCGACCTGTCCAAGCATGACTTGGAGATCAGGATAAATCCCGATTTCGTGCGAAAAAATGAAGTGCGCACACTTTCGGGAAACTGTGGCCTTCTTCGGAGCATCATTGGTGACTGGCAAGTCCCTCCCATCGAGGAGACCTTGCACTGGATGTTGAATGCTTGATGAAGGTTATTCTTTCTGTCGAACCCGTTCGCTTCCCACTGACAGGCATTGGACGCTACACCTATGAGTTGGCAAGGCAACTTCAGACTTCGCCGGAGCTGACTGAGCTCAGACTGTTCAGCGGAACAGGATTTGTCGATCAGCTTCCAGTTGCGACCGAGTCCGGGGGAACCTCGCATCGGCTCAAGCGGCTGGTACAGAACAGTCGTCTGGCGACCGAGGCCTATCGTGTGCTGACACCGATCCTCAAGCGTAGAGCGCTGCGGGGGTACGGAGATTACCTGTATCACGGTCCGAACTTCTATCTGCCCCCGTTCGCCGGTCGGAGCGTGGCCACGTTCCACGATCTGTCGCCATTCCTCTGGAGCGATTGTGCGCCCATGGAGCGAGTGCGCTATATGCAGAAAGAGCTTCGTCTCGCGCTTGAAAGGGGAAGCGCCTTCATTACTGACTCTGAGTTCAACAGACAGGAACTCATCAGCCAGTTCTCGCTTTCCCCGGAAAAGGTCCACTCTGTACCATTGGCGGCCAGCGAGGAGTTCTTACCTCGCTCGGAGCAAGATATTGCCCCAACTCTGGCACGACACAATCTGACCTATGATGGTTACTCTCTCTACGTAGGCACGATCGAGCCGAGAAAGAATCTGCTCAATCTGCTGGAAGCGTATAGAAAGTTGCCTATTGCCGTTCGTCAACGCTGGCCGCTGATTCTGACAGGCTATGCAGGTTGGCGTAGCCAGGCTATTCACGAGGCGATCGGCAAAGGAGCCCGCGAAGGATGGGCGCGATATCTGGGCTTCGCCCCCGCAGCGGATCTTCCCCACCTCTTCGCTGGCGCCAGGCTATTCTGCTTCCCTTCGCTGTACGAGGGGTTTGGCCTGCCAGTGCTGGAAGCAATGCAGAGTGGCGTTCCGGTCGTATGCTCCGATAGTTCGTCCTTGCCCGAGGTCGCCGGCGAAGCCGCCCTGGCCTGCGCTCCCGCAGACGTGGACGGGATGGCCGGACTGCTTCTCAGGGGTTTGGAGGATGAGGCATGGCGTCAGGCGGCGAAAGTAGCTGGAATCACTCAGGCAGCGAAATTCAGCTGGAAACGCTGCGCACTCGAAACGCAGCGGGTTTATAAACTGGTGTTGAGCAAGTAATGCGCGTTCTTCATTTCTTCAAGACCTACTACCCCGACAGTTTCGGTGGAATCGAGCAGGTTATCTACCAACTGGCTGAGGGCTGCCGGAATCATGGAGTATCCAGCAAGGTACTCACATTGAGCCAGAATCCGGAGCGCGAGAGGACTGTAGGCACGCATACCGTCAGAAGATCCCAGCAGACCTTCAATATTGCATCAACTGGCTTTTCCCTCTCGGCGCTGTCCGACTTCAAGGAACTCGCAAGCGAGGCGGATATCATCCATTATCATTTTCCATGGCCATTCATGGACATGATTCACTTTGCTAGCCGGATAAAAAAGCCGTCGATTGTAAGTTATCACTCGGATATTGTTCGCCAGAAGTCGCTTCTAAAACTCTACACCCCGCTGATGCATAAGTTCCTGTCCAGCATGGACAGTATCGTTGCTTCATCGCCGAATTATGCGCAGTCCAGCGATGTGCTGCTAAAACACCATGAGAAAGTCTGCGTAATTCCATATGGGCTGGAAGAGTCGAGCTACCCAGCGCCCTCCGCGGAGTCTCTCCAGACCTGGCGAGAGCGGATCGGCCCTCGATTCTTCCTGTTTGTGGGGATGCTCCGTTACTACAAGGGTCTCAATTATCTGCTGGAGGCTCTCTCCGGACTCGACTATCCCTTGGTGATCGCAGGCTCCGGCCCACTTGAGGCGGAACTGAAGATGCAGGCCAGTCGACTTGGCTTGAAGAATGTGCACTTTCTTGGAGCCGTCAGTGACCACGACAAGGCTGCACTGCTGAAGCTTTGTCATGCCTTTGTATTTCCTTCGCACCTGCGTTCGGAAGCGTTCGGAATCTCACTCCTTGAGGCTGCCATGTTTGGCAAGCCTCTTATCTCCTGCGAAATTGGCACCGGCACCAGCTTTATCAATGTCGATGGCATTACCGGCCTGAGCGTCTCCCCTGCCGACCCAATGGCCTTGCGAGGGGCGCTCATGAAGATCTGGAGCGACCAGGAGTTCTCTCGGGAATGCGGTGAAGCAGCACGGCATCGTTTTGAGTCAGGCTTTTCAGCGAACACGATGGCCGAGAGTTACGCAAGACTCTATGAGTCTCTTATAGGACGATAAATACAAGGGCGCGATACAATTCGGGGCTTGCAGTTTTCCGGCCTGCCCCGAAGTCCTCTCGCGACCTACTACCATCTGCTCAGTACTATCCTGAATGGATCAAACTAGAGCATCAGAGTCCAATGTTCCGCTCAAAGAAAGATTGCGACACCGGAACAAACTAAGCCTGACATCGTTGTCCGTTTCAGATGGCACCTGACTCATGAAAACCGGTAGATCCCCGGCAATGCTCAGGCACCGCTGCATCGCAGTCAGTCTCTGGTCATGTGCTCAGAAGTGTGCCGGACAACGCTTCCCGACAACCTTATACTGAGTGACTCACGCTCATACAAAGGCTATCCCATGACGATCCTGGTTACCGGTAGCGCCGGCTTCATCGGCTCCAACTTCGTGCTCGACTGGCTCGCCGCACACTCCGAAACCGTGATCAGCCTGGATAAACTGACCTACGCTGGCAACCGGGCGAACCTTGCCAGCCTGGCTGGCGACGACAGGCACGTATTCGTCCATGGCGATATCGGTGACAAGCAGCTGACGGCCTCTCTGCTGGAGCAGCATCAGCCGCGCGCAGTGCTGAACTTCGCCGCCGAATCCCATGTCGATCGCTCCATCCTGGGCCCCGAGGAGTTCATCCAGACGAACGTGGTCGGCACCTTCCATCTGCTCGAGACAGTGCGAGCCTACTGGAACGCGCTGGATGACCAGCGCCAGAAGGACTTCCGCTTCCTGCACGTATCCACCGACGAGGTGTACGGCTCCCTCGCCCCTGAAGCACCCGCCTTCACAGAGCGGCATGCGTACCAGCCCAACAGCCCCTACTCGGCGTCCAAGGCCGCATCCGATCATCTTGTCAGAGCCTATCACCACACCTACGGGCTACCGGTACTGACTACCAACTGCTCCAACAACTACGGCCCGTATCACTTCCCCGAGAAGCTCATTCCGCTGGTGATCCGCAATGCACTGGCCGGAGAGACGTTGCCGATCTACGGCGACGGCCAGCAGATCCGCGACTGGCTTTACGTCAAGGACCACTGCAGCGCCATTCGCCGCGTGCTGGAAGCCGGGAGCGCGGGGGAAACCTACAATGTCGGCGGCTGGAACGAGAAGTCCAATCTGGACGTGGTGCACCACATCTGTGACACCCTCGACCAGGAGGCCCCACGCAGCGATGGTCGTAGCTACCGTGAGCAGATCCGCTTCGTCAAAGACCGCCCCGGCCATGACCGCCGTTACGCCATCGACGCCACTCGTCTGGAGCGGGAACTGGGTTGGAAACCTGCGGAAACCTTCGAGACCGGCATTGCCAAGACCGTCCGCTGGTATCTGGACAATCAGGACTGGGTCGAGAACGTGGCCAGTGGGGCCTACCGCGAATGGCTGAGCAAGCAGTACTCATGAGCAACATCCTGATCCTCGGTGCCAATGGCCAGGTCGGCTGGGAATTGCAGCGTGCCCTGGCGCCTCTCGGAAGGCTGATCGTCTGTGATCGCCAGCGAGGCAACCTGGAGGACCTGACGGGCCTCCGTGCCCTGGTGAGGACCGAGCGCCCCTCGATCATCGTGAATGCCGCCGCCTACACCGCGGTCGACAAGGCGGAAGCCGACTCCGACCGGGCGCGCCGCGTAAATGCGGAGGCCGTCGGTTTGTTGGCTGAACTCGCAGTCGAGCTTGATGCGTGGCTCGTGCACTACTCCACCGACTACGTGTTCGACGGCAGCGGCAGCGAGCCCTTTCGCGAGGACGATCCGACCGGGCCGCTCAACATCTACGGGCAGACCAAGCTGGAAGGCGAGCAGGCAATCCTGCGCAGCGGCTGCCGCCATTTGATCTTCCGCACCAGTTGGGTCTACGCCTCGCGCGGAGCGAACTTCGCCAAGACCATGCTGCGCCTTGCGGCAGATCGTGAAGAACTGCGCGTGATTGACGATCAAGTTGGCGCGCCGACCAGCGCCGAACTGATTGCCGACGTTACTGCCCAGGCGCTCGCTCAATTGCTCCATCGCCCTGACGCACGATCGCTTGCCGGTGTGTATCACCTGACAGCGGATGGTGCGGTCAGTTGGCATGGCTACGCCCGCTTCGTAATCGAACAAGCCGCCCGCCTGGGACTACCACTGCGCACCTTGCCAGAACGGGTGCTG
Organism: Pseudomonas sp. SCB32; assembly: GCF_009189165.1. Taxonomy (NCBI): domain Bacteria; kingdom Pseudomonadati; phylum Pseudomonadota; class Gammaproteobacteria; order Pseudomonadales; family Pseudomonadaceae; genus Pseudomonas; species Pseudomonas sp. SCB32. Next base: position 5,801,289 of record NZ_CP045118.1, read on the forward strand.
CCGATTCCGACCCGGGAGTATCCGCTACCCGCGACGCGCCCCCACAACTCTCGACTCGACACCCGCAAGCTGCGGACAACCTTCAGCCTCACGCTTCCCACCTGGGAAACTCACGTGACGCGAATGCTGGTCGAGCTGACCGGAGAAAAACTCGCATGAAGCGTAAAGGCATTATTCTCGCCGGCGGTTCGGGCACTCGACTGCACCCCGCTACATTGGCCATTTCCAAGCAGCTGCTACCGGTATATGACAAGCCGATGATCTACTACCCGCTGAGCACCCTGATGCTCGCGGGCATCCGTGACATCCTGATCATATCCACGCCCCAGGACACTCCGCGCTTCGAGCAACTGCTCGGTGATGGCAGCCAATGGGGTCTCAATCTCCAGTACGCCGTGCAGCCCTCACCCGATGGCCTGGCCCAGGCGCTCCTGATCGGCAAAGAGTTCATCGGCAATGACCTTTGCGCACTGGTACTCGGCGATAACATCTACCACGGCCACCACCTGCAGGAGCTCCTGGCCAGCGCCATGCAGCGAAACAGCGGCGCGACCGTCTTTGCCTATCACGTGCACGACCCCGAGCGTTATGGTGTCGTGGAGTTCGACGCGCGCGGCAAGGCAATCAGCCTGGACGAGAAGCCTTCGAAGCCAAAATCCAATTACGCCGTGACGGGGTTGTATTTCTACGACCAGAGCGTTGTCGAAATCGCCAAAGGGCTTCGCCCTTCAGCACGCGGTGAGTTGGAGATCACCGATGTCAATCGCCACTACCTGGAGCAGGGCGAGCTTTCGGTGGAAATCATGGGCCGTGGCTACGCTTGGCTGGACACCGGCACCCATGAGTCCCTGCTCGAAGCCAGCCAGTTCATCGCCACCCTGGAGAACCGACAGGGACTCAAGGTCGCGTGCCCGGAAGAAATCGCTTTCCGCCAGGGCTGGATCAGCCCCGAAGACCTGCAGCGCCTCGCCGCGCCGTTGGCCAAGAGCGGGTACGGTCTGTATCTCCAACACCTTCTGATTCAAACGGTCTACTGATGAAAGTCATACCACTGGCCATTCCCGACGTTCTCGTCATCGAACCTCAGGTCTTCGGCGACAGCCGCGGCTTCTTCTTCGAGAGCTACAACCAGCAGAAATTCGAGCAGGCGATCAACCGCAAGGTCGATTTCGTGCAGGACAACCACTCCCGCTCCTCCCGTGGCGTACTGCGCGGTATGCATTACCAGATCCGCCAGGCACAGGGGAAACTGGTACGCGTCATCCAGGGCGAAGTATTCGACGTCGCCGTGGACCTGCGCCGTGGCTCGCCGACGTTCGGCCAGTGGGTCGGCCAGATCCTCAGCGAGGAAAACAAGCTTCAGATGTGGGTCCCTGAAGGGTTTGCCCACGGCTTCCTGGTGCTCAGCGAAAGCGCCGAGTTTCTCTACAAGACCACCGACTTCTGGGCTCCGGAGCACGAACGATGCGTAGCCTGGAACGACCCGGAACTGGCCATCGAGTGGCCCCTGGACGGCGAGCCGGCACTGTCCGGGAAGGACCGAGAGGGTCGTCGACTGGCGGACGCAGAAGTCTTTGACTGAAAGCAGAAAGAGCCAGCTCCATAGTTAGTCCTGAGTGAGTCAGTTCCCCGGCAGACCAGCGCCATCCCCACGGGCCGCTGGCTCTGAACCTGGGGCCGCCCACTCCGCCCCTCTCAGGGATATCGACACTGGCAGCACGAACCAGGAACAACGCTCGGCGTGGTGAATGACTTCGTGTGAGCCGCTCCCCCAGCCCCGATCGGTGTAGCATCCCCAGCGGACACGACCCCACGCGATGTATGCCGCCTTGAATCACCACCTCACCCGCTGGCGCTCCCTGGCCTTGCTCGCGCTCCTGCTGGCACTGCTGCTCTGGCCGCTGCACCATGTCGCCGAGCGCTACTACAGCCTGCAGATCGCCCAGCAGAACCAGCAGACCCTCGACCTCTACGTCGCCAACCTGCTCGGCACGCTACGCCGCTATGAGGACCTGCCGCCGATCCTCGGCGAGCTGCCGGCACTCCGGGCGGCGCTGCAATTCCCCGGCAATCTGGACCTGCAGAACGCCGCCAACGTCGAACTGGCACGCATACGGGGACGCACCGGCGCCGACGTCATCTACCTGATGCAGCCTGACGGTCTCACTCGCGCCGCCTCCAACTGGGAGCAGCCCGACAGCTTCGTTGGCCGCAACTTCTCATTCCGCCCTTACTATAAGGAAGCCATGCAGGGGCGCCCGGCGCGCTTCTTCGGCCTGGGCACCACGTCCAAGCGCCGCGGCTATTTCTTCGCCAGCGAGGTCCGTGACGGGGAAACGCTACTGGGCGTGCTGGTGGTGAAGGTCGACCTGGAGCACATGGAAGATCTCTGGGGAAATACCCCTGACCAGCTCCTGGTAATGGATGCCGACGGCGTGGTCATCCTGTCGTCCAACAAGGCCTGGCGCTTCCATACCAGCCGTGAGCTGTCGCCGGCCAAGCAGCGCGAGATCGCGCAGAACATCCCCTACCCGGTGCTGCATCCCCTGCCACTGACGATCGATCAGCGCCGCTGGATCAGCCAGAGCCGCGAGCTGCCGGAAACCGGCTGGACCGTCAGCATCTATACCCCCCGCACCCAGGTCGACGCCCCGGTGCGCAGCGTCGTACTGATCGGCGCCGCCACCCTCGTCGCGCTGCTCCTGCTGCTGTCGCTGCTGATCATCAGCCGCCGCCACTACCTGGAGCGCATCGCGCTCGAGGCCCAGGCCAAGCACGAGCTGGAAGTCCGGGTGCAGGAGCGCACCCAGGAACTGGAAGACGCCAACAGCCGCCTGCAACAGGAAGTCAGCAACCGCGAACAGGCACAGCGCGAGCTGATGCATGCGCAGGACGAGGTGGTGCAGGCTGGCAAGCTCACCGCCCTGGGCACCATGTCCGCCAGTATCAGCCATGAACTCAACCAGCCGCTCGCGGCGATCCGCACCTACGCCGACAACGCCCGCGTGCTGATCGACCACCAGCGCATCGACGACGCCCGCAGCAACCTCGAGCAGATCGGCGAACTGACCGGCCGCATGGCTTCGATCATCGGCCACCTCAAGGCTTACGCCCGCGGTGCACGGCGCGCTCCGGAAAACGTCGCCCTGCAACCGGCGATCAACGACGCCCTGGCGCTGGTTGCGCCGCGCCGCCAGTCGATGAACGTGGAACTGCTACGCGACCTGCCGGATGCGGCGATCTGGGTGCAGGCTGGCGAGACCCGGCTGCGCCAGATCCTCTCCAACCTGCTCTCCAACGCCCTCGACGCTCTCACCGAGAAGGCGCCACCTCGACGCATCTGGCTGACCGCCGAGCAGACGCCCGAGCGCATCATCCTGTCCCTGCGCGACAACGGGCCCGGCTTCTCCGAGCAGGCGCTGGCCCACGCCCGCGAACCCTTCTTCACCACCAAGACCAGCGCCAAGGGCCTCGGCCTTGGCCTCGCCATCTGTGACACCCTGTTACGCACGCTCGGCGGCCATCTGGAATTGGGGAATAACCCCGATGGCGGTGCTCTCGTACAATTGCACCTGTTGCCGGGCATCCCCGGCGTGACTTCGACGCCGCAGGAGGAAACCCGCGCATGAGTTCGGCCGCGCCCTTCGATTCGACCACCCAGGTGCTGTTGATCGACGACGATCCGCATCTGCGCCAGGCGCTGAGCCAAACCCTTGACCTGGCCGGCTTCAGCGTCGTCGCCCTGGCCGACGCGCGCCAGCTCGACCCACAGCAGGCGCGGGACTGGCCCGGAGTGATCGTCAGCGATATCCGCATGCCTGGTATCGACGGCCTGCAACTGCTGGAGCAACTGCACGCGCAGGATGCCGAACTGCCGGTGATACTGGTGACCGGCCACGGCGACGTCCCGCTGGCGGTCAAGGCCATGCGCTCGGGCGCCTACGACTTCCTGGAAAAACCCTTCCCCAGTGATGCATTGCTCGACAGCGTGCGCCGCGCCCTCGATGTGCGCCGCCTGGTGCTGGAGAACCGCAGCCTGCGGCTGGCGCTGTCCGAGCAGAAGGAACTGCGTGGTCGCCTGGTCGGCCAATCTGCACCGATGCAACGCCTGCAGCAGCAGGTCGCCTCGCTGTCGGCGATCCAGGCCGACGTACTGATCCTCGGTGAGACTGGCTCGGGCAAGGAAGTGGTCGCCCGAGCCTTGCATGACCTCTCCAGCCGCCGCAACGGTCCCTTTGTCGCCATCAACGCCGGGGCGCTGGCCGAGTCGGTGGTGGAAAGTGAGCTGTTCGGCCATGAGCAGGGTGCATTCACCGGCGCGCAGAAGCGGCGCATCGGCAAGTTCGAATACGCCAATGGCGGCACGCTGTTCCTCGACGAAATCGAAAGCATGAGCCTGGACGTCCAGGTCAAGCTACTGCGCCTGCTGCAGGAGCGCACGGTCGAGCGCCTGGGCTCCAACCAGCTCATCCCCCTGGACATCCGCATCATCGCGGCGACCAAGGAAGACTTGCGCCTGGCCTCCGACGAAGGCCGCTTCCGCGCCGACCTTTATTACCGCCTGAACGTCGCCAGCCTGCGCATCCCACCGCTGCGCGAGCGTGGCGATGACATCCTCCTGTTGTTCCAGCACTTCGCCGAACGCGGTGCGCAGCGGCATGGCCTGACACCACGCGCCCTGGACTCCACGCAGCGCGCGCAACTGCTGTCCCACGGCTGGCCGGGCAATGTGCGCGAACTGCAGAACGCCGCAGAACGCTATGCACTGGGACTGGACCTGGGGCTCGACGATACGGGCACCCACTCGACCCCGACCGCCGCCGGCGCAGGGCTGAACGAACAGGTCGAAGCCTTCGAGCGTGCGCTGATCGCTGCCGAGATGAGCCGCCCGCACAACTCGCTGCGCAGCCTCGCCGAAGCGCTCGGCGTGCCGCGCAAGACCCTGCACGACAAGCTGCGCAAGCACGGCCTGCTGTTCTCCGGCGGCGGGAATCCCGCTGACGACGCCGACGGCTGAGCAAGAATCCGCCTATACCGTTAAGCGGACCGACCGGCGGAGCCCGGCAGGCCGGGGTGCGCCAGACTGGCATACCCCTTGCTATTCACTTGTCGGTGCCGTTGCGCACCGCTTCGTGCCGCACCTGTTTGTGGCACGCCCTCCGGGCCACGAACCCGGGGGTGTCCTTCGGCGTCCATGCCATCCGGCGCCCTCGGCGCCTCGCCGGGTGCAGTGATCCTGCCCCGGCCAATTCCCCCTCCTGAATGATTTCGGCCTCCCTGCGGGGCTTCCGCTTGCATCAGAAAACTCCTACACAACCCGCGTACCGCCAGGGTGCAACCCCGCACGCCCTCAATAGCCGTTTCACTCCATCGTGAGCACGCTCGCGAATTGCCACAGTGCGGTCACATCAACGTGATCAAACTTTCACGAAATCCTCTCTAAATCGGGCGTTAGTGGAAAAGTCCTTCTATCTTGTTTGCGGGGTGAGCGGGTTATGGAGTACCGCTCGATACATTGGATAGCAAGCTATTGACCTACGTCAGGGACCGTCCCTGACAGACGGCGCTTAATAGCTACACTCTCCAACTTCCTATAGGGAGATTCTTAAATGTCGCAAGAAAGCAGCCAAAAATTGAAACTCGGCGCGCTGACGGCGTTGGTGGTGGGTTCCATGATCGGCGGGGGCATTTTCTCCCTTCCGCAAAACATGGCCGCCAGCGCAGACGTCGGTGCCATTCTCATCGGTTGGGCCATCACCGCGGTCGGGATGCTGACCCTGGCATTCGTCTTCCAGACCCTGGCCAACCGCAAACCTGAACTCGACGGTGGGGTGTACGCCTACGCCAAGGCCGGCTTCGGCGACTACATGGGCTTCTCCTCGGCCTGGGGCTACTGGATCAGCGCCTGGCTCGGCAACGTCGGCTACTTCCTTCTTCTATTCAGCACCCTGGGCTACTTCTTCCCGGTCTTCGGCAAGGGCGACACCCTGCCGGCGGTGATCTGCGCCTCGGTATTGCTGTGGGCCCTGCACTTCCTGGTGCTGCGCGGGATCAAGGAGGCGACGTTCATCAACACCATCACCACGGTGGCGAAGATCGTCCCGCTGTTCCTGTTCATCCTGATCTGCCTGTTCGCCTTCAAGCTGGACATCTTCAGCGCTGACATCTGGGGCGCGAGCAATCCGGATCTGGGCAGCGTGATGAACCAGGTGCGCAACATGATGCTGGTCACCGTCTGGGTGTTCATCGGCATCGAAGGCGCGAGCATCTTCTCCTCTCGTGCGGAAAAACGTTCCGACGTCGGTAAGGCCACTGTGATTGGCTTCATCACCGTACTGCTCCTGCTGGTACTGGTGAACGTGCTGTCCATGGGCGTGATGACCCAACCGGAACTGGCCAAGCTGCAGAACCCGTCGATGGCGCTGGTACTGGAGCATGTGGTCGGGCACTGGGGTGCGGTACTGATCAGCGTCGGTCTGCTGATCTCCCTGCTGGGTGCCCTGCTCTCCTGGGTGCTGCTGTGCGCCGAGATCATGTTCGCCGCGGCCAAGGACCACACCATGCCGGAGTTCCTGCGCAAGGAGAACGCCAACCAGGTGCCGGCCAACGCCCTGTGGCTGACCAACATCTGCGTGCAGATCTTCCTGGTGGTGACCTTCTTCTCCTCGGGCAGCTCCGACGGGATGGACCCGTACACCAAGATGCTGCTGCTGGCCACCTCGATGATCCTCATCCCGTACTTCTGGTCCGCGGCCTACGCCCTGCTGCTGGCAGTCAAAGGCGAGACCTACGACAAGGACCCGGGTGACCGCACCAAGGACCTGATCATCGCTGCGATCTCGGTCACCTACGCCATCTGGCTGATCTACGCCGGTGGCCTGAAATACCTGCTGCTGTCGGCGCTGCTGTACGCGCCGGGCGTAATCCTCTTCGCTAAAGCGAAACATGAAGTGGGCCAACCCATCTTCACCAATGTCGAGAAGCTGATCTTCGCGGGTGTCGTCATCGGCGCCCTGATCGCGGCCTATGGCCTCTACGACGGCTTCCTCACTCTGTAACTCCTGGAGACATCTCATGAGCACGGAAAAAACCAAACTTGGCGTTCATTCTGAAGCTGGCAAATTGCGCAAAGTGATGGTCTGCTCGCCTGGACTCGCCCACCAACGCCTGACCCCGAGCAACTGTGACGAGTTGCTGTTCGACGACGTAATCTGGGTAAACCAGGCCAAGCGCGACCACTTTGATTTCGTCACCAAGATGCGTGAGCGCGGTATCGACGTCCTGGAAATGCACAACCTGCTGACCGAGACCGTCCAGAACCCCGAGGCCCTGAAGTGGATCCTCGACCGCAAGATCACCAACGACAGCGTCGGCCTGGGTCTGACCCAGGAGCTGCGCGGCTGGCTGGAAAGCCTGGAGCCGCGCAAGCTGGCCGAGTTCCTCATCGGTGGCGTTGCCTCTGACGACATCCCCGACAGCGAAGGCGCCAAGGCGCTGAAGATGTACCGCGACTACCTGGGCCACTCCAGCTTCCTGCTGCCGCCGCTGCCCAACACCCAGTTCACCCGTGACACCACCTGCTGGATCTACGGCGGCGTGACCCTGAACCCGATGTACTGGCCGGCGCGCCGTCAGGAAACCCTGCTGACCACCGCCATCTACAAGTTCCACCCGGAATTCACCAACGCCGAATTCGAAGTCTGGTACGGCGATCCGGACAAGGACCACGGCATGTCCACCCTGGAAGGTGGCGACGTGATGCCGATCGGCAACGGTGTCGTCCTGATCGGCATGGGTGAGCGCTCCTCCCGCCAAGCTATCGGCCAGGTCGCCCAGGCACTGTTCGCCAAAGGCGCCTGTGAGAAAGTCATCGTCGCCGGCCTGCCGAAGTCGCGCGCCGCGATGCACCTGGACACCGTTTTCACCTTCTGCGACCGCGACCTCGTCACCGTCTTCCCGGAAGTGGTGAAGGAGATCGTTCCCTTCGTCCTGCGTCCGGACGAGAAGAGCCCCTACGGCCTCAGCATCCAGCGCGAAGACAAGGACTTCCTCACGGTCGTCGCCGAATCGCTGGGCCTGAAGAAACTGCGCGTCGTGGAAACCGGCGGCAACAGCTTCGCCGCCGAGCGCGAGCAGTGGGACGACGGCAACAACGTGGTCTGCCTGGAACCGGGCGTGGTGGTCGGCTATGACCGCAACACCTACACCAACACCCTGCTGCGCAAGGCCGGCGTGGAAGTGGTCACCATCAGCGCCGGCGAACTGGGCCGGGGCCGTGGCGGCGGTCACTGCATGACCTGCCCGATCCTGCGTGATCCGGTCGACTACTGATACCCAACAGAGCGCACAAACCAATGGGGCGGCCCAACCAGGGTCGCCCGCCTCGCCAGCCACTAGCCGCGCTGGCGAGACCGAGAATTCCGTCGAAGGAGAAAGATCATGGCTTTCAACATGCACAACCGTAACCTGCTCAGCCTGATGCACCACAGCACCCGCGAGTTGCGTTATCTCCTCGATCTGTCCCGCGACCTGAAACGCGCCAAGTACACCGGCACCGAGCAGCAGCACCTGAAAGGCAACAACATTGCGCTGATCTTCGAGAAAACCTCGACCCGCACCCGTTGCGCCTTCGAAGTGGCCGCCTATGACCAGGGCGCCAACGTCACCTACATCGACCCGAACTCCTCGCAGATCGGCCACAAGGAATCGATGAAGGACACCGCCCGCGTTCTCGGCCGCATGTACGACGCCATCGAATACCGTGGCTTCAAGCAGGAAATTGTCGAGGAACTGGCCAAGTTCGCCGGCGTACCGGTGTTCAACGGCCTGACCGACGAGTACCACCCGACCCAGATGCTGGCCGACGTGCTGACCATGCGCGAGCACAGCGACAAGCCGCTGCACGAAATTACCTACGCTTACCTGGGCGACGCCCGCAACAACATGGGTAACTCCCTGCTGCTGATCGGCGCCAAGCTCGGCATGGACGTGCGCATCGCCGCGCCCAAGGAGCTCTGGCCGACCGAAGAGCACATCGCCGCCTGCAAGAAGTTCGCTGAAGAAAGCGGCGCCCGCATCACCATCACCGAAGACCCGAAAGTGGCGGTCAAGGGCGTGGACTTCATCCACACCGACGTGTGGGTCTCCATGGGTGAGCCGGTCGAAGCCTGGGGCGAACGCATCAAGGAACTGCTGCCCTACCAGGTCAACATGGACATGATGAAGGCCGCCGGCAACCCGCGCGTGAAGTTCATGCACTGCCTGCCCGCCTTCCACAACAGCGAGACCAAGGTCGGCAAGCAGATCGCCGAGCAGTACCCGAACCTGAAGAACGGCATCGAAGTCACCGACGACGTCTTCGAATCCCCGTACAACATTGCCTTCGAGCAAGCGGAAAACCGCATGCACACCATCAAGGCAATCCTCGTTTCGACCCTCGCCGACATGTAATGCCGCGCCGCCCCCGGACCGCGACGCCGTCGCCGGTCCAGGGGCGTTTCCACTCTTTCGGAGGTAATGAATATGCGTATCGTCGTCGCATTGGGCGGCAACGCCCTGCTGCGTCGTGGCGAGCCCATGACTGCCGACAACCAGCGCACCAACGTGCGGATCGCTGCCGAGCAGATTGCCAAGGTCGCTCCCGGCAACGAACTGGTGATCGCCCACGGCAACGGCCCGCAGGTCGGCCTGCTGGCCCTGCAGGGCGCGGCCTACGAGAAGGTCAGCCCCTATCCGCTGGACGTCCTCGGTGCCGAGACCGAAGGCATGATCGGCTACATGATCGAACAGGAAATGGGCAACCTGCTGCCGTTCGAAGTGCCGTTCGCCACCCTGCTCACCCAGGTCGAGGTCGACTCCAAGGACCCGGCCTTCCAGAATCCGACCAAGCCCATCGGTCCGGTCTACTCCAAGGAAGAGGCCGAAGCCCTCGCCAAGGAGAAAGGCTGGAGCATCGCGCCCGACGGCGACAAGTTCCGCCGCGTGGTCGCCAGCCCGCGTCCGAAGCGCATCTTCGAGATCCGCCCGGTCAAGTGGCTGCTGGAGAAAGGCACCATCGTCATCTGCGCGGGCGGTGGCGGCATTCCGACCATGTACGACGAATCGGGCAAGAAGCTCTCCGGCGTCGAGGCTGTAATCGACAAGGACCTCTGCTCCTCGCTGCTGGCCCAGGAACTGTCCGCTGACGTCCTGATCATCGCTACCGACGTGGACGCGGCCTATATCGACTGGGGCAAGCCGACCCAGAAGGCCATCGCCCAGGCCCACCCGGACGAACTGGAACGCTTGGGCTTCGCCGCCGGCTCCATGGGACCGAAGGTCATGGCGGCCATCGAGTTCGCCCGCAATACCGGCAAGGATGCGGTAATCGGCTCACTGGAAAACATCGTGGCCATCACCGAAGGCAAGTCCGGCACCCGCGTCAGTACCAAAAAGGCTGGCATCGAGTACCGCTGAGCACTACCCGCAACACCCTGGGAGCCCATCGTGGCTCCCGGTTCCCTTCCCCTTCAGTAGTCTCCGCTCGATCTATACGGAAATTCGTCGCCTTCTTCCGCCAAATCCTGGCGTTAGCGTGACTCGGCGGTCATCATCCTCGTCAGCTAAAGCATTCGAATCACTCTAGCCACCGCTGGCTTTGTGCCACTGGGCCGCCCCGCCTTGGGCAATCACCGCCCGAACGCACAAGATGGACTTGCTGAAGGAGTTTCCGAGAGATGTCTCGACTACCGGTCATCGTTGGTTTTGGTGGGTATAACGCTGCGGGCCGCAGCTCGTTCCACCATGGGTTCCGCCGCACCGTCCTCGAATCCATGGAGAGCGCCGCTCGCCAGGAAACCCTCGCCGGCCTCGCGGTGATGATGAAGCTGGTGAAGTTCGACGCCGGCCACTACCGCGACGCCGAGGGCCAGGTCCTGACCCTGGCCGAAATCGAAAAGCGCTTCGCCGAGCAGATTCGCCAGTCCACCCTGATCCGCCGCATCGAACTGCAATACCTCGACGTCGATGCCGCCCACTGCCACAAGAGCATCACCCTCGGTGCCGCCGGCAGCCCGGTCACCTTCAGCACCCAGCGCAAGCAACTGCCCGAGCCGCTGCCGGCCAACTGGTCGGTGGACGAGCTCGAAGGCGGCGAAGTGCGCGTCACCCTGCACGACAGCTGCGAATTCAAGGTCGACAGTTACCGCGCACTGCCGGTCAAGTCCGCCGGCCAGCTGCCCACCGGCTTCGAGCCGAGCGAGCTGTACAACTCGCGCTTCCACCCGCGCGGCCTGCAGATGTCCGTGGTCGCCGCCACCGACGCGGTGCGCTCCGTCGGCATCGACTGGCAGACCATCTGCGACCGCGTGCAGCCCGACGAAATCGCCGTGTTCTCCAGCAGCATCATGAGCCAGCTGGACGAGAACGGTTATGGCGGCCTGCTGCAATCGCGCCTGCGCGGCCACCGCGTATCGGCCAAGCAGCTGCCGCTGGGCTTCAACAGCATGCCCACCGACTTCATCAACGCCTACGTGCTGGGCAGCGTCGGCATGACCGGCAGCATCACCGGCGCCTGCGCCACCTTCCTGTACAACCTGCAGAAAGGCATCGACGTCATCACTACCGGCCAGGCCCGCGTGGTCATCGTCGGTAACGCCGAAGCGCCGATCACCTCCGAGATCATCGAGGGCTACGCCGCCATGAGCGCGCTGGCCACCGAAGAAGGCCTGCGACACATCGATGGCCGCGACGACGTCGACTTCCGCCGCGCCAGCCGCCCATTCGGCGAGAACTGCGGCTTCACCCTGGCCGAGTCCGCCCAGTACGTGGTGCTGATGGACGACGCCCTGGCCCTGGAGCTGGGCGCCGAGATCCACGGCTCGGTGCCGGATGTGTTCATCAACGCCGACGGCTTCAAGAAGTCCATCTCCGCCCCCGGTCCGGGCAACTACCTGACCATGGCCAAGGCCGTGGCCGCCGCCGCGCAGATCGTTGGCGAAAAGAGCGTGCGCCAGCACAGCTTCGTCCACGCCCACGGCTCCAGCACCCCGGCCAACCGCGTCACCGAGTCGGAAATCCTCGACCGCGTCGCCAGCGCCTTCGGCATCAGCGAATGGCCCGTCACCGCGGTCAAGGCCTTCGTCGGCCACTCCCTGGCCACCGCCAGCGCCGACCAGTTGATCTCCGCCCTGGGCACCTTCCGCTACGGGGTGATCCCCGGCATCAAGACCGTGGAAAAGTTCGCCGACGACGTGTTCAAGGACCACATCGCCCTGTCCAACACCGATGTGCGCCGCGACGACCTGGAGGTCTGCTTCATCAACTCCAAGGGCTTCGGCGGCAACAACGCCACCGGCGTGCTGCTGTCCCCTGCCGTTACCGAGAAGATGCTGCGCAAGCGCCACGGCGATGCCAACTTCGACGCCTACCAGACCCGCCGCGAAGCCACCCGCGCCGCCGCCCGTCAGTACGACGAAGCCGTGACCCAGGGCCGTTTCGACATCATCTACAACTTCGGCAACGACATGATCGACGAGCAGGCCATCGAGATCAGCGAGAAGGGCGTACAGGTGCCGGGCTTCAGCCAGGCCATCGCCTACAAGAAGGACGAGCGCTTCAGCGACATGCTCGACTGATCGCTTCCGTTGAACGAAAAAGCCGGGCAGATGCCCGGCTTTTTCGTGTCTGGGGTTCACTCGCGCGATACGTCCGCCCCTACAGGGAAAACTCAACGGCAGCGTAGGAGACGATGGCCAACCGCCGCGTCGGGGCTCCAGGTCAATAGGTCCCCTGCCCCACGCCCAGCTCGAGAATGCTGGCCTTGAGGTTCTCGAAGTCGTACTCCGACAGCCCCACGTAATCCAGCACCTTGGCGCGGATGCTCTCCCACTCGTGGTCTTCCGGCTGGTTGCCCAGCACCCGGTGCGAGCCGCAGATGTGCTCGGCCATCTTGAGGATCGCCAGCAGGTTCTTCAGTTGCGTATCACGGGCGCTGTCGTCGCTGAAGATCGACAACGCATTGTGATGATTGGCGATGGCCTCGCAGACATGCTCCGGCAGGCGCCAGGAGCGCGCGGTGAAGTAGCCGACCACCGCATGGTTGGTGTTCAGCACACGATTCTCGGTGTCCACCACCCGGCGCTCGTCGCTGGCACTGGCGTACGCCTCTTCCAGTACCGCCATGTAATGCGGGAAGCGCTTGAGCATCAGCGGAATGCCGCAATTATGGAACAGCCCCAGCGCATAGGCCTCGTCAACCGACTCGTAGCCGATGCGCTTGGCCAGGTTCAGGCAGCTCATGGCCACGTCCTGCGCGGTATCCCAGAAGCGGTTGAGAGTGACGATGGTGGCGTCGCTCATCTCGCCCTTGATCGACTGCGCATTGATCAGGTTGATCACCGAACGGCTGCCCAGCAGGTTCACCGCGCGCTGGATCGAGGTAATTCGATTGGCCAGCCCGAAGAACGGCGAGTTCACCAGCTTCAGCAGCGCACCGGACAGGCCCGGGTCCTGGCTGATCAGCTTGGCGATCGCCTTCAGGTCCGGGTTGGGCATGAACTGCTCCATCTGCAGGTCGACCATGATCTGCGGCTGCGGCGGCACACTGATGCCCTGCAGGGCCTGGCGAATCTGTTCGGCGGAGAGTTCTTGGGACATGAGCGGGCAGGCTGAAGGTGATTGGGCGCACAGTTTACCCAGAGCGCGGCGTTCTGGAACCAGCGTTTTAGACTGAACTTTCATCGGCGGCAGTGTCGGAATCTTTACCCCCCAAAGGGACCACACGGGAGATTCGCAATGAGCCAGACGCTGAAAGGCAAGACTGTCGCCATCCTGGTTACCGACGGCTTCGAGCAGGTGGAACTGACCGGCCCGCGCAATGCCCTGGAACAGGCCGGGGCCAAGGTACGCATTCTTTCCGACCACATAGACAAGGTCCGAGGCTGGAACCGTGAGCTGCCCGGCGACAGCTTCAAGGTGGACGGCACCTTCGAGACGGCCCACATCGATGAGTACGACGCCGTGCTACTGCCCGGAGGCGTGATCAATTCCGACCAGATCCGCAACCTGCCCAGGGCCCAGGAACTGGTCCGGCGCGCCGACCTCACCGGCAAGCCCATCGCGGTGATCTGCCACGGCGCCTGGCTACTGGTCTCGGCCGGACTGGTGAGAGGCCGCACCCTGACCAGCTGGAACTCCCTCAAGGACGACATCAGCAACGCCGGCGGTCACTGGGTGGACCGCCCGGTGGTCAGGGACGGTCACCTCATCAGCAGCCGTAAACCGGACGACATCCCGGTCTTCAGCAAGCGGCTGATCGAAACCCTCACCCTCTGACCGACCCCGAGTCGACCAAAAGCGCACGCGCCCCGCTCCGGCGGTGCGCGCCGCTGCGTTATAATCGCGCTCTTTTGCCGGAGCCTTTCCCCATGACCCTGCCCAGCCTGCGTCTGAAAGCCAATGCCGAGCGCCGCCTGCGCGCCGGCCACCTGTGGGTCTACAGCAACGAGGTGGACGTTGCCGCCACCCCGCTGAACGGATTCGGTGCTGGCGAGCAGGCCATCCTCGAGATGGCCAACGGCAAGCCGCTGGGCATCGTTGCGATGAGCCCGAACAACCTCATCTGCGCCCGCCTGATCTCCCGCGACACCAAGCACGTTCTCGACAAATCCCTGCTGGTTCACCGCCTGAACGTCGCACTCAGCCTGCGCGACCGCCTGTTCGACAAGCCCTTCTACCGCCTGGTCTACGGCGACTCCGACCTGCTGCCGGGCCTGGTGGTCGACCGCTTCGGCGACGTACTGGTGGTCCAGCTCGCCTCGGCGACCATGGAAAAGCACCGCGACGACGTCCTCGCCGCCCTGCTGCAGGTGCTCAAGCCCAGCGCCGTGCTGTGGAAGAACGACTCCAGCGCCCGTGATGCCGAAGGCCTGGAACGCTACGTCGCCAATGCCTACGGCGAAGTCCCTGAGTGGGTCGCCCTGGAAGAGAACGGCGTGAAGTTCGAGGCCCCGGTACTGGCCGGCCAGAAGACCGGCTGGTTCTACGACCACCGCATGAACCGCGCACGCCTGCAGCCCTACGTGCAGGGCAAGCGCGTCCTCGATCTGTTCAGCTACATCGGCGGCTGGGGCATCCAGGCCGCGGCCTTCGGCGCCAGCGAAGTGATGTGCGTGGACGCCTCCGGCTTCGCCCTGGACGGCGTGGAGCGCAACGCCGCGCTCAACGGCGTGGCCGAGAAAGTGGCTTGCGTGGAAGGCGACGTGTTCGAAGCCCTGCGTGAGCTGAAGGCCGCCGACGAGCGCTTCGACGTGATCGTCGCCGACCCGCCCGCCTTCATCAAGCGCAAGAAGGACCTGAAGAACGGCGAGGCCGCCTACCGCCGCCTCAATGAACAGGCCATGCGCCTGCTCTCCAAGGACGGCGTGCTGGTCAGCGCCTCCTGCTCGATGCACCTGCCCGAGGATGATCTGCAGGACATCCTGCTCGGTAGCGCCCGCCACCTGGACCGCAACATCCAGCTGCTCGAGCGCGGCGGCCAGGGCCCTGATCACCCGGTGCACCCGGCGATCCACGAGACCCGCTACATCAAGAGCCTGACCGTGCGCCTGCTGCCCAACGGCTAAGGCACTGCGGCACGAAAACGGGGCGTCTCCTGACGGGAGCGCCCCGTTTTTCATTTCAGCGGCGGATGGCGGATAACGCCCGAGGCGTTATCCGCCCTACAGGTGTGCAGCCGCGTAGGGCGCATAAAGCGGAACGCTTTATCCGCCGCCTCCGGGCCAAGTCCTTACTTCATCGGCATCAGCGAATCCGCCTCGCTGATCACTGCATTGCCGGTCTTGCGCTCGAACAGGCACAGCTCGCGGCCCGGTTTGCCCTTCATGTGTTTTTGGGCATAGGTCCCACCAATCATCAGCGCCGTGTATCCCACGCTGTCATCGAACAGCACCGGCGCGCCCAGCACCTTCTTGTTCTGCAGATGGCTCAGCGCCAGGCAGGCTTCGCGCTGCTGCTTGTCCTGCGCCTGCCAGGCCTGATCCGACGAGGCTTGTACGCTGCCGACGAAAAGCGCGGCGAGCAGGGCGATGCGGGTGACTTTCATGGTGTTGCTCCTTCAACGAACGGGACCGAAAAGCGTCGATGGCCATTCTGACCACGCCAGGACGGCGAAAGTCCATGGCCCGTACCGACCGCCAGCCTTTCCCTGGCGGCAAGGGCCGGCGTAGAATCCGGGCATTCCTGCCATTTATCCCCCGGCGGGCCTGTGAGCCCCGGCCGAGCAGGCGGTGACCCCGCCACGCCGCGCGCCGACCTCGCCCATGCAAGGCCATCTGCTGTTTGCATCCGGTGCGTACCGCGCTCACGATACGAAATCAGAGTCCGCTCAAGGTCTCGCCGGCCAGCCCTACCCGCTGTACGCCGCCGCACGAAAAGACCCGGATCGGCTCCCACCGTGACCTGATGCGCAGGAACCCTTCATGCCCGATTACCGCTCGAAAACCTCCACCCACGGCCGCAACATGGCCGGCGCCCGCGCCCTCTGGCGCGCCACCGGGATGAAGGACGAAGACTTCAAGAAGCCGATCATCGCCATCGCCAACTCCTTCACCCAGTTCGTGCCCGGCCACGTACACCTGAAGGACCTGGGCCAGCTGGTCGCCCGCGAGATCGAAAAGCACGGCGGCGTGGCCAAGGAATTCAACACCATCGCCGTGGACGACGGCATCGCCATGGGCCATGACGGCATGCTCTATTCCCTGCCGTCGCGCGAGATCATCGCCGACTCCGTGGAGTACATGGTCAACGCCCACTGCGCCGACGCCATCGTCTGCATCTCCAACTGCGACAAGATCACCCCCGGCATGCTGATGGCCGCCCTGCGCCTGAACATCCCGGTGGTGTTCGTCTCCGGCGGCCCGATGGAAGCCGGCAAGACCAAGCTGGCCAACCATGGCCTGGACCTGGTCGACGCCATGGTGGCTGCCGCCGACGACTCCTGCTCCGACGAGAAGGTCGCCGAGTACGAGCGCAGCGCCTGCCCCACCTGCGGTTCCTGCTCCGGCATGTTCACCGCCAACTCGATGAACTGCCTGACCGAAGCCCTGGGCCTGTCCCTGCCGGGCAACGGTTCGACCCTGGCCACCCACGCCGACCGCGAGCAGCTGTTCCTGCGCGCCGGCCGCCTGGCCGTCGAGCTGTGCCAGCGCTATTACGGCGAAGGCGACGAGTCCGTGCTGCCGCGCAACGTCGCCAGCTTCAAGGCGTTCGAGAACGCCATGACCCTCGACATCGCCATGGGCGGCTCGACCAACACCATCCTGCACCTGCTTGCCGCAGCCCAGGAGGCGGAGATCGCCTTCGACCTGCGCGACATCGATCGCCTGTCGCGCAAGGTGCCGCAGCTGTGCAAGGTCGCGCCAAACATCCAGAAGTACCACATGGAAGACGTGCACCGCGCCGGTGGCATCTTCTCCATCCTCGGCGAACTGGCCCGTGGCGGCCTGCTGCACACCGACGTTCCGACCGTGCACAGCCCGAGCATGGCCGACGCCATCGCCCAGTGGGACATCACCCAGACCCAGGACGAGAAGGTCCACACCTTCTTCAAGGCCGGCCCCGCCGGCATCCCGACCCAGGTTGCGTTCAGCCAGAGCACCCGCTGGCCGACCCTGGACGATGACCGCGCCGAAGGCTGCATCCGCAGCGTCGAGCACGCCTACTCCCAGGAAGGTGGTCTGGCCGTGCTGTACGGCAACATCGCCCTGGACGGCTGCGTGGTGAAGACCGCTGGCGTGGACGAATCCATCCACGTGTTCGAAGGCCGCGCGAAGATCTTCGAAAGCCAGGACGGCGCCGTGAAGGGCATCCTCGCCGACGAAGTGAAGCCGGGCGACATCGTGATCATCCGCTACGAAGGCCCGAAAGGCGGCCCGGGCATGCAGGAAATGCTGTACCCGACCAGCTACCTGAAATCCAAGGGCCTGGGCAAGGACTGCGCCCTGCTCACCGATGGCCGCTTCTCCGGCGGCACCTCGGGCCTGTCCATCGGCCACGCCTCGCCGGAAGCCGCCGCTGGCGGCGCCATCGGCCTGGTGCAGGACGGCGACAAGGTGCTGATCGACATCCCCAACCGCAGCATCAACCTGCTGGTGAGCGATGAAGAACTGGCAGCCCGCCGCGTCGAGCAGGACAAGAAAGGCTGGAAGCCTGCCCAGCCGCGCGCTCGTAAAGTCAGCACTGCGCTGAAAGCCTACGCCCTGCTGGCCACCAGCGCCGACAAGGGCGCGGTGCGCGACAAGACGCTGCTGGAAGGCTGAGTCTGGTAGAGCGATGAAAAAGCCCGGCGAATGCCGGGCTTTTTTTGTTCCAGCTGCTGCTTTTCGCTGTTCGTGGGAGCGAGCTTGCTCGCGAACCAGCCCAGCTTCAGTGCAGCCGGGAAGTCCGTTCGCGAGCAAGCTCGCTCCTACAGGTTCATGCAGCTCCGCTACCCGATGGCGGGTTGCGGATTTCATTAAACCTTACGAGCCGGTTTTCGGCGTCTTCGGGCAGTCGCCATACCCCGGCTTCATGCCACGCTCCGAATTGCAGATCGTACCTTTTTCCTCCCAGGTGATATTTCCGGTCTTGCTGTCCTTCGCAGGCGTCAGCTTGATAGTCAGGGCATTGCCGTCCACATCGGTCGCCGCGGTATTCGCTTCGATGACACCACTGGCAACCGAATAGCCGCCCCTGATGTTCGACGTCTCCGCGAAGACCTCGGGAATCCCGTAGGTGCCCGCCTTGCACTCCTCCAGCTTCGCGTCGGCCATACAAAGACTGACCGCCGTCTTCACACCGGAAAGCTCCGTCTTCGCCGCAGCAGCCCGCGAGCGCGATGAGTAATCCGAATACAAGGGAAGCGAAACCGAAGCCAGGATGCCGACGATCGCCACGACGATCATCAGTTCGATCAGGGTGAAACCACGTTGCACGTTCTTCATCAGCAAGTCCTTTTGTAGCGTTGATAGACATCCGACGTCGTTGAGCCGCGCCGGATTCGCTCCATTCAAGTCGCCACATCGGGCTGCCGCATTCAGACGAATCCGCGCAAGATGCTGAAATTTCTCTCTTTTCTGGACCGCCGAAGGACGTAGCACTACTACTCTGGCCTCTATCTGAACGAAACCGCGCTTCCCGTTCGTCCTTCCTTGTCTCATGGCACTGTGCGATCCAGGCCTTGGCCAGTAAAATCGCGCTCTTTTTTTCCGGACCGCCCCCATGAGCTCCTTCGAGAACCCGTCCGCCGCCAAGGATCAGCCCGATCTGGTCTACGGCCTGGAAGACCGCCCGGCCCTGCCCATTGCCCTGCTCGCGGCACTTCAGCACCTGCTGGCGATCATCGTGCCGATCGTCACCCCCGGCCTGCTGATCTGCCAGGCGCTGGGCGTATCGCCGCGCGACACCAACCTGATCGTGTCGATGTCGCTGGTGATCTCCGGCATCGCCACCTTCGTCCAGTGCAAGCGCTTCGGGCCGTTCGGTGCGGGTCTGCTGATCGTCCAGGGCACCAGCTTCAACTTCGTCGGCCCGCTGATCGCCGGCGGTGCGCTGATGGTGAAGAACGGCACCCCGGTGGAAGCGGTAATGGCGGCCATCTTCGGCGTGGTCATGGCCGGCTCCTTCGTGGAGATGGGCGTGTCGCGCATCCTGCCCTTCGTGAAGCGCCTGATCACCCCGCTGGTGACCGGCATCGTGGTGCTGATGATCGGCCTCACCCTGATCAAGGTCGGCCTGATCAGCATGGGCGGCGGCTTCTCCGCCATGGGCAACGGCACCTTCGCCAACGGCGAGAACCTGATGCTGTCGGGCCTGGTGCTGGCGATCATCGTCATCCTCAACCGCATCCCGGTGGTGTGGATGCGCAGCGGCGCCATCGTCATCGCCCTGGCCGTGGGCTACGCGCTGGCCGGCTACCTGGGCCGCCTGGACTTCACCGGCATGCACGAGGCACCGGCCTTCCAGGTCCCGGTGCCGCTGCACTTCGGCCTGGGCTTCTCCTGGAGCCTGTTCATCCCGATGCTGGTGATCTACCTGGTGACTTCGCTGGAAGCCATCGGTGACGTCACCGCCACCAGCAAGATCTCCCGCCAGCCGGTGGAAGGCCCGCTGTGGATGCAACGGATCAAGGGCGGCGTATTGGTGAACGGCGCCAACTCGCTGCTGGCTGGCCTGTTCAACACCTTCCCGAGCTCGGTGTTCGCGCAGAACAACGGCGTGATCCAGCTGACGGGCGTGGCCAGCCGCCATGTCGGCCTGTGGATCGCCGCAATGTTGATCGTGCTGGGCCTGTTCCCCAGCGTCGCCGGCGTGATCCAGGCCGTTCCCGAGCCGGTGCTCGGCGGCGCGGTGATGGTGATGTTCGGCGCGGTCGCCGCCTCGGGCATCAACATCCTCGCCGGCACCCACCTGGACCGCCGCGCGCTGCTGATCATCGCCGTAAGCCTGGCGCTGGGCCTGGGCATCTCGCAGGTGCCGGAGTTCCTCGCGCACATGCCCCACGCGATCCGCAACGTGCTGGAATCCGGCGTCGCCACCGGCGGCATCTGCGCCCTGCTGCTGAACTGGTTCCTGCCCGAGTCCGACGCCGCCAAGGCCTCGCACAACGGCTGATCCAGACACGACGCCACCTTCAGGTGGCGTCGTCGTTTATGCTCCCCCCATGACCACCTCCCTGCGCATCGGCGTCATCGCCGACACCCACGGCCTGCTGCGCCCCGAAGCGCTGGCGGCGCTGCAGAGCTGCGAGCGCATCCTGCACCTGGGCGATATCGGCCCCGCCGCACTCCTCGACCAGCTCCGCGCGCTGGCGCCGCTGGATGTGGTGCGTGGCAATAACGACACCGACGACTGGGCCGCGGCCCTGCCGGAGACCCTAGTGCTGGAGCTGGGTGGACTGCGGCTCTACCTGATTCATGACCTCAAGCAGCTGGCCATCGATCCGCTGGCCGAAGGTATCGACGTGGTGCTGGCGGGGCATTCGCACAAGCCGCTGAACGAGGTGCGCGATGGAGTGCTGTACCTGAATCCGGGCAGCGCCGGGCCGAGGCGGTTCAAGTTGCCGATTGCGTTGGCGATCCTGGAGGTCGCCGACGGGCAGCCAAGGGTCGAGATCGTTTCGCTCGTCTAGGAGCGTTCGCGAGCAAGCTCGCTCCTACGAAAAGCCACGCTCAACCTGTAGGAGCGAGCTTGCTCGCGAACAGCCCCCCGCTCGGTGTTCACGGCTCGAGCAGATGCGTGGCCAGCTGCGCCACCGCCTCCTGCCGCTCGTTCTTCTCGCTGCGACGCCCACCGTTGAGGCTCGACCACTCCGGATGTGCCCGCGCCCTGCGCAGCGCCTCGGGCAGCTTGCCCTCGCGCCACTGCTTGTCTTCCGGCGACTGCAGATGGATCGCCTCCACCGCCGCATGCCCGCGCGTCTGCAACGCCGCCAGCAGCTGCCGCTGCCTCAGCGCCAGCAGACGCAGCACGTTGTCATCCACGGACAGCTCGCGGCTGCCCTTGAGCTTGCCCAGCAACCGCTGGCCATAGTGGCCAACGGTCTGCCAGGCACCACCGGCGATAGCTCCCAGCGCAGTGGCCGCTCCCAGGGTCAGGCCACCGACCAGCAGATCGATCCCCGCTCCCGCCGCGGCACCGGCAGCGACGCCGCCACCAAGGCGAATGCCGAGTTGGCGCAGGGTTTCCGGGTTGAACAGATCGTCGCCCCAGCGACCATCCAGCAGCGGCAGATCGGTCGAGCGGGCGTCGTCCTTGCGGAAGGCGTAGAGGCTGAGCAGCGCCTTCACGCAATTGTCTTCTCGCTTGCGCACCTGATTGCGCAGCGTCTCGGTGGCCGCGCGCACGGCGGCATCGCCAGTGGGCACCAACTGGCGGCAAGCAGCGACATCCACCAGCAGTTCGGCGATCAGTCGTGCACCCGCTTCGCGGCGGGCGATGGTCTGCGCTTCGTGATCGGCCACCAGCCGATCCAACTGTGGCCGGGCACGCTCCAGCAGCAGTGCGAGGCTTTCGTACAGACGGCGCTCACCATCCAGCGGCGGCGCCACGCTGTCGAAACGCACCAGCGCATGCAGGCCGAGACGGGACAGTGCCTCGCGCCACTGCTCTTCACGGTGCTGCGGACTGGCGACGAAATTCAGCACCGGCAACAGCGGCCGGGCACACGCGGAGAGCACCGCCAGTTCGTCGCGGTACTTGGCCAGAACCGGCTCGCGGGCGTCGATCACATAGAGGCCGGCGTCGGAGGCCAGCAACTGGCGCAACACCTTGGCCTCCTGCTCGAAGCGGCCACGGGCTTCGCTGCCGTCGAGGAAGCGGCGCAGCTTCTCCGGGCCGTCCAGGCGCTCTCCGGGGCGTTCCAGACCATCGAGGAAGTCGCGCAGGGCGATGGCGTCCTCCAGGCCTGGGGTGTCGTAGAGCTCCAGCAACGGCTCGCCGTCCACCGACAGCCGCGCGCCCTCCACGTGCCGTGTGGTGCTGGGGCGATGGGACACCTCGCCGAAGCCCACGTCGCGGGTCAGGGTTCGCAGCAGGGAGGTCTTGCCGACGTTGGTGTGGCCGACCACGGCCAGTTTCAGCGCATCAGTCATGCCCGGCCTCCAGCCAGCCCAGGGGCGACGCCGAGGTGTGCGGCAGTTGCAGGCGATCGATGGCGGCATGCCAATCACCCAGGCGCTCGGCGTCCAGCGCCTCGCCCAGCGGCGCCTGCAGCAGCCAGATGCGCGTGGCCGCAGCGCAGCGAGAAAGCTCGGCGATCAACGCCAGAGTGCCGCGATCCGGCGAGCGACGCGGGTCGCAGGCAATCACCAGGCGCGCTGGCGGGTAACGGGTGAGTTGCTCCAGTAGTCGACGGCGCTGGGCACCGTCGTCGAGGTCGCCGGCATTGGCGATGCTTTCCGGCAACTTCGGTGGCCAGTTGGGCCGGTCCAGCAGCTCGATGGAGACCAGCAGCGCACCGTCAGCGGTGGCGGCCGGGGCCTGCGCCTGCGGCTCGATCAGCGCATCCGGCGCGGCGTCACTCACGCCCAGGCGTTCGCTGGCCGGCATCAGGCGGTCACGCAACAGGGCATAGCCCGGCAGCGAGATATCCAATGCCAGCCGAGCGCGCCCGCGCTTCCAGCGCCACAGGCAAAGTAGCCAGAGCGCACCGCGCAGTAGCACGCCGTACACCAGCAGGATGCCCACCAGCCAGCCGGCCCAGGCGTGGCGGGCGGCCTCGTTGGCCACCAGCTCATCGCCGCTGGCACGCACCAATTCGGCATCCGGCTGAGGGAAGCCCAGCAGCGACGGCAGCGCGCCGAGACCGTGGGTCAGGGCGATGAAGGTGTCGCCGCCGAGGATAGTGGTCTCCCAGACAAAGCCGTAGCGCCGCGTCGCCAGCAACGCCAGCATCACGCCCAGCGCACTGCTCAGCGCCACCAGCCACAGGCCGTGGACCAGCATGCCGAGGGCCCAGCGGGTGAGGCGCTGGCGATCCAGCAGCACCAGCAACGCAGGGGCCAGTTGCGCGGCCTGGGCATCGCGGGCGAGCTTGCCACTCAACCACAGCCACAGGCGTCCGAGCGCGCCGGTCGCCTCGCCGCTGGCGAAGAAGGCCAGGGACCAGCCGGTCAGGGTGATGAGGTGCAGGCCGAGCAGGCTGGCCAGGGCCCAGAACACATTCACTGGGCGCAGGCCGTCGCCCAGCGCGGCGAGCGCAAGGCCCCCACCGGTGAACAGGGCCAGCGCCAGCAGGAGATAGAGCGCCAGGCGCGCACCCTGGGTCCAGGTGCGCAGGGCGGCACGCTGGCCGTCGCGTTCGGCCAGCAGCCGCGCACGGTGCTGCAGACGCCGCGCCAGATCACCACCACCGGCGATAGCGCGGCGGTTGGCTTCGCTGTCTTCCAGGGGACCGACCTGTTCCTCGCGCAGGCGCACGGCCTCGCACAGCCACAGGGATTGGAGGGCGGACTCGCTCACGGGTTCTCCGACAATCGGTACTGAGCGCAAAGCATAACCGCTGGGCGCCCTCGCGTCCGCCCGGGCCGCCGGTAACACCGACACGCGTCAACCAAACCAAGGAAGGGCTCACGGCGCTCGTCTGCGGCCTCAGACTCGCCCGACAGCAACGCCGACCAGAATGCCTACAACAACAAGAACGAGGCCCCGCCATGCTGCGCTCGATGCTCAGTGCCCTGCCCCTGCTGCTGGCCGCCGCCACCGCGTCAGCCGTGGAAACGCCGCCGGTGCGCCCCTCCGGCTGGGGCCCGGACACCCCGCTGATGCAGGCCGTGCCGCCGCGCCAGCTGGACGCCAGCGTGAGCGCGCGGCAGTCCGACAGCAACACCTCGCAACTGTGGATCAGCCACACCGATTTCCGCCTGCACGACGACATCGGTTTCTTCATCCGCAAGATGCTGATCCAGATGAGTCCGGTTGCCGGCTCCGGCACGCCGCTGATGCTGGACGACCCGAAATCCATGGTCGCGCGCATCCAGGCCGGGGACATCTTCGTCGCCGACGCCACCCTCGCCACCCTGCTCAACGAGGAGCTGCGCAACGCCGGTGCACCAGTACGCAATCTCGTACTCAGCACCCGCAAGGACGGCCAGGAAGTGCGCGGCGAACTGTTGCGCAAGGGCCGCTGGCGGCCGCTGCGGATGGTCACCGGCATCGAGCAGGCCGGGCCGCTGAAGGTGGCGCTGGTGCCCCAGCGCATCTTCGTCGACGAGGTGGACGTCACCCCCTCGCTGACCGCCGCGTCCATCGAAATGTCCGAGGTGCTGCAACTGCACACCGCGCACATGCAGCTGGTCGGCAACCGTATCCTGGTCGACCTCGACGGCCTGTTCCCGCCGCCGCGCCTGGACTTCACCGTGCGCAGCCTGAAGCTCGCCGATGGCGGCATGGACCTGCTGCTGGGCGGTGAGCTGGCCGACCTGAAATGGCCGCAGCTGAATGCACCGCACAGCTACATGTTCATCGAGGGCGGCGATATCAAGATGGCGCGGACCATCCTGGTCAAGGCCTACGCGCTGTTCACCAGCCTGAGTCCCGACGCGCCGCTGCTGTTCAACCTCTACGACTACCGCCGCCAGTTGCAGTACGGCGAAATCCGCCTGCGCGAAGACGGCATGGTGCACATCGCCGTCTCGCCCGTTAAAGCGCCCGCCCCAGAGGAGAAAGCCCTATGAAACCCCTCCTCGCCACCCTGCTCTGCCTCGCGCTGGCCGGCCAGGCCGCCGCCGAGAGCGCCATCGACAAGCAACAGCGCGAACTGGGCGTACTGCGCCAGGGCTGGTTCCAGCAGACACCGCCGGCCGCCGATTACCACGCCACGCGCCCCGGCGGCCTGCGCGGCTCCGGCCAGGACGGCGTGGGCATCCTGCTGGACAACGTGGACATGTATTTCCAGGGCGGTGTCGGCTTCCACAGTCCGCTGCTCAAGGGCTGGCTGGTGCCGCTCAAGGCCGGCGAGCCGGTCGACTTCGACCGCCCGCAGGACATGCGCATCGAGGTCTCCGAGGGCGAGGTGATCCTGAGTCCCGAGCAGCTGGCCAACCTGTTCAACCAGCACATCCTCGCCTACCCGGAATCGATGCTGCGCAATTTCAGCCTGAGCGTCGAAGGCGACCGCCTGCTGGTTTCCGGCGAAGTGCAGCCGCTGGGCATCGGCCCGTGGCTGCCGCTGCGGCTGTCCGGCACGGTGAAGCTCGACGGCGACAACCTCGACTACCAGCCCGACAGCGTGAAGGTCCTCGGCGTGCCCAGCTACGGCGCCATGAGCCTGGTGGGCCTGCGCCTGGATTCGCTGGTGACCCTGAACCGCCCCGGCGCGGTGCTGCAGGACAACGTGATGCACCTGAACTACCACCAGGTCTTCCCGCTGGTGGGCATCGGCGGCCGCGTGGAATCCAGCTGGCTGGACGCCCAGGGCATGCACCTGAAGTTCGCGCCGAAGGCAGGTGCCGCCGCGCTCGCCTTCGAGCCGCCGCGCCAGGCCGGGCAGTCCTATATCTGGCTGCAGTCGGGCGACCTTAAGATCTTCGAGATCCTCATCACCTATTCCCAGGTACTGCTCAAGGCCGAGCGCCCGGACCAGACCCTGGCCTTCAACCTCAAGGACTATCGCAAGGTGCTGGCGACCGGCATCACCCAGGTCAACGAAGACGGCACCTTCTTCATGCGCGTTCCGCCCTCCGGTCCCACCGGGGAGGTGCGACTGGTATCCTCTGGCAACGGGAGTTCCCGCTGATGTTCACCACTGGAGTCACGATGTCCGAAGTCCTGCCCCTGGCGATGATCGCCGCCCTTGCCGAAAACCGCGTGATCGGCGTCGACAACCGCCTGCCCTGGCACCTGCCGCAGGACCTCAAGCACTTCAAGGCCATGACTCTGGGCAAGCCGGTGATCATGGGTCGCAAGACCTGGGACTCCCTCGGCCGCCCGCTGCCGGGCCGGCTGAATATCGTGGTCACCCGCCAGGCGGGCCTGGAGCTCGAAGGCGCGGAAGTCTTCACCAGTCTCGACGCCGCCCTGGAGCGGGCTGCCGAATGGGCGAAGGAAGAGGAAGCCGAGGAGCTGATGCTGATCGGTGGCGCGCAGCTCTATAGCGAAGCGCTGGAGCGCGCCGGACGGTTGTACCTGACCCGCGTGGGCCTCAGCCCGGCGGGGGATGCGCACTTCCCGGCGGTGGACGAGAAGCGTTGGCGCCTGGCATCGAGCATCGAGCACGACGCGGACGGCGAGACGCCGGCTTATGCGTTCGAGGTTTGGGAACGGGCCTGACCACCGTAGGAGCGGACTCCGTCCGCGATAGACCGTACCGGGGTGTTTCGCGGACAGATCCGCTCCTACGAAGAGCAAAAAGAAACGCGCCCGAAGGCGCGTTTCGCAGGGTTCAGAAGCGATCGCGAATGATCGTCTCTTCCACCGGCAGGCGACCGATGCGCGGCTTGGCTTCCATCGCCTGCTTGCCCACGGCGACCATCAGGCCGATCACGTGGTTGTCCGGCAGGTTGATCAGCTTGCCCACCGCGTCGAAGTCGAAACCGTCCATCGGCACGCTGTCCAGGCCACGGCCACGGGCGGCGAGCATCAGGGTCTGGGCCACCAGGCCGCAGCTGCGCATGGTTTCGTCACGCTGGGTCTGCGGCTTGTCGCGGTAGTAGCCATCGATAGCGCCGACCATGAAGTTCTGTACCTCGGCCGGAGCGCCGTCCCACACGCGGTTGGCATTCTGCTCCCAGCTGTCGGTCTGGGCGCAGATCACCACCAGCATCGAAGCGTCGGTCATCTGCGCCTGATCCCAGCCCACCTCGCGGATGTGCGCGCGCAGCTGCGGGTTGCTGACTTCCACCAGGCGTACGTGCTGCAGGTTGAAGGCAGTGGGCGCGAGCAGTGCCAGCTGCAGCAGTTCGTCCTTCTCCTCGCGGCTCATCACGTAGGAGGTGTCGAAACCACGGATGGAACGGCGGCTGCGGATGGCGTCATCGATATGCATGGAAATTCCTCTGGCTTGCATGGGCGAAAGTGGCGCGCATGGTAAGCCCAGAGGAAGTCCCGTTGCAGAGCGGCGCATCGATAATGTCTATCCAGTCTGTCGATGAAGCGGCGCCCGCAACGGCTGACGCCACAACCGCGATCAGCTCTCCAGCGCCTCCACTGGCGCTTCCGTGGTCTGACTCTGCTTGGGCGATGTGAAGGTCAGGTAGCCGTCCTCGACCTTGCCGAAGCGCAGCAGCGCGAGGTCCAGCGCGTAGTTCTGATAGAGCTTCCACGGCGTGCGGTCGCCCTGCTTGGGCATGCGGTCGGCGGCGCGCTGGATGTAACCGGAGTTGAGGTTGAGGAAGGGTTCTTCCTTCACCTGGCCGTCGGTCTGGCGCGGCGTGCACTGGCGCATGCCGATGCTGTCGAGGTGGTTGATCAGGCGGCAGAAATACTCGCTGGAAAGGTCGGCCTTGAGCGTCCAGCTGGCGTTGGTATAGCCGACGATGGCGGCGAGGTTGGGCAGGTCGCGCAGCATGATGCCGCGATAGCCCATGCTCTGGGTGAGGTCGAAGGGCTTGCCATCGATGGCCAGTTCCGCGCCGCCGAACATCACCAGGTCCAGGCCGGTGGCGGTGACGATGACGTCCGCTTCCAGCACCTGCCCGGACTTGAGCAGGATGCCCTTCTCGCAGAAACGCTCGATATGCTCGGTGACCACCGAGGCGCGGCCCTGGCGCAGCGCCTTGAACAGGTCGCCGTCGGGCACGCAGCACACGCGCTCGTCCCACGGTTTGTAGCGCGGGCTGAAGTGGCGCATGTCGAAGTTCTTGCCCAGCTGCAGGTTGGCCAGCTTGAGCATGAGCTTGCGCACCGCGCCGGGGAACGCCCTGGACGCCATGAAGAAGATCATCTGCATGGTCACGTTGCGCGCCCGCGCCTGGCGGTACACCCACTTCTCCGGCAGGAAATTGCGCAGGAAGTTGGAGATCGGGTCCTTCGCCGGCAGGGTGATCACATACGACGGCGAGCGCTGCAGCATGGTGACGTGGGCGGCCTTGTCGGTCAGCGAAGGGATCAGCGTGACGGCGGTGGCACCGCTGCCGATCACCACGATGCGCTTGCCGCTGTAGTCGAAATTCTGCGGCCACAGCTGCGGGTGGATGACCTGCCCACCGAAGCTCTCGCGCCCGGCGAAGTCCGGGGTGTAGCCGGCGTCGTAGCGGTAGTAGCCGGTGCACATGAAGAGGAACTGCGCGCTCATGCGCACCGGCTCCGCTTCATCGCCGCGCTGCACGGTGAGGTTCCAGCGCGCATTGCTGCTGTCCCAGTCGGCCTTGAGCACGCGGTGGCGGTAGCGGACCTTGTCCTCGACGCGGTACTCGCGGGCGGTTTCGCGGATGTAGTTGAGGATCGACGGGCCGTCGGCGATGGCCTTGGGGTCGGTCCAGGGCTTGAAGTTGTAGCCCAGGGTGTACATGTCCGAGTCGGAGCGGATGCCTGGGTAGCGGAACAGGTCCCAGGTGCCGCCCATGGCCTCGCGGCCTTCGAGGATGGCGTAGGACTTGCCGGGGCACTGCTTCTGCAGGTGGCAGGCGGCGCCGATGCCGGACAGGCCGGCGCCGATGATCAGTACATCCAGGTGCTCGATGGACATGCGAGGGGCTCCTTGCTGCAACGCCCTGAAGAGTCTAGGCGGGAATGCTTATTCCACACCCTACAAGGAGCCCCCCGGCGCCACGCCGACCTTTAGTCGTGCGTGGCGCTGGCGTAATTACAGCTGAGCCTGTACCCAGTCGCGCACCCTGGCGTAGGGGTAGTCCTCCAGCGTTGCATAACCCGGCAGGGTGCGAGCACGCATGCGAGTGAAAGCCGGCACGCTGATGCCGCAGAGGAAGCGCGTCACGCAGTCGGCGCTGGGCGCGAGACCACGGGCACTGCGGTATTTCTCCAGGAAGGCGGCGCAACGGTTGTGCAGTGACTGGCCCTCCAGCGGCGGCAGCGCGGGCGGCTCCGGCAACCGGGCGACGTGACCGGCGCACACCGAGCAGTGCCCGCAATGCCGGGGCGCCTGGTGGTCGCCGAAGTACTGCGCCAGGCGCCAGCTCAGGCACTCCGGGCTG
Source organism: Pseudomonas sp. SCB32 (assembly GCF_009189165.1). Lineage (NCBI taxonomy): Bacteria > Pseudomonadati > Pseudomonadota > Gammaproteobacteria > Pseudomonadales > Pseudomonadaceae > Pseudomonas > Pseudomonas sp. SCB32. The sequence goes on from NZ_CP045118.1 coordinate 5,830,895, forward strand.
CCCAGCAGTTCGAGCATGGCGCCGATGCGGGCGATCTCGCTTTCCTCGTGGCGCTTGAAGTAGCGGTGCAGTTCGTCGCTCAACTTATCCACATCGAAGTGCGCGTCGCGAACCGCGTAGACCTCGGTCATCTGCTTGCTTTCCAGCTCGACCCAGCCGCGCTCCTGGAAGTAGTCCAGCGCCTTCACCACCCGTGCGCGCTCGGCACCGTGGCGGCTGTAGAGGGTGTCGAAGTCCAGGGTCGCCCAGGTCCGGGCGCGGGCCGAGGTGGTGAGGATGGCATCGACGAACTGCCGCCGCTCGCCTTCGAAATGCCCCAGCAGCCCGGCGGAATCTATCAGCAGCTTGTAGCGATATTCGGCGAAATAGGCGAAACGCGGCGCGATGATGTCGCGCAGTTCCAGCTGCACCAGCAGCGTCTTGAGTGGCAGTTGGCGGATGTTCGACTGGTCCGACAACGGCACCAGCATGGTCTCCCATTGGCCATTCGGCGCCTGGCGGATTTCCTCCAGTACGTTGCGGATACCTTCGCGCTCGGGTGTGTCGCCGTAGACGAAGTTCTCCAGCACGTTGAGGCTGTCGCGGTTGGCCAGCACCAGGCATTCCGAGCGCTGGCCATCGCGCCCGGCGCGGCCGATTTCCTGGCTGTAGTTCTCCAGCGACTTGGGCAGGTCGTAGTGCACCACCTGGCGGATGTCGCTCTTGTCGATGCCCATGCCGAAGGCAATGGTGGCAACGATGCAGTTCAACCGGCCCTCCATGAAGCGGCGCTGAATGCCCTCGCGCTCGGGGTGTTCCATCCCGGCGTGGTAGGCACAGGCGGGAATACCGCGCTCGGCCAGATGCGCGGCGATTTCCTCGGCGGTCTTCTGCTGGGTGACGTAGACGATGGCCGGCTGCCCGGCGCGCTCGCCCAGCCACTGCACCAGGCGCGCACGGCGGGCGGCGCTGGCCACTGGCTCCACCTGCAGGTCGAGGTTGGTGCGGTAGAAGCCGGTGGTGACCACGTCGGTCTCGGCAATGGCGAATTTGGCGCGCATGTCGGCGATAACCGCCGGCGTCGCCGTGGCAGTGAGCAGCAGCACTTGGGGAATGCGGAACTGCTTCTGGTAGTCCGGCAGCTTCAGGTAGTCGGGGCGGAAGTTGTGGCCCCATTCGGAAATGCAGTGCGCCTCGTCCACCACCAGCAGGGAAATCGGCACCTCGCTGATGAAGTTGCGGAAGCGCTCGTTCTTCAGGCGCTCCACCGAGATCATCAGCACCTTCAGCTCGCCGCTGCGCGCCCGCGCCATGGTTTGCGCGGTCTGCTCGCGGCTCTGTGCCGAGTCGATGCTGGCGGCGGCGATGCCATGGCGGGCGAGGAAGGCGAGCTGGTCCTGCATCAGCGCCAGCAGCGGCGAAACCACCAGGGTCAGGTGCGGCAGCAGCAGCGCCGGCAGCTGGTAGCACAGCGACTTGCCCGATCCGGTGGGGAAGATCGCCGCCGCCGAGCGGCCGGCCAGCACCGCGCTGACCGCCGCCTCCTGGCCGGGGCGGAACTGGCGGAAGCCGAAGACGCGTTCGAGGGTGTCGTGCATGTGGGTAACTCCTTTCATGGGCGTCCACCCAGCCTAGGAAGCGTCATTGTAGGAGCGAGCTTGCTCGCGAACGGGATTGGAGCCATTCGCCAGCGGTATAGATTCTGCCACCTTGTAGGAGCGGGCCATGCCCGCGATCGCGCGCATGGCGCGCTCCTACAGGGGAACTCCAGTATCGAGCCGAGAAATGAAAAAGCCGCCCGAAGGCGGCTCTTTCCAGAACGGGCTCGCTTACAGCTGCGGGCCGGCGCTCTTGATGGCGTCGCTCACGTCGAACTTCTTGAAGTTCTCAATGAACTTGCCGGCCAGGCCCTTGGCGGCTTCGTCGTAGGCGGCCTTGTCTGCCCAGGTGTTGCGCGGGTTGAGCAGGATAGTTTCGACGCCCGGAACGGCCTTGGGCACGTCCAGGTTGATGATGTCCAGGTGCTCGGTCTCGGCGCCGATCAGAGCACCGCTCTGGATGGCGGCGATCACGCCACGGGTGGTCGGGATGTTGAAACGCTTGCCAACGCCGTAGCCACCGCCGGTCCAGCCGGTGTTGACCAGGTAGACCTTGGAGCCGAAGGCCTTGATGCGTTTGATCAGCAGCTCGGCGTAGACGCCGGCCGGACGCGGGAAGAACGGCGCGCCGAAGCAGGTGGAGAAGGTCGACTTGATGCCGCCGCCCGAACCCATTTCGGTGGAACCGACCAGCGCGGTATAGCCGGACAGGAAGTGGTAGGCCGCCTGCTCGTTGTTCAGGATCGACACGGGCGGCAGAACGCCGGTCAGGTCGCAGGTCAGGAAGATCACGGCGTTCGGTTCGCCGCCGAGGTTCTGCTCGGAACGCTTCTCGACGTGCTCCAGCGGGTAGGCCGCGCGGCTGTTCTGGGTCAGGCTGTCATCGGCGTAATCCGGGGTGCGGTTGTCGTCGAGGACGACGTTTTCCAGCACGGAGCCGAACTTGATGGCTTTCCAGATGACCGGCTCGTTCTTCTCGGACAGGTCGATGCACTTGGCGTAGCAGCCGCCTTCGATGTTGAAGACAACGCCTTCGCCCCAGCCGTGCTCGTCGTCGCCGATCAGGTAGCGGCTTTCGTCAGCGGACAGGGTGGTCTTGCCGGTGCCCGACAGGCCGAAGAACAGGGTGACGTCGCCGGCTTCGCCGATGTTGGCGGCGCAGTGCATCGGCAGTACGTCTTTTTCCGGCAGCAGGTAGTTCTGTACGCCGAACATGGCTTTCTTCATTTCACCGGCGTAGCGCATGCCGGCGATCAGCACTTTCTTCTGGGCGAAGTTGAGGATCACGCAGCCATCGGAGTTGGTGCCGTCACGCTCGGGCACGCACTCGAAGTTGGCGACGTTGAGGACCTGCCACTCTTCGCGGCCAGCCGGGTTGTACTGCTCGGGCTCGATGAACAGCGCGCGGCCGAACAGGTTCTGCCAGGCGGTAGCGGTGGTCATTTTCACAGCCAGGTAGTGGTCGTGGGCCGAACCTACATGGACGTGGGAAACGAAGTGATCCTGGGTGTTGTTGAAGGCCTGGACACGGTCCCACAGGGCATCGAACTTGTCGGCCGGGAACGGGCGGTTGATGGCGCCCCAAGCGATGGAGTCCTTGCTGCCCGGCTCTTCGACGATGAAACGGTCGGCAGGCGAGCGGCCGGTGCGGTGGCCGGTTTTCACGACCAGCGAGCCGTTGTCGGCGAGTTCGCCTTCGCCGCGGCGAATGGCTTCTTCAACCAGTTGGGCAACGCTGATGTCGGTGTAAACGGCTTTATTGGCTTGCGTCATGTGGGTCCCCGTCGGCCGAAGCCGAGTCCTCCAAACATTGCGTAGTGACTTCTAATTCCCACTACCGCGGAAAAAAGTCGCGGGATTATGCCAGAAAAGAACTGTTCTCGTGCAGCCTCTGATCCGGCAAGAGCGCCATCGGTGCGGCTATCGGACGGATAGATGCAGTTAATGGCGGGTTTCTGACGGTGTCTTGCTACCACCGCCGGAGAACAGCTGGGCAACGTCCGAACCATCGAACAGATAACGCTGGTTGCAGAACTGGCAGTCGATGACGATCTCGCCATCCTCCTCGGCCAGCAGACGCTCGGCGTCTTCCTGCCCAAGGCTGACCAGGGCATTGGCCGAGCGTTCCCGCGAGCAGCTGCAGCGGAACACCAGGGCCTGCGGGTCGAACAGGCGCACATCATCCTCGTGGTACAGGCGGTGCAGCACGGTGGCGTTGTCCAGGCCCAGCAGTTCCTCGGCAGTGAGGGTGTCGGCCAGGGTGGTGACGTGCTGCCAGCTGGCTTCCCGCGACTCCGCATCGCGCTGGCGATCGACCGGCAGCTGCTGCAGCAGCAAGCCACGGGCGCGACGGCTGTCGGCGTTGAGCCAGAAGCGGGTCGGCAGCTGCTCGGAGGTGGCGAAGTAGGTCGACAGGCACTCGGCCAGGGTCGCACCTTCCAACGGTACGATACCCTGGTAGCGTTTGCCGTTCTTCGGATCGACGGTCAGGGTCAGCACGCCGTGGGGCATCAGGTCGGCGAGCCCTGCGGCATCGCCGATGGCATCCGCGTCGTAACGGGCCAGGCCACGCACTTCGCGATTGCTGGAGCACTCCACCATCAGCAGCGGCACCGCGCCATTGGAGCGTGCCTGCAGTACCAGCAGGCCGTCGAACTTCAGGGTGCCGCACAGCAGCGCGGCGGCGGCCAGCATCTCCCCGAGCAGTTGGGCGACCGGCTGCGGATAGGGGTGCTTGGCCAGCACTTCGGCGTAGCTGCGCTCTAGCTCCACCAGTTCACCGCGGACATCGGTGTTGTCGAACAGGAAACGCTGACTTTGATCGATCTGAGACATGCTGGGCACAACGCTGGGAAAGGCACTAGTAAATGACAAGTTAATGGCAAAGGCCTATAAAGCGCGCTTTGCAGCACCCACCCATACCGAGGGTGGTCCCGTGAGAGCCTGTTAACGATCTGCTGCACATCGGCATAACTGCGTTAGAAACAGGCTCGGAATGCTTATTTACAGCTCGTAAACTCCGCTTCCTCGCCGGCTTTTGCCGAGTTCTGCTCTAGCGCGCGAGATCGTCAGCAGGGTCCAAGGGGGTATCGATTTTATGGATAAAGCCAATCCGTTCCAAGCCACTTGGTCCTGGAAGCCCTTTATCGCCTGTCACCTGTTCGCGCTCGCCCTGCTTCTGCTGTGGCTCTGGGAGCCCACCCGGGCGGCGATGGACCTGTTCGACTTCAGCCTGTTCAGCCTGCTCAACGAACCCCTGGCGACCCACAGCGCCTGGCGCCTGACCTGGGCCACGGCAAGTACCCGCCCGTTCGACCTGCTGGTCGGAGTGATCCTGCTGCTCCTGCTGATTCGTGGCGACTGGATCTTCAAGGCCAGCCAGGCGCGCGCCGCCACCTTCGGCTTCCTCTGCGCCGCCGTGGTACTGGTGGTGGTCCGCATCCTCTACGCCAAGATCGCCCACAAGCTGGGCTGGCAGCATGCGAGCATCTCCCGCCTGAGCGAAGGCGCCGTGCACCTCGGGGGCTATTTCCCCGGCTGGCAGGGCACCGTCTTCACGATCAAGGATGCCTCGGCCCGCAGCTTTCCCGGTGACCACGCCTCGGTGCTGCTGATCTGGGCCCTGTTCCTCACCCTGTTCGCCCGCACCGCCCTGCAGTGGGTGGTGATCTGGAGCCTGGCGCTGCTGTTCATGCTGCCGCGTCTGGTGGCCGGCGCCCATTGGGGCCAGGACGACTACATCGGTGGCGTGCAGATGGCGCTGTTGGCCCTGGCCTGGAGCTGCTTCACCCCGTTCGCCGCCAAGGGCAGCGCCGCGCTGGTGCGCTGGACCCAGCCGCTGTTCAACCTGCTGGCGAAGATCCCGCTGCTCAACCGCCTGAGCGTCATCGCCGCCTGAGCCAGCCGCCGATCACTCCTGATCGCGGAAACTGAACAGCTGACGACGCTGCTTCTTGGTCGGTCGCCCATCGGTCTGCACACCCAGGGCGCCGGCCTTGCGCATGGCCGATGCGTCCTCTCGGCGCTTCACGCTGTCGGCGGTTTCCTCATACAGCAGTTGGGCTTCCGGGGCGCCACGGCGCACCACGGACAGCGCCTTCACCACTACCGTGCGTTCATCGAAGCCGGTGCGGATCACGTATTCCTCGCCGACCTTCGGTTCCTTGCCCGGCTTGCAGCGCTCGCCCCGGCAATGCACCTTGCCGCCGTCGATGGCCTCCTTGGCCAGCGAGCGGGTCTTGTAGAAGCGCGCCGCCCACAGCCACTTGTCCAGGCGGATCTTGTCGTCGTCTTTTTCGCTCACTTCATTACCTCGTCATGCGGGTCTGCGAGTGTACCGCGCGCCCCGCTGGCGGGGCACAATCGCCCTGACTAGAATGCCGGCAAACGCCGGGGACGCTTGCCTTGAAGACATTCGACCAGCTGTCGGTAATCGGATTGCGCGAATGGATCGCCCTGCCTGAACTGGGCATGGTCGGCCTGCGCGCGAAGATCGACACCGGCGCCAGCACTTCCAGCCTTCACGCCAGCGACATCGTGCCGTTCAAGCGCGACGGGCAGAACTGGGTCCGTTTCGTCGCCCACCTCGGCACCCAGGTACAACGTCGCCACCGTTGCGAAGCCCCGGTGGTGACGATGAAGACCATCAGGAGCTCCAATGGCCAGGCCCAGACCCGCTATGTGATCCGCACCCTGCTGGCCCTGGGCGACCGCGCCTGGCAGGTGGAATTCACCCTGGCCTGCCGCAAGACCATGCGCTACCGGGTACTGCTAGGCTCCAAGGCTTTGGTCCACGGCCAGCTGGTGGTCAATCCCGGCCTGACCTATGTCCAGGAAAAACCTCTCATCATGGTTTCCTCCCCCCCTTCAGGTGATCAATGAAAATTGCTGTGCTGTCGCGCAATCCGCGCCTGTATTCCACCCGTCGGCTGGTGGAGGCCGGGCAGCAACGTGGCCATGAGATGGTGGTGATCGACACCCTCCGCGCCTACATGAACATTGCCAGCCACAAGCCGCAGATCCACTATCGCGGCCAGCCGCTGGAAGGCTTCGACGCGGTGATCCCGCGCATCGGCGCATCGGTGACCTTCTATGGCTGCGCGGTGCTGCGGCAGTTCGAGATGATGGGCGTGCTCCCGCTCAACGAGTCAGTGGCCATCGCCCGCTCGCGGGACAAGCTGCGCTCGCTGCAACTGCTGTCGCGCAAGGGCATCGGCCTGCCAATCACCGGTTTCGCCCACTCCCCCGACGACGTACCGGACCTGATCGAGATGGTCGGCGGCGCACCGCTGGTGATCAAGCTGCTGGAAGGCACCCAGGGCATCGGCGTGGTGCTCTGCGAGACGGAGAAGGCCGCCGAGTCCGTGCTGGAGGCCTTCATGGGGCTCAAGCACAACATCATGGTGCAGGAGTACATCAAGGAAGCCGGCGGCGCCGACATCCGCTGCTTCGTGGTCGGTGACAAGGTGATCGCCTCGATGAAGCGCCAGGCCGCGCCCGGCGAGTTCCGCTCCAACCTGCACCGAGGCGGTAGCGCCAGCCTGATCAAGATCACCCCGGAAGAGCGCATGACCGCCATTCGCGCCGCCCGCATCATGGGGCTGAAGGTCGCCGGCGTGGATATCCTGCGCTCCCACCACGGTCCGCTGGTGATGGAAGTGAACTCCTCGCCGGGCCTCGAGGGGATCGAGACCACCACCGGCAAGGACATCGCCGGGGTGATCATCGAGTACCTGGAGAAGAATGGCGGGCCGCATCTGGCGAGGACAAAAGGCAAGGGGTGAGTCGGGGCTTTCGCAACGCATGCGTTGCGCCGGCGAACGCCAGGCCAAGGATGGCCTGGCAGGACTCTCAGGAAGCACGTAGTTGCGACAGGGATGTCAGGAACGCTCCCTCATGAAGCACCCTTCGGGCTTGCAGGTTCGATCGGCGGATAAAGCGTTCCGCTTTATTCGCCCTACAGGTGATTCTTCTTCCGCCTTCGTTGCCACGCTGAACCATTCGCGAACAAGCTCGCTCCTACACGTTACCCCGCAGTAATCGGACTCCTCTCATGCCGTCTTCCCGATCCAGCACCGAACTCAAATGGTCGCCCATCGAAGGCCGCGTCGCCCTGGTGGCGCCGGCCTCGGCCATCGCCGAAGAGGTACTGGAAGCCACGCTGCGCCAGCTGGAAGTGCTGGGCGTGGACTACCACCTGGGCGAGCACGCCGATGCACGCTATCGCTACCTGGCCGGCACGCCGCAACAGCGCCTGGAAGACTTCCACGCCGCCTTCGAGCGAGACGACATCAGCGCCGTCTGGTGCCTGCGCGGCGGCTACGGCTGTGGACAACTCATCCCGCAGCTCGACTGGAAGCGCCTGCAGGCCGCCTCGCCGCGCCCGCTGATCGGTTTCTCGGACATCTCCATCCTGCTCAGCGCCTTCCACCGCCACGGCCTGCCGGCGATTCACGGGCCGGTGGCGACCGCCCTCGGCCTGCAGCCGCTCAGCGCGCCCAGCGAGCAGCGCGAGCGCCTGGCCTCATTGGCCTCGGTCAGCCATGTACTGGCGGGCAATCCGGGCAAGCTGGCGGTGCAGCACCTGGCTGGCCCGAAACAGGCCGTGGCGGGCCAACTGATCGGCGGCAACCTCACCGCGCTGGCCTGCATGGCCGGCACCGAGGGCGCGCTGTACGTACCGGACGGAGCGATCCTGATTCTCGAGGACGTGGGCGAGCCCTACTACCGCCTCGAACGCAGCCTCTGGCAGCTGCTCAACAGCCTCGGCGGGGCGCGCCTGGGCGCGGTGTGCCTGGGTGGCTTCACCGACTGCCCGCGCAAGGGCGTGGCGCACAGCCTGGAAGAGATCATCAGCGAGTATGTCAGCGCCCTGGGCGTGCCGCTTTACCACGGCCTGCCCAGCGGCCACGGCGCGCACAACCGCGCCTGGCCCTATGGACGCCAGGCGCTGCTGGAAGGCAAAGCCCTGCGCTGGGATTAGCGTCTGTTTACGATCTCGCGGGCTAGAGCAGAACAAGGAGAGGACAGCTGAGAAAGCGAAGTTGACTGCAGTCAATGAGCACTTCTCGGCTGGCCTCAACGCAGTTTTGCCGACGCGCAGCAGATCGTAAGCAGGCTCTTAGTGGGCGTCGCGCGGCAGCAGCAACCCCAGCGGCAGGCAGACCCGCGCTTCCACACCACCGCCCTCACGGTTGCGCAGCTCGATGCTGCCGCCGTGCTGCTCGGCGATGCGCTTGACGATGGCCAGTCCCAGGCCGGTGCCTTTGCCGCCACGCGCCTTGTCACCCCGGAAGAAGGGATTGAAGATGTTCGCCAGCTCCTGCGGATCGACGCCGGCGCCACGGTCGAGCACGCTGAGCACCACGTAGGGCGCAGCGCCGCCACCGGCCACATGCGCCGCCACTTCGACCTTGCCACCGCCGTGGTTCAGACCGTTCTCGATCAGGTTGCCCAGCAGGCGCTTGGTCGACACCCGGCGGAAGCGGAACAGCGGCAGGGTATCCAGGCACAGGCGCACGCGATTCCCGTTCTGGTTGAAGGCATCGGCCACTTCGCGGATCAGGTCGGCCAGGTCACCCTCTTCCACCGGCTCGTCGCGGCCATCGCGGATGAAGGCGAGGAACTGGTCGAGGATGGCGTCCATGTCCTCGATGTCGCGGACCATGTCCTCGACCATCTCGCGGTCGCTCTCGGGCATCAGTTCCAGGGACAGGCGCAGGCGCGTCAGCGGCGTGCGCAAGTCGTGGGAAACACCGGCCAGCATCAGCTCGCGCTCGCGCCCGGCCTGCTCGACGTCGTCGGCCATCTGGTTGAAGGCGCGGTACACCTCGGCCATCTCGCTGGGGGTTTCCGGCCCCAGCGGCAGGCGCACGCTGCGCCCCTTGCCGAACTCGCGTGAGGCGAACACCAGGCGCTTGAGCGGCTGGCTGAGCAGGCGCACGAAGATCCACGCCGCCGCAGTGGACAGCAGGCCGATGCCGAGGAACCAGCCCAGCACGCTCCAGATCTGCTGGCCCCGCAGCGGGTGCGGGTACAGCGGTACGCCGATCCAGCCGTCACCCAGGGTCGGCGCGCGAACCCAGAGCATCGACGGATGATGGATGCGCAGGCGGGTCTCGGTGTCGATGCCCAGCTCCATGCGCATCTGCCGCTGGAAGATCTCGGTGTACGGCCAGTGCACTTCCTCCGGCTGCCCCTGCTCGTGGGGCGCCCACTTGAGCCCGGCGGACTCGGCGATGGCTTCGCGCGACTTCTCGTCCGCCGCCCAGTAGGCACGCACGGTCAACGCGGCACCGTGGCTGTACTGGCGGTCGACCAGCATGTCCTCGTTCATCAGCAGGTAGACCAGGGTCAGCGCCTTGGAAAACAGCACGACGATGAGCACCAGCCAGAGGGTGCGGGCGAAGAAGCTTTGCGGGAACCAGAGGGGTGTTTTCAAGAAGGCAGTACCAGCGGAACACGAACGGCCGGGGCGAAAGGGCTCGCCCCGGCGGGGTCAATCACTTGCGGGCGGCGCCATCGGGCACGAACACGTAGCCCACGCCCCAGACGGTCTGGATGTAGCGCGGCTTGGACGGGTCGGGCTCGATCAGACGGCGCAGGCGGGAAATCTGCACGTCGATGGAGCGCTCCAGGGCGTCCCACTCGCGGCCACGGGCCAGGTTCATCAGCTTGTCGCGGGTCAGCGGCTCGCGGGCGTGCTGCACCAGGGCCTTGAGCACGGCGAACTCACCGGTGGTGAGCATGTGCACTTCATCGCCTTTCTTCAGCTCGCGGGTGGCCAGGTGCAGTTCGTAGTCGCCGAAGGTGACGATCTCGTCCTCACCCGCCGGTGCGCCCGGCACCAGCGGCGCCTGGCGGCGCAGCACGGCCTTGATCCGCGCCAGCAGCTCGCGCGGGTTGAACGGCTTGGCCAGGTAGTCGTCGGCGCCCTGCTCCAGACCGGAGATGCGGCTGGACTCGTCGCCCTTGGCGGTGAGCATGATGATCGGGATCTGGTTGTTCGAGTCGCGCAGGCGCTTGCACGCGGAGAGGCCATCCTCGCCGGGCATCATCAGGTCCAGCACCACCAGCTGGAACAGCTCGCGGGCCAGCAGGCGGTCCATCTGCTCGGTGTTCTCGACGGCGCGGACGCGGTAACCCTGCTCATCGAGGAAGCGTTCGAGCAGACGGCGCAGGCGCGCGTCGTCATCGACCACGAGGATCTTTTCGCCTTCCGGCAGGTTGGCAGCGTTACTCATGGAAACTCCCAGAATCTGATTCGGCGGGCATTATCGCCCAGCCGCCGTGCATCACGGCCTGTCCATTGTTAGCAGATTTTTCCCCGACCAGCCGACCACCGGGTGAAATTGTCGTGGGTATAATGCGGCGCTTTTGCGGCGGGGCGTTGTCACAGAGCCTGTCAAATGACCGGGAAGCCCGGTCCAGATGCTCTTTTATGTGCCTGTTCATGATCTTGCGAGCTAGCGCAGAACAAGGCGAGGGCGACTGAGAAAGCAGAGTTGACTGCAGTCAACGAGCATTTCTCTGCTGGCCTCAACGCAGTTATGCCGACGCGCAGCAGATCATGTGCCCCGTTTTCGATTGTCTTGTCAGGTGGATTCATGGACAGCATCAACACCCGTATCGCCGAAGAGCTTTCCGCACTGCCCTCCGGCCGCGTTCAACCGCAGCAAGTCGCCGCTGCCGTCGCATTGCTCGATGAAGGCTCCACCGTCCCCTTCATCGCCCGTTACCGGAAAGAAGTCACCGGCAGCCTGGACGACACCCAGCTGCGCATGCTCGAAGAACGCCTGCGTTACCTGCGCGAGCTGGAAGACCGCCGTGGCGCGATCCTCGCCAGCATCGAGGAACAGGGCAAGCTGACCCCGGAGCTGGCCCGCGAGATCAAGCTCGCCGATACCAAGACCCGCCTCGAAGACCTCTACCTGCCCTATAAGCAGAAGCGCCGCACCAAGGGCCAGATCGCCCTGGAAGCCGGCCTGGGCGAGCTGGCCGACGCACTCTTCAACGATCCGAGCCTGACGCCGGAAACCGAAGCCGCACGTTTCGTCGATGCCGAGAAAGGCTTCGCCGACACCCGCGCCGTGCTCGAAGGCGCCAAGTACATCCTCATGGAGCGCTTCGCCGAGGACGCCACCCTGCTGGACCGCCTGCGCGGCTTCCTCAAGGACAACGCCACCCTCACCGCGCGCATGGTGCCGGGCAAGGAAACCGAAGGGGCCAAGTTCAGCGACTACTTCGAGCACGACGAGCCGCTCAAAAGCGCCCCGTCGCACCGCGCCCTGGCGATCTTCCGTGGCCGCAACGAAGGCATCCTCAGCGTTGCGCTGAAGGTCGGCGAAGAACTGCCGGGCACCTCGCACCCGTGCGAGATCATGATCGGCGAGCGCTTCGGCGTTTCCAACCAGGGCCGCGCCGCCGACAAGTGGCTGTCCGAAGTGGTGCGCTGGACCTGGAAGGTCAAGCTCTACACCCACCTGGAAACCGACCTGCTGGGCGAGCTGCGCGACGGCGCCGACGCCGAAGCGATCAACGTCTTCGCGCGCAACCTGCATGACCTGCTGCTGGCCGCCCCGGCCGGCCCGCGCGCCACCCTGGGTCTGGACCCGGGCCTGCGCACCGGCGTGAAGGTCGCCGTGGTCGATGCCACCGGCAAGCTGCTGGACACCGCCACCGTCTACCCGCACGTGCCGAAGAACCAGTGGGACCAGACCATCGCCGTGCTCGCCGCGCTGTGCGCCAAGCACCAGGTGGAGCTGATCGCCATCGGCAACGGCACCGCCAGCCGCGAGACCGACAAGCTGGCCGCCGAGCTGATCAAGAAATACCCTGCGCTCAAGTGCACCAAGATCATGGTCAGCGAGGCCGGCGCTTCGGTGTACTCGGCGTCGGAACTGGCCGCCAGGGAATTCCCGGAGCTGGACGTATCGCTGCGTGGCGCCGTGTCCATCGCCCGTCGCCTGCAGGACCCGCTGGCCGAACTGGTGAAGATCGAGCCGAAATCCATCGGCGTCGGCCAGTACCAGCACGACGTGTCCCAGCTGCAGCTCGCGCGCAGCCTGGACGCGGTGGTGGAAGACTGCGTGAACGCCGTGGGCGTGGACGTGAACACCGCCTCCGCCGCCCTGCTGGCGCGCATCTCCGGCCTGAACAGCACCCTGGCGCAGAACATCGTTGCGCACCGTGACGCCAACGGCGCGTTCCGCACCCGCGACGACCTGCGCAAGGTCAGCCGCCTGGGCGACAAGACCTTCGAGCAGGCCGCCGGCTTCCTCCGCGTGATGAACGGCGACAACCCGCTGGACGCCTCCGCGGTGCACCCGGAAACCTACCCGCTGGTGCAGCGCATCGCCGCCGACACCGGTCGCGACGTGCGCTCGCTGGTCGGAGACTCGGGGTTCTTGAAGCGCCTGGACCCGAAGAAGTTCACCGACGAGCAGTTCGGCCTGCCCACCGTCACCGACATCCTCAAGGAACTGGACAAGCCCGGCCGCGACCCGCGTCCGGAGTTCAAGACCGCCGAGTTCCAGGAAGGCGTCGAGAGCCTGAAGGACCTGACACCGGGCATGGTGCTCGAAGGCGTGGTGACCAACGTTACCAACTTCGGCGCCTTCGTCGACATCGGCGTCCACCAGGACGGCCTGGTGCACATTTCCGCGCTGTCGGAGAAGTTCGTCAAGGACCCGTACGAAGTGGTCAAGGCCGGTGACATCGTCAAGGTGAAGGTCATGGAAGTGGACATCCCGCGCAACCGCGTCGGCCTGTCCATGCGCATGAGCGACACCCCCGGCGAGAAGGTCGACGGCCCGCGTGGCGGTGGCCGTCCCGGCAACGGCGCGCCGCGCGGCGAGCGCAGCGCAGCACCGCGCCAGCAGGAGAAGGCCCCGGCGAACAACGCCATGGCCTCGCTGTTCGCCAACGCCAAGCAACTGAAGAAGAAGTAAGGAAGGTCCATGAGCGAGATGCCCAGCCGCGACACGCTGATCAGTGCGTTCAGCGATATGGTCGGCCTCGAGCCGGTCAGTATCGGCGACGGCGTGGCCGAGGTGAGCCTGAATATGGGTGATCACCTGCGCAACCGCGGCAACATGATGCACGGCGGCGCGCTGTTCTCGCTGATGGACGTTGCCATGGGCCTGGCCTGCTCCAGCGCCCATGGTTTCGACCGGCAGAGCGTCACCCTGGAGTGCAAGATCAACTACATCCGCGCGGTCGCCGAGGGCGAAGTGCGCTGTGTGGCCAAGGTCCTGCACGCCGGGCGCCGCTCGCTGGTGGTGGAGGCCGACATCCACCAGGGCGACAAGCTCGTCGCCAAGGGACAAGGCACCTTCGCCCAGCTGTAAATAGCGCCGCGCCATCTGACCTATGCTGTACGCCGGCCCCAGGAACCATGGGCGCCGGCGTACAGCCTCAAGAGCCTGTTTTTATCGCAGCCCTGCCGACGCGCAGCAGATTGTAAGTAGGCTCGATGCAAGCCAGGCGACCACGCCGGTAGTGTTCTCCCCTTGTAGACCGCTCAGTCCACCCCCATAGTGGGGCGACTGCCGTGTGAAGGACTTCCAACTTGAGCGACCAACTCTCCCGCCGCCTGGCTCTGCTCGGCGATGCTGCCAACCTGTCCCTGCTCACCCAGTGCCTGCACGGTATCGAGCGCGAATGCCTGCGCGTCGACGAGCAAGGCAAGCTGGCGCTGACCCCGCATCCGCGCGCCCTGGGCTCGGCCCTGACCAACCCGCAGATCACCACCGACTACTCCGAATCGCTGCTGGAATTCATCACCCCGACCGCCAGCAGCGTCGAGCAGACCCTCGACGAACTGGGCGAAATCCACCGCTTCGCCTACGAGAAGCTCGACGGCGAATACCTGTGGAGCCCGTCCATGCCCTGCGAGCTGCCGGATGAAGAGACCATCCCGATCGCCCGCTACGGCAGCTCCCACATCGGCCGCCTGAAGTACGTCTACCGCAAGGGCCTGGCCCTGCGCTACGGCAAGACCATGCAGTGCATCGCCGGCATCCACTACAACTTCTCCCTGCCCGAAGGGCTGTGGGAACTGCTGCGCCAGGAAGAAGGCAGCGAGAAGAGCGCGCGTGACTACCAGTCCCACCGCTACATCGCGATGATCCGCAACTTCCGCCGCTACAGCTGGCTGCTGATGTACCTGTTCGGCGCCTCACCGGCCCTGGACGCCGGCTTTCTGCGCGGCCGCCCGCATGGCCTGGAGTCGTTCGACGAACACACCCTCTACCTGCCCTACGCCACCAGCCTGCGGATGAGCGACCTGGGCTACCAGAACAACGCCCAGGCAGGCCTCACGCCCTGCTACAACGACCTCGACAGCTACATCGACAGCCTGCGCCGCGCGGTGAGCACGCCCTATGCGCCGTACGAGAAGGTCGGCACCAAGGTCGATGGCGAGTGGGTGCAACTCAACACCAACATCCTGCAGATCGAGAACGAGTACTACTCGAGCATCCGTCCGAAACGCGTTACCTACACCGGCGAGCGCCCGATCCAGGCGCTGATGGCCCGTGGCGTGCAGTACGTCGAAGCGCGCTGCCTGGACATCAACCCCTTCCTGCCGCTGGGCATCGATCTCCCCGAGGCGCGCTTCCTCGACGCCTTCCTGCTCTTCTGCGCACTCTCCGACAGCCCGCCGCTGGGCGGCTGCGAGTGCGGCGCGGCCACCAGCAACTTCCTCAAGGTCGTCAAGGAGGGTCGTCGCCCTGGCCTGAAACTGGAGCGCGGCGGCCAGCAGGTGGAGATGAAGGACTGGGCCAATGGCCTGCTCGACGCCATCGCGCCAATCATCGAACTGCTCGACCGCGCCCGTGGCGGCAGTCTGCACGCCCAGAGCCTGGACGAGCAGCGTGCCAAGCTCGCCGACGCCAACCTGACGCCTTCGGCCAAGGTCCTGGCGGAAATGCGCGAACGCGGAGAGAGCTTCGAAGCCTTCGCCCTGCGCTACAGCCGCCAGCACGCCGCGACCCTGCGCGCGCAGTCGCTGACCGCCGAGGAACAGGCACGCTTCGAGGACATGGCCAGCCAATCGCTGCAGGAACAGGCGGATCTGGAAGCGCAGCCCGAAGGTGACTTCGACACCTTCGTCGCGGCCTACCAGGCGAGCATCCTGGGGCTGCTCAGCGTCTGAGTGCGCAGCCAGGCAGAACGAAAAAGAGGCCCGAGGGCCTCTTTTTCATGCCCACACCACAGCGTCCTGTAGGAGCGAGCTTGCTCGCGAATGGGCCCGCTGCGGGATTGGTTCGCGAGGCCGAATCCATTCCCTACGGATAACGGCATTCCCCACATCCCTGTGGGTCACAAGCTCGCTCCAGCGAAAAGCGCCTTACAGGCTCTTCTCGAAGACCTGCGAGTTGCGCTGGTAGTTGTACAGCGAGGCGCGCGCCGTCGGCAGCCGGTCGACGCTGCTGGGCTGGAAGCCGCGCTCGCGGAACCAGTGGGCGGTGCGCGTGGTGAGTACGTAGAGGGTCTTCAGGCCAAGATTGCGCGCGCGCTGCTCGATGCGCTCCAGCAGGTCGTCGCCGCGTCCGCCGTGACGATACTCCGGGTTCACCGCCAGGCACGCCAGCTCGCCGGCATCGGAGTCGGCAATGGGATAGAGCGCCGCGCAGGCGATGATCAGGCCTTCGCGCTCGACGATGCTGAATTGCTCGATCTCGCGCTCCAGTACCTCGCGGGAGCGGCGCACCAGGATACCCTGCTCTTCCAGCGGGCGGATCAGTTCCAGCAGGCCGCCGACGTCCTCGATGCCCGCCTCGCGCAGCTGTTCGAACTGCTCCTGGGCGACCAGGGTGCCGTTGCCGGTGCGGGTGAAGAGTTCGCTGAGCAGCGAGCCGTCTTCGGTGAAGCTGACGATGTGGCTGCGCCGCACGCCGGCCCGGCAGGCCTGGGCGGCGGCATCGAGCAGCTCGCCCTGGTAGCTCGCGCCGAGGCGCTCCAGGTGCGCCGGCACCTGCTGCGGGCGCAGTTCGCGCACCAGCTTGCCATTGCCGTCCAGCAGGCCGCGCTCGGCTCCGTAGAGGATCAGCTTGTCGGCATCCAGCTCGATGGCGGCCTGCATGGCCACGTCTTCGCAGGCGAGGTTGAAGATCTCCCCGGTGGGCGAGTAGCCCAGCGGCGAGAGCAGCACGATGCTGCGCTCGTCGAGCTGGCGGTTGATGCCCTTGCGGTCGATCCGGCGGACTTCGCCGGTGTGGTGGTAATCGATACCCTCGACCACGCCGATCGGCCGCGCGGTGACGAAGTTGCCGGCGGTCACCCGCAGGCGCGAGCCCTGCATGGGCGAGGCGGCCATGTCCATGGACAGACGCGCCTCGATGGCGATGCGCAGGTTGCCCACCGCGTCGATCACGCACTCCAGGGTCGGCACGTCGGTCACCCGCAGCCCGTGGTGGAAGCGCGGCGCCAGCCCGCGAGAAGCCAGGCGCGCCTCGATCTGCGGGCGCGAGCCATGCACCAGGACCAGGCGCACGCCGAGGCTGTGCAGCAGGACCAGGTCGTGGACGATATTGCCGAAATTGGGGTCTTCGACACCCTCGCCGGGGAGCATCACCACGAAGGTGCAGTCCCGGTGCGAGTTGATGTAGGGCGAGGCGTGGCGCAGCCAGTTGACGTAGTCGTGCATTGCTTGAAAAGCCTGTCGTTCGAGTGGGCGGAAATCTGTCGGATGCGGCCGGAGCTCGGCCAGGGGCGGCGCGGTTATCGTCGTCGCATGTACATCGACAGGTTTCTCCTCTTGGATAGGTCGGGCCCGTGAGCCGGGCTCCATTCAGGCAAGCTTTACAGACAATAGTGACGGATCAGGCCGCGCAGCAATTGCACGGTCGGCTCGATTCGGTCGAGGGCAAGGTGCTCGTCAGGCTGGTGGGCGCAGGCGATGTCGCCGGGGCCCAGCACCAGGGTCTGGCAGCCGAGCTGCTGAAGATACGGTGCTTCGGTGCCGAAGGCTACCGCTTCCGCCGAATGCCCGGTCAGACTTTCGGCGATACGCACCAGCTCGCTATCGGCCGCCTCCTCGAAGGGCGGCACGGCGGGGAACAACGGGCGATAGTCGAGCCGCACCGCATGGCGCTCGGCGACCGGCCGCAGGCGCTCGCGGATGGCCTGGCGCAGCACCTCCGGCTGCATGCCGGGCAGCGGGCGCAGGTCGAACTCCAGGGCGCACTGGCCGCAGATGCGGTTGGGGTTGTCGCCGCCGTGGATGCAGCCGAGGTTGAGCGTCGGCTGAGGCACGCTGAACTGCGGATTGGCGAATTCGCGCTGCCATTCGCCACGCAGCACCAGCAGCTCGCCGATGGCCGCATGCATGGCCTCCAGCGCGCTGTGACCCAGACGCGGGTCGGAGGAGTGACCGCTCTGACCGACGATATCGATGCGCTCCATCATCACGCCCTTGTGCAGGCGGATCGGCTTCAGGCCGGTCGGCTCGCCGATCACCGCCGCGCGCCCCAGCGGCTGTCCCGCAGCGGCCAGCGCGCGGGCGCCGGCCATGGAGCTTTCCTCGTCGCAGGTGGCGAGCAGGATCAGCGGTTGCTTCAGGGGCTGGTCCAGCAGAGGCAGCAACGCCTCGATGGCCAGCGCGAAGAAGCCCTTCATGTCGCAGGAACCCAGGCCGAACCAGCGACCGTCGCGCTCGTCCAGGCGCAGCGGATCACTGCTCCACAGGGCCTCGTCGTAGGGCACGGTGTCGGTATGCCCGGCCAGCACCAGGCCGCCGGGGCCACTGCCCAGCACGGCGATCAAGTTGAGCTTGCCCGGCGAGACTTCCTGCAGCTGGCAGGCGAAACCCAGGTCGTCCAGCCAGCCGGCCAGCCGCTCGATCACCGGCCGGTTCGACTGGTCCAGCGCGGGCTGGGTGCAACTCACCGACGGCAGCGCGAGCAGCTCGGCGAAGCGTTGTTTCAGGGGCGGCAACGACATGGCGTTCTCCGAAGACTTTCTCCCCACTATGAACCAAGCCAGCCTGCGGTAAAACCTCGCGCCGCCCGGCAGGCATGCCGAACTACCTGTAAACTGCACACCTTTGATGTCTTTTTTCGCTCCCGTCCCAAGGCTTTCGCCGGACGGGCGCAACCGCCCTGACCCGGACACCGCCATGCAGAAAGAAACCGAAATCAAACTGCGCGCCAGCCGCGAGACCCTCGAAGCCCTGCGCGACCACCCCGCGCTGAAGAAGCGCAACAAGTCCGGCTGGGAACTCCGCGAGCTGTTCAACCAGTACTACGACACGCCGGCCCGCGACCTGGCCCGCGCCCGCGTCGCCCTGCGCATGCGCCGCGACGGCGAGCAATTCATCCAGACCCTGAAGACCCGCGGCCAGAGCGTCGCCGGGCTGTCCGAGCGCAACGAGTGGGACTGGTACCTGGAGAAGAACAAGCTCGACCTGAAGAAGCTCGATGACCAGTGCTGGCCGGTCGCCCTGGCCGATCTGGACAAGAAGACCCTCAAGCCGATCTTCAGCACCGACTTCACCCGCCAGCGCGCCGAGATCGCCTGGGGCCGCGGCAAGACCAAGGTAGTCATCGAGGCCGCGCTGGACCTGGGCAAGGTGATCGCCGGCAAACAGGAAGAGGAAATCTGCGAGCTGGAACTGGAACTGCGCCAGGGCGAACCCGCGGCGCTGCTGGAGCTGGCAATCGAGCTGGCCGCCGACCTGCCGCTGATGCCCTGTGACATCAGCAAGGCCGAGCGCGGTTACCGGCTGTTCGACCCGGCCAGCTACAGCATCCAGCCCGACACCCAGAAGCTGCTGGCGGAGACCCCGCTCGACGGCGCCTTCGCCGCGCTCTCCTGGGCGCTGCTGGGCAGCAGCCAGCGCCTGGCCGAGCAATACCGCTTCAACGGCCACTGGCGTCTGCTGGAAGACTGGCTGCACCAGCTGATGGACCTGCGCGCCCTGCTCGGCAGCCTCGGCCAGGCCGTACCGCGCGCCACCACTCGTGAGCTGCGCGCCGCCCTCGATGCACTGATCGCCGACTGGCTGCCGCGCATCGAACAGGGTCGCAATGACGAAGCCGTGCGCCAGCAGATGCCGGACGCCTTCCGCGAGGAGCTGGCCAACACCCGCTGGGGCCAGTTCTCCCTGGGCGCCTCGCGCTGGCTGCTGGCCAAGTCCTGGACCGCCGAGCGCAACGAGCGCGCCAATCGCCTGGGCGGTGCGGCCGTCGGCAAGTGGCTGCAGCGCACCTTGGCCGAAGAGGCCCAGGCCATGCCCCTGCAACGCGCCCTGCAACAACCCGAGGTGCTCGCCGACCAGCTGCCGCGCCTGCAACGCATGCTGGTCTGGCTGCGCCCGGCGCGTGGCGTGCTGGAACTGCCGGAGGTCGATCGCCTGTACGGCGAGCTGGCCAAGCTGGAAGAACTGCTGGCCAGCCCGGAGGCCGAAGGTCGCCTGGAAGCCCTGGCGGCCCAGGCCCATACTGTGCTCACCCTCAAGCCGTGGAAGGCCCTTTTGAAATAAGCTGGCCCGGCATCGCGGCGGGCTGACCACAAGCCCGCCCCACACGAAGGGAGTCCGTATGTCCGCCTTTGCTCCATCCGCCCAGGACCGCATGCTCGATCTGGGCGACATTCTGCGCGAACTGGTGAGCCAGGGTCGCGTGGCCCAGGATGACGCCGAGCAGTGCATGGCCATCCGCCGCAGCGCGGTGAAGAACCAGCAGCACCCGCTGGAATTCCTCGCCGCGCAGCAGATCGAGGACCGTCAACGCAGCGGGCGCAAGCTCGACCTCGACGCCCTGGTGCACTGGCTGGCGGAACATTCCGGGCAACCCTACCTGCGCATCGACCCGCTGAAGATCGACGTCGCCGCGGTCACCCCGCTGATGTCCTACGCCTTCGCCCAGCGCCACCAGATCCTCGCGGTGGCCGTAGCGCCGGACGAGGTGACCATCGCCAGCGCACAGCCCTTCGTGCAGGCCTGGGAGAGCAATCTCATCCACGTCCTCAAGCGGCCGATCAAGCGCGTGGTCGCAAGCCCCGCCGACATCCAGCGCTTCACCGTGGAGTTCTACCGGCTGGCCAAGTCCGTCAGCGGCGCCACCGCCAAGGACCAGAAGATCAGCGGCGTGGGCAACTTCGAACAGTTGCTCAACCTGGGCGCCGCGGACCAGGAGCCCGATGCCAACGACGCGCACATCGTCACCATCGTCGACTGGCTGTTCCAGTACGCCTTCCAGCAGCGCGCCAGCGATATCCACATCGAGCCGCGCCGCGACCAGGGCACGGTGCGCTTCCGCATCGACGGCGTGCTGCACAACGTCTACCAGTTCCCTCCACAGGTCGCCATGGCGGTGGTCAGCCGCCTGAAATCCCTGGGCCGGATGAACGTCGCCGAGAAGCGCAAGCCGCAGGACGGCCGGGTGAAGACCAAGACCCCGGACGGCGCCGAGGTGGAACTGCGCCTGTCGACACTGCCCACGGCCTTCGGCGAGAAGATGGTGATGCGGATCTTCGACCCCGAGGTGCTGCTCAAGACCTTCGACCAGCTCGGCTTCTCACCGGACGACCTGCGCCGCTGGCAGAGCATGACCAGCCAGCCCAACGGCATCATCCTGGTCACCGGGCCGACCGGCTCGGGCAAGACCACCACGCTCTATACCACGCTCAAGCAGCTTGCGACTGATGAAGTGAACGTCTGCACCATCGAGGACCCGATCGAGATGATCGAGCCCTCGTTCAACCAGATGCAGGTACAGCACAACATCGAGCTGACCTTCGCCAGCGGCGTGCGCGCCCTGCTGCGTCAGGACCCGGACATCATCATGGTCGGTGAGATCCGCGACCTGGAAACCGCCGAGATGGCGATCCAGGCAGCGCTCACCGGTCACCTGGTGCTCTCCACTCTGCACACCAACGACTCGCCCACCGCTGTCACCCGCCTGCTGGAGCTGGGCGTGCCCTACTACCTGATCCGCGCCACCGTGCTTGGCGTCATGGCCCAGCGCCTGGTCCGCACCCTGTGCCCGCACTGCAAGGAACCGATGGAGCTGGACGAGGCGGACTGGCAGGAACTGACCCGCCCCTGGAACGCACCGCTGCCGACCGGCGCCCATCGCGCCGTCGGCTGCCTGGAGTGCCGCGACACCGGCTACCGTGGTCGTGCCGGGGTCTACGAGATCATGCTGCTGAGCGAAACCGTGAAGGAGCAGATCAGCGCGGACACCGACCTCATCCCGCTGCGCCGCCAGGCCTTCAAGGAAGGCATGCGCAGCCTGCGCCTGTCCGGCGCGCAGAAGGTCGCCGCCGGGCTGACCACCATCGAGGAAGTCCTGCGGGTCACTCCGCAGAGCGAGCAGAAGTAGCACCGCCGCGAGCTGGCGAGGCCGACGGCCTCAGGCCGGTCCAACCCTTGAAGGCACGGCGGAATGCACGATCATCGGAAAAGCCCAGGCGCTGCGCCACCGAAGCGATCGACGCGCCGCCGTCCTGCATGAGCCGCTCCGCGGATTCCTGCAGGGACGAGGCACGCAACTGCATATAACGGGTGCCATGCGCGCGCAACTGGCGGCGCAACGTGGCCTCGCTCATGTGCAGGATATCGGCGATGGTCACCGCCGACGGCAAGCGCCTGCCCTGGCGCAACGCATGGTCCAGCAACAGCTTCACCTGCGCCGGCAGCCCGTGCTCGTCCAGCGTCTCGATGATGAAGTTGTAGGGAAAACAGTCGAGGATCGCCGCCAGCTCCGCAGGCGTCCGCACCACCGGCCGGGCGAGCATGGCCTCATCGAGCAGCAGCGCGTTGCGCGGCTGATCGAACTGCACCGGTGCACCGAACAGTTCGAGCAGCCGGTTCGAGCGTTGCGGACGACCATAGACCAGCTCCACACCACGCAGGGCGAGGCGCTGGCCGCTCAGCCAGGCCAGCAGCGAAAGGTAATAGTGGAGGCCGATCAGGTCGCTGAGCAGCGCGGCATCGTCGCGGGTCGCATAGCGCGACGCCATGCTGAACCGCACCCGTTCACCCTCCCGCTCCAGCCGGCTGGAGCGGGAGGCCCCGACGAACATGATGCTGAAGCGATGACTGCGTTCGAGCACCGCACCGATATCCGGGCAGTTGATGACCGCGTGGCAGAGCATTTCGCCGGCCAGGTTGGCAAAGATAGGGGCGCTGTCGCGCGCGCAGCACAGGCGTTCGAGCGCATCCATCCGGTCGCTGAACATGCGCGCAAAGGCAGCAGGGTCCTGCCAGGAGTGCCCCTCCAACTCACCCGCAGTCACTTCCGGGGAATCGAAGCAGGCCAGGGCGTTGGCCAGTTGCGCCAGCAGCCCTTCAGTGAGATCGGAGCCGTCCATCGGTACCGCCGCAGCGAAGTCGGAGTCGCGTCGTCAGCACGCGAGTGATCGAAACTGTCCTACGATATTGCGCGCTTGTGTCCTTTGCAATGCAGGAGGCGCGCTCGATAGTGCCCGCTACTGACACCTTCATGCACAGCGAGGATGGACGGATGGCGGCGAAGCGATTGGCGGGCAGGACGGCACTGGTGACGGGATCGAGCCGGGGAATCGGGCGCGCTATCGCCCAGCGGCTGGCAGCGGAAGGCGCCACCGTGGTGGTGACCGCGCGCAGCGTGGACGCCTCCGCCGGCAACCCCGGCACGCTGCGGGAAACTGTCGAACTGATCGAAGCGAAGGGCGGCCGGGCCATTCCGATCGCCTGCGACCTGGAACGGCAGGAGGAATGCGAACGACTGATCGAGACGGTGACGAAGGCCGTCGGGCCGATCGACATCCTCGTGAACAATGCAGGTCTCGCCGAATACGTGCCGCTGGAAAGCATGCCGCTCGACTTGTTCGACCGCACGCTGACTCACTACCTGCGCGCGCCCTTCATCCTGACCCAGGCAGTCATCCCGCAGATGAGAGCCCGTGGTGCCGGCTGGATCGTCAATATCGGCTCGGTCACCGCGCAGCCACCGATCAAGCCCTACAGCGTGTTCGACACCGACGTCGGGTCGACCGTCTACGCCACCGCCAAGGCGGCGATGAACAGATTCACCCAGGGGGCGGCAGCCGAACTGCTGGCGTCGAACATCGCCGTCAACATGGTCGCGCCGTCCACCGCCATCCTCACCCCCGGCGCGGCCCGCTACATCCCGGATGACTATCCCGGCGAAAACGTCGCCTATCTGGCGCATACCGTCGTCGAGATGTGCCACCTGCCGGCCGCCGAGCGCTCGGGCCTGCTCGCCCATTCGATGCACTTCCCGGCGGCGCACAAGCTGGCGGTGCTGGACCTGGACGGCGCCACGCCGCTGCCACCGGCACAGATCCCGGCCTGGTCGCACCCGGCGGTGAATCCGTTCGGCGAATAGGCCATCCGCCAAGGGCAAATGCGTGCCGGCACCCGAGCGTTGTGCCATAACGGGGCGGACTATCCGCCACTTGAACCCGCAATTGAGACACGAGAAGAAGAGGACTGCATGAGCGAAAACATCATGGCCGGCGGCGTGGCCGTCATCACTGGCGCGGGCAGTGGCATCGGTGAAGCGATCGCGCGGATCGCCGCGTCACGCGGCATGAAGGTGGTCGTGGCCGATATAGCCGGTGATCGCGCCGAAGCGGTTGCCGCCGACATCCGCGCCGAGGGCGGCGAAGCGCTGGCGGTGGCGACCGACGTGTCCGACGCCGCGCAGCTCGATCGCTTGGCGCAGCGCAGCTACGAGGCCTTCGGCGAGGTGACCCTGCTGGTCAACAACGCCGGTATCGAGATGCTCGGCTACGCCTGGGAAATCCCCGCCGCCACCTGGGAAAAGACGCTGGCGATCAACGTCCTCGGCGTCATCCAGTCGGTGCGCGCCTTCGCCCCGCGCATGATCGCGGCCGGCAAGCGCGCCTGGATCGCCAATGTCGGCTCGGTCGGCTCGCTGGGCATGATGCCGATCCAGACCTCCTACATGGTCAGCAAGCACGCCGTGCTGTCGTTCAGCGAATGCCTCGCCCTGGAGATGGAACTGATCGGCGCGCCGATCAGCGTGTCCTGCGTGCTGCCCGGCCCCGTCGCGAGCCGGATCTTCACCGATGCGGTGATGGGCGAGGAAGGCGAGCTGTCCGGCAAGCACCGCTCGATCATGGCCGACATGCTGAGCACCCACGGCCTGTCGCCCATGCAGGCGGGCGAGATCATTCTCGACGGCATCGCCGCCGGAGACTTCTGGGTGCCCACCCATCCAGACCTGGCCGATGCCATGGCCCGGTCGCGCGCCGACTACCTGGTGAACGAGCGCCGTCCCCGGCTGCGTGACGAAGTGCGCGGACTGCTGTAACGGCACCCACGAAAAGCAAAAAGCCGCCCGAGGGCGGCTTTTTTCATTCAAGCGAAACTCAATTCGCCGCTGGCTGCGCCGGCGTACGGCGGTAGGCCCAGACCATCAGTCCGATGCCGCCCAGGACCATCGGCACGCACAGCACCTGGCCCATGGTCAGCCAGCCCCAGGCCAGATAGCCCAGCTGGGCGTCCGGCACGCGGACGAACTCGACGATGAAGCGGAAGATGCCGTAGCAGAGCACGAACAGGCCGGAGACCGAGGCGGTCGGGCGCGGCTTGCGGGTGAACAGCCAGAGGACGACGAACAGCGCCACGCCTTCCAGGGCGAACTGGTACAGCTGTGACGGGTGCCGCGGCTCCGGACCGCCGGTGGGGAAGATCATCGCCCAGGGCACGTCGGTCACCTTGCCCCACAGCTCGCCGTTGATGAAGTTGCCGATACGCCCGGCGCCAAGGCCGATCGGCACCAGCGGCGCGATCAGGTCCATCAGCTGGAAGAAGCTCTTGTTGTTGCGCTTGCCGAACCACCAGGTTGCCAGCATCACGCCGATCAGGCCGCCGTGGAACGACATGCCTCCCTTCCAGACCTCGAAGATCAGCGTCGGATTGGCGATGTACTCTTCCAGGTTGTAGAACAGCACGTAGCCCAGGCGTCCACCCAGCACCACGCCACAGGCCACCCAGAACACCAGGTCGGAGAGTTTCTCCTTGGTCCAGGTCGGGTCGAACTCGTGGAGCTTGCGCGAGGCCAGCAGCCAGGCGCCGCCGATGCCGATCAGGTACATCAGGCCGTACCAGTGGATTTTCAGCGGCCCGAGCGATACGGCAACCGGGTCGATCTGTGGATAAGGCAGCATCCGCTTCTCCTAGCAGGAACTCAGATCAGGAAACTCAAGCCCACGCAGAACAGCAGCAGGGCAAACAAACGCTTCAGGACTTTTGCCGGCAGGCGATGTGCCAGGCGCGCCCCGATGCGGGCAAAGAACATGCTGGTCAAGGCAATGCCCACCAGTGCCGGCAGGTAGACGAAGCCAATGCTCATCTCCGGCAGCCGGGGGTTGTGCCAGCCGACGACGATGAACGATATCGCACCGGCAATGGCAATCGGCAGTCCGCAGGCCGAAGAAGTCGCAACCGCCTGTTGCATGGAGACGCCGCGCCAGGACAGGAAAGGCACGGTCAGCGAACCACCGCCGATGCCAAAGATCGCCGAGGCCCAGCCGATCACTCCGCCGGCGACCCCGAGGCCGAAGCGGCCGGGCAACTCGCGGCCGCCCTTGGGCTGCAGGCCCAGCGCCATCTGGATCGACACCAGGATGGCAAAGACGCCGATGATCTTCTGCAACACCGGCCCCTGGATCTTCGACGCGGTGAGCGCCCCCAGGGCACTGCCGAGCACGATGCCGACGGCCATCCAGAGAAACACCGTCCAGCGCACCGCGCCACGGAGGTGGTGCTCCCGAATCGAGTTCACCGAGGTAAAGATGATGGTCGCCAGCGAAGTACCGACCGCCATCTGCGTCAGAACATCGGCCGAAAAACCGTGGGCGCTGAAACTGAACACCAGGACCGGCACGATGATCAGCCCGCCGCCAACGCCGAACAGGCCGGCCAGTACGCCAGCGCAGGCGCCCAGCACCAGGTAGAGCAGGAACTCCATGGGGCAACCTTCGTAAACAAAGCGGGCATGGTAGCCGATGGCTCCTGGGCGCTCCAGCCACTCCGAGACATCGGTGGAGTTGATAGACTGCCGGCATACTACGGAGTTCGACCCATGTGCCTGATCGTCTTCGCCTGGCGCCCCGACCACGCCACGCCGCTGATCGTCGCGGCCAACCGCGACGAGTTCTACGCCCGCCCTACCCGGCCGCTGGCGGCCTGGGAGGATTTCCCCGGCCTGTACGCGGGCCGCGACCTGGAAGCCGGCGGCACCTGGATGGGCATCGCCCCCGGCGGCCGCTTCGCCGCCCTGACCAACGTCCGTGACCCGGGCCAGCCGCTGGGGCCGCGCTCCCGCGGTGAACTGGTCGCCACCTTCCTGCAGGGCCGGCAGGCACCGCTGGAGTATCTGCAGCAGGTCGCGCGGCGCGCCAGCGACTATAGCGGCTTCAACCTGCTGGTCGGGGACACTGAACAGCTCTGCTATTTCAACCCGCGCGTCGGCCCGCCGGCGGCGGTGGCGCCGGGTGTACACGGCCTGTCGAATGCCGCGCTGGATACGCCCTGGCCGAAACTGCTCAGTGCCCGCTCAGCCCTGGAGACGCAGCTGGAACAGCCCGATGCCGGGTCGCTCGTCGCGCTGCTGGCCGACGAACGCCAGGCCAGCGACGGCGAACTGCCCGAAACCGGCGTAGGCCTGGCCACCGAAAAGCTGTTGTCGAGCGTGTTCATCGCCAGTGCGAACTATGGCACCCGTGCCAGCACCGCGCTGATCGTCCACGCGGATGGCCGCCGCGAACTGCTGGAGCGCAGCTTCGGTCCGGCCGGGGCCCGCCTGGGCGAGGTCCGCCTGAGCCTCTAGCAGGCCACGATGCAATCGCGCCGCTGCTTGGCGCGGTAGAGACCATCGTCCAGCCGGCGCATCAGGGCCATCAGGTCCTCGCCGGGGTGCATCGCGGTGACCGCGAAGCTGGCGGTCAGCCGCACTGGCAGTGAGGTGTCCGCGCAGCGCAGGCTCAGGCGCAGCCGTTCGGCCAGCTCCCGCGCCGCCTCGCGGCCCGTCTCCGGCAGCAGCACAATGAACTCCTCGCCACCCCAGCGGGCGAAGCAGTCCTCCTCGCGCAGCTGCCGCCGCACCGCCTCCGCCACGGTCACCAGCACGCTGTCGCCGGCCGGATGCCCCAGGCTGTCGTTGACGCGCTTGAAATGGTCGAGGTCGAACATCATCAGCGCGCAGGCGTGACCGTGACGCTGCAGGCGCTGCCATTCGGCATGCATCTGCTGCTCGAAGCGCCGGCGGTTGGCGATCTGCGTCAGCGGGTCGATTTCCGATAGCCGCAGGGCCATCGCCGCCTGCTCGGCCAGCGCCTCGTTGGCCCGACGCAACGCCTCGGTGCGCGCCTCCACCAGCGCTTCCAGTCGCTGGTTGAGCTGCTGCAGTTCGAGGTTCTTCTGCTGCAAGGCCAGTTCGGCCAGCTTGCGTTCGTGGATATTGCGATGGGCGCCGATCATCCGGGTCGCCTTCCCCGCCTCGTCGAACTCGACGAATCGCCCGTGATCGCTGACCCACAAGTAACTGCCATCGCGGCAAAGGCAGCGGTACTCCTCGAAGTACCGTCCGCTGCGCCCTTCGATGTAGGCATTGAAGCCGCTCATCACCTGCTCGAAGTCGTCCGGGTGGATCACCTCATGCCAGGTCGCGACGTTCTCCGGCAGGCTGTCGGTGTCGTAGCCGAGCATGGCGTACCACCCCGGAGTGCGGCTGACGTGATTGGTGCGGATGTGCCAGTCCCAGATGCCATCGCTGACGATCCCCAGCGCCAGGCGCAGGGTCAGGGCACTGTCGTGGGAGTCCCTGCCGGGGCTGACGTCGAGCTCATCCATAAGCTTCGCCTTGGCCGGCGACCGGCCCTGCCGTCTTGGAGCCTCCCGGCCACGCTGGTTTTCGGGAGGATCTGGGCCCGGCGTCAGGCCTGGATGGTCGCCGCCGGGTTGATCACACGGCCGAGGCCGAGGTTGCGCAGCGCCAGGTGCAGCGAGCTGTGGATAACCTGCGGGTTGTCGAAGGTCATCAGCTGGCCGAGCAGCTCGCGGGACTTGGACAGGGTCATCTGCCGCAGCAACCATTTCACTTTAGGCAAGTTGGTGGCGTTCATCGACAGAGAATCGAAGCCCATGGCCATCAGCAGCACGGCGGCCGCCGGATCGCCGGCCATCTCGCCGCAGATGCTCACCGGCTTGCCTTCGGCGTGGGAGTCGTCGACCACCTTCTTCAGCGCCTGCAGCACGGCCGGGTGCAGGTAGTCGTAGAGGTCGGCGACGCGCGGGTTGTTACGGTCCACCGCCAGCAGGTACTGGGTCAGGTCGTTGGAGCCGACCGAGAGGAAGTCCACCTGGCGCGCCAGTTCGCGGGTCTGGTACACCGCTGCCGGGATCTCGACCATCATGCCGATCGGCGGCATGGGGATGTCCACGCCCTCGTCGCGCACTTCACCCCAGGCACGGTGGATCAGGTGCAGCGCCTCTTCCAGCTCGTGGGTGCCGGAGATCATCGGCAGCAGGATGCGCAGGTTGTCCAGGCCTTCACTGGCCTTGAGCATGGCGCGGGTCTGCACCAGGAAGATTTCCGGGTGGTCGAGGGTGACGCGGATGCCGCGCCAGCCGAGGAAGGGGTTCTCTTCCTTGATCGGGAAGTAGGACAGCGCCTTGTCGCCGCCGATGTCCAGGGTGCGCATGGTCACCGGCAGCGGGTGGAAGGCCGAAAGCTGCTCGCGGTAGATGGCGAGCTGTTCCTTCTCGCTGGGGAAGCGGTCGTTGATCATGAACGGCACTTCGGTACGGTACAGACCAACGCCTTCGGCTCCGCGCTCCTGGGCGCGCGCCACGTCCGCCAGCAGGCCGGTGTTGACCCACAGCGGCATGCGATGGCCGTCCAGCGTTTCGCAGGGCAGCTCGCGCAGCGCAGCCAGGCCCTTGCTCAGTTCCTTTTCTTCGGCGACCACTTCGCCGTACTGCTTGACCAACTGCGGCGAGGGGTTGGTGTAGATCTCACCGTGGTAGCCGTCAACGATCAGGTCGATGCCATCGACCTTGGAATACGGCAGGTCTACCGCGCCCATGACCGTGGGAATGCCCATGGCGCGGGCGAGAATGGCGACGTGGGAGTTGCCCGAGCCGAGTACCGAGATCAAGCCCACCAGCTTGCCCTCGGGCACTTCGCCGAGCATGGCCGGCGACAGCTCCTCGCTGACGATGATGGTCTGGTCCGGGTAGGTCAGGGACTGCTGACGCTCTTCCTGCAAATAGGCGAGGATACGGCGGCCGATGTCCTTCACATCCGAGGCGCGTTCGCGCAGGTAAGCGTCGTCCATCAGCTCGAAGCGCTGCACGTGCTCCATGACCACCTGGCGCAGGGCGCCCTGCGCCCACTGGCCGGTGCGGATGATGCGTTTGACCTCCTGGCCGATGGAGGCATCGTCGAGCATCATCAGGTACACGTCGAACAACGCCCGCTCTTCCTTGCGCAGCTGGGTGGCCAGCTTGCTGGAGAGGTTGCGCATGTCCTCACGGACCGATTCCAAGGCCTGCTTGAACAGCTCGACCTCGCCCTCGACGTCGTCGATGGGCTTGTCCGGGACCACTTCCAGATCGGCCGGCGGCAGCACCACCACGGCCTTGCCCACGGCCACGCCGGGTGCGCCGGGAACACCGACGAACTTGGCTTCGCTGATGCCCTTGCCGAGCTTGCCCAGGCCACGGATCGAGCCGGTCGCCTCGGCATGGGCGATCACGCCGGCGAGCTGCGCGCTCATGGTGACGAGGAAGGCTTCCTCGCCTTCGTCGAACTGGCGCTTTTCCTTCTGCTGCACCACCAGGACACCCATCACCCGACGGTGGTGGATGATCGGCGCGCCGAGGAAGGAGGCGTAGCGTTCCTCGCCGGTCTCGGCGAAGTAGCGGTAACGGGGGTGTTCGGAGGCGTTCTCGAGGTTGAGCGGCTCCTCGCGGGTGCCGACCAGGCCGACCAGGCCCTCGTTGGGCGCCATGCTCACCTTGCCGATCGAGCGCTTGTTCAGGCCCTCGGTGGCCATCAGCACGAAGCGGTTGCTCTCGGCGTCCAGCAGGTAGACCGAGCACACCTGGGTGCCCATGGCCTCCTTCACCCGCTGCACAATGATGCCCAGCGCCGCCTTGAGGTCCTTGGCGGAGTTCACTTCCTGGACAATCTTACGCAGCGTGTTGAGCATGGCTCGGGGTCTAACTCCTTGAACTTGCGTATCAGTCGCGCGCGAGCAGGCGCGGTGCCAATTCCTTCAGTGCCCGGCGGTAGACCTCGCGCTTGAAGGTCACGACCTGGCCGAGCGGGTACCAGTAGCTGACCCAGCGCCAGCCGTCGAACTCCGGTTTGCCGGTGACATCCATGCGCACCCGGCTTTCCTCGCCGGTCAGGCGCAGGAGGAACCATTTCTGTTTCTGCCCGATGCACAGCGGTTGGCTGTTGGTCCGCACCAGGCGCTGCGGCAGGCGGTAACGCAGCCAGCCACGGGTACAGGCAAGAATCCGTACGTCCTGTTCTTCCAGGCCGACTTCTTCGTTCAATTCGCGGAACAGCGCTTCCTCAGGGGTTTCGCGGGCGTTGATGCCGCCCTGGGGAAATTGCCAGGCTTCCTGGTTGATACGCCGTGCCCACAATACTTGTCCGACATCGTTGGAAAGGATGATGCCGACATTAGGGCGAAAACCATCGGGATCGATCACGGCGGTACATCCTCGAAATCGCGTGTGCCCGCATTGTTCCATAAAGCTTGTGACAGCGGCAACGCGAGGCGCGGCGTCATGTGCAGGGCCGGCAAAAGCCGTTACTCTAGGCGACTTTTCAGCATAGGCAACCATTGGTAATTCGACGTGCGATTGGCCCTCTTCGATCTCGACAATACCCTCCTGGCCGGTGACAGCGACCACAGCTGGGGCGAATGGCTGTGCCAGCGCGGCCTGGTCGACGCCGGCGAGTACCAGGCGCGCAACGACGCCTTCTACGCCGACTACATGGCCGGCACCCTGGACGTGTTCGCCTACCAGGCCTTCACCCAGGCCATCCTGAGCCGCAACAGCCTGGAACAGCTGGCGATCTGGCATCAGCAGTTCATGGCAGAAGTCATCGAGCCGATCATCCTGGCCAAGGGCGAGGCGCTGCTGGCCGAGCACCGCGCCGCCGGCGACAAGCTGGTGATCATCACCGCCACCAACCGCTTCGTTACCGGCCCCATCGCCGAGCGCCTGGGCGTGGACACCCTGATCGCCACCGAGTGCGAGATGCGCGATGGCCGCTACACCGGCCAGACCTTCGACGTGCCCTGCTTCCAGGGCGGCAAGGTGACCCGCCTGAGCCGCTGGCTCGAGGAGACCGGCCTGAAGCTAGACGACGCGTACTTCTACAGCGACTCGCGCAACGACCTGCCGCTGCTGGATAGGGTCGCCAATCCGATCGCCGTCGATCCGGACGACACCCTGCGCGCCACCGCCCTCGAACGCGGCTGGCCGGTGATCAGCCTGCGCGGCTGAGTGCATCAGAACGTCTTGTTCACCATCAGGTGGAAGATCGCCAGGAAGGCCAGGAACGCCGGCCAGCCCAGGGCGAACCACCAGCGCATATAGAGGAAGGCTTGCGGCGATAGCGCCGCGCCTTCCCGGTGCGCCGCCTCGGCCATGTCCCGCACGCGGATCTGCAGCCAGACCACCGGCAGCCAGCAGGCGCCAGCGAACACATAGAGCGACAAGCTCCACAGCAGCCAGCCCGAATCCAGCGGCCAGCCGGCGATATGCGCCATGGCCATGCCGCTCAGCGGCTGGAACACCGCCGTGGTGGCGATGAACAGCCAGTCGGCGGCGACCAGATGGCGAAAGGTGACCCGGATCGCCTCCAGGCTACCGCTGCGCCACGCGCGCCAGGCGTAGTAGGCCGAGCCCAGGCCAGTGCCGAACAGCAGCGTGGAGGAAAGGATGTGCAGGGTCTTGAGCAGCAGGAAGAAGCTCACGAGGCGCGCATCAGACCGGCTTGCCGATCATCAGCACCAGAATGGCGATCACGCAGAGCAGCGAGAGCACGAAGAAGGCCAGGCCGAACTTCCACTCGCGCACCGCGCGCACGGCAATCGGTTCGCCGCTACCCTGGGCCGCCAGGGCCAACCCACGGATACGCCACAGGCGGCTGGTGAACAGCAGCCAGAACAGGGTGGCGACGATCAGCAGGCAGGCGCTGCCCAGCAACCAGGTCTGCCCCAGCGGCAGGCCCGCGCCGTGCACCATCTGCCAGCCGGTGACCGGCAGGCTGGCGATGCTGCCGGCGACCAGCACCCAGCCGGCCAGGCCGATGCGCTGCAGCGCGGTGGCGATCTTTCCGGCGTCGCCGGCGCGCCAGCTGCGCCAGCCGTACCAGGCCAGGCCGATGATCGCGAGAAACGGCAGCACCGCCGCGACACCGTGGAGGATTCGGAAGGTCTGGTAGCTTTCCATGGTCATGCGTTCCTGTGAACAATCCCGTGTTCAGCGAAGACTAGCACCCGCCGCGGCGGCCCTGCGCCCCGGCGTCAGCCGAGGAACAGGCGATAGGCCGGGTTGTCGCTTTCGTCCCAGTAGGGGTAGCCGATCTCTTCCAGCGCCGCGGCCACCAGGTGCTTCTCCTCGTCCGGCACCTGCAGGCCGGCGACCACGCGGCCGTCGGCCGCACCGTGGTTGCGGTAGTGGAACATGGTGATGTTCCAGCGCCCGCCCAGGCGGTTGAGGAAGTTGAACAGCGCACCGGGCCGCTCGGGGAACTCGAAGCGGAACACCTGCTCGCCCGAGACGCGCGGCGAGTGGCCGCCGACCATGTGGCGGATGTGCAGCTTGGCCAGTTCGTTGTCGGTCAGGTCCAGTACCGGGAAGCCCTGACCGCGCAGCTGCTCGACCAGCGCCTCGCGCGGGTCGTTGTCCGGATGGGTCTGCACGCCGACGAAGATGTGCGCTTCCTGGTTGGTGTTGTAGCGGTAGTTGAACTCGGTGATCTGGCGCTTGCCGATGGCCTCGCAGAAAGCCTTGAAGCTGCCCGGACGCTCAGGGATGGTCACCGCGATGATCGCTTCGCGCTTCTCACCCAGCTCGGCGCGCTCGGCCACATGGCGCAGGCGGTCGAAGTTGATGTTGGCGCCCGAGTCGATGGCCACCAGGGTCTGTCCGCTGGCGCTCTCGCGCTGCACGTACTTCTTGATGCCCGCCACTGCCAGCGCGCCAGCAGGTTCGGTGATCGAGCGGGTATCGTCGTAGATATCCTTGATCGCCGCACAGATCTCGTCGGTGCTGACGGTGATCACTTCGTCGACATGGTTCTTGCACAGATCGAAGGTGTGCTGGCCGATCTGAGCCACGGCGACGCCGTCGGCGAACAGCCCGACCTGCCCCAGCACTACGCGCTCGCCGGCGGCCATGGCGGCCTGCAGGCAGTTGGAGTCATCCGGCTCGACGCCGATCACCTTGACGTCCGGGCGCAGGTATTTGACGTAGGCGGCGATGCCGGCGATCAGACCGCCGCCGCCGACCGGGACGAAGATCGCGTCCAGGCGCCCCGGATGCTGACGGAGGATTTCCATCGCCACGGTGCCCTGGCCGGCGATCACTTCCGGATCGTCATAGGGGTGGATGTAGACGTAGCCCTTCTCTTCCACCAGCTTCAGCGAGTACGCCAGCGCCTCGGGGAAGGCATCGCCGTGCAGCACGGCCTTGCCGCCACGGGCGCGCACGCCCTGCACTTTCAGCTCCGGGGTGGTGCGCGGCATCACGATGGTGGCCTTGATGCCCAGCTCGCGGGCGGCCAGCGCCACGCCCTGGGCATGGTTGCCGGCGGATGCGGTGACGACGCCGCGCGCGAGTTCTTCCGGGCTCAGCTGCGCCAGCTTGTTGTAGGCGCCGCGAATCTTGAAGGAGAACACCGGCTGCAGGTCTTCGCGCTTGAGCAGAATCTGGTTGCCCAGGCGCTCGGAGAGCTGGCGGGCGGGCTGCAGGGGCGTTTCCACGGCAACGTCGTAGACACGCGAGGTGAGGATCTTCTTGACGTATTGTTCGAGCATCGGAAGGGCACATTCGGCGGCATTTTCGAGGATTTGCGAGTCTACTCCAGCCGGCGCCGGGCGGGCCACCGAACAATCCGCGCGCAGATCACCATAACAGTTGCCCGGCGGCGCAACACCGAGGCCCCCGCGGCCGCTATAATTCGACCCTTCGTACCTTCCCGGGCGCCCGGCGCGCCGAACATCCAGAAGACAGTCCGCCATGAACCAGGATCAGCTCAAGCAGGCAGTGGCCCAAGCCGCCGTCGACCACATTCTTCCGCACCTCGACAGCAAGAGCATCGTGGGCGTGGGCACCGGCTCCACCGCCAACTTCTTCATCGACCTGCTGGCCAAGCACAAGGCCGAGTTCGATGGCGCCGTGGCCAGCTCCGAAGCCACCGCCGCCCGCCTGAAGGGCCACGGCATCCCGGTCTACGACCTGAACACCGTCAGCGAGCTGGAGTTCTACGTGGACGGCGCCGACGAGACCAACGAGCGCCTGGAACTGATCAAGGGCGGCGGCGCCGCGCTGACCCGCGAGAAGATCGTCGCCGCGGTGGCCAAGGAGTTCATCTGCATCGCCGACGCCAGCAAGCTTGTGCCGATCCTCGGCGCCTTCCCGCTGCCGGTGGAAGTCATCCCCATGGCGCGCAGCCATGTGGCCCGCCAACTGGTGAAGCTGGGCGGCGATCCGGTGTATCGCGAGGGTGTGCTGACCGACAACGGCAACATCATCCTCGACGTGCACAACCTGCGCATCGACAGCCCGGTGGCCCTGGAAGAGGCGATCAACAACATCGTCGGCGTCGTCACCAACGGCCTGTTCGCCGCGCGTCCGGCCGACCTGCTGCTGCTCGGTACCGCCGAAGGCGTGAAGGTCCTCAAAGCCTGAGCCGCCGGAACAGTCGTCCTGCAATAACAGGAGCGGAGGCCTTCAGGGCGCCTCCGCTTCGCGCTTCTTGAACACGTAGAAGAGGTTGGGCTCGCTGACCAGGTACAGCGTGCCCTGGTCATCCAGGGCCACACCCTCGGCCTGCGGCACGCTGCGGCTCAGGCCCTGCATGCCGCTGCGCAGCGACAGCGAGCTGATCGGCTCGCCGTCGGCGCTCAGCTCCAGCACCAGCCGCGACTCGTCCGACAGCGCCAGCAGATGGCCGCTATGGGCATCGTACTGGAGGCTGGAAAGGTCACGGAGGAACAGGTTGCGGTTGTGCTTGAGGTCGTCCACCACATGCACGGCGAACGGCTCGCCAGCCTGCATCCGGGGGAAACCGCGCACCTCGTAGATGCGCACCGGGTCGCTCTCCTTGGCGACAAACAGGCGCTTGCCCACGGCGTCATAGGCCAGCCCCTCGAAGCCCCGGTTGCCGAGATCGCCCAGCGACAGCGACAACTGCTGCGCCTGGCTGGCCTCAAGATGGGTGGTGTCCTCACGCAGGCTCACCTGGAACAGGCGCTGTCGGTACTCATCGCTGAGCACGTAAGCGTCCTTGCCGATGTACTCGATGGCTTCGGTATCGCCGAAGTCCGCCAGGCTGATCCTGCGTAGGACCTTGCCCTCCAGCGACAGCTCGATGATCTGCGCCGGCTTGTTGGTCACACTGAAGAGGGTCTTGCGGTCGGGGTCGAAGGTCAGCGCCGAGACGTTTTCGCTCAGGCCCTCGATCGGCTGCGCCTCCAGCACCACCCGGTAGTCCGGCAGCCACAGCGACTTGCCGCGCCAGGCATCGGCATGACGCCATTCCTCGATGCTGAACCAGGCCCGCTCGTAGAGGCGCAGCGCCTGCCCCAGCCAGAGCAACAGCGCCACCACGACCAATAGCAGGGCGGCGATCAGGCGACGGGAATTGAGCAAGCGGCGCATGGAAGGCTCGGTGATCTCGGAACGGCCGCGCAGCTTCGCAGCCAGGACTGAAGCCAAACTTAAAGGCGGCACGGAAAATGCCCGCAAGCTAGAGTCAGGTTAGCGCAAGACCGATCGCTCATCCGCGAAGGTGCACCGATGGCCGTGTCCCTGCTTCCCGAACAACGCCAGCAAGCCACCCTGCATACCGTGGTACTGGCCACCGAGGTGCTGCACCACGCAGGCATTGCGCGCCAGCGGCTTCTGGAGGGTAGCGGTATCGGCGAGGCGGACCTGCTGACTCCACACAAGCTCATCACCCACGCCCAGGAACTGCGGGTCTTCGCCAACGCCCTGAGCTGCCATCACGATCCGGCACTGGGTCTCTACCTCGGCCTGCGCATGCACGTCTCGGCCTACGGCATCCTCGGCTACAGCATGCTCGCCAGCCGCACCCTGCGCGATGCGTTGGAACTGGCACTGTCCTTCCCCGACCTGCTCGGCACCTACTTCCGCCTGGCCCTGGTACCGCAGGACGACGAGGTACGCCTGACCGCCGATGGCTACCGCTACGCGCCGGAGCTGACGGTGTTCAATACCGAGCTGTGCCTGACCTCGCTGCTCACGGTGATCCGCGACCTGCTCGGCGAATCGGTGCGCCCGCGCCGCCTGCTGCTGGCCTACCGGCCGCCGCTGCATGCCGAAACCTACACCGAGCGCCTGGGCTGCCCGGTGGAATTCGGCGCGCCCACCAGCGCCCTGTGCTTCAGCCCGGCGCTGCTTGACCGCCCGTTGCCGCTGGCCGATCCGGTGAGCTGCCACAACGGTGTGCAACAGTGCCTGCGCATGAGCGCAACGCTCAGCAGCCGCGGCGACG
This sequence comes from Pseudomonas sp. SCB32, assembly GCF_009189165.1. Taxonomy (NCBI): domain Bacteria; kingdom Pseudomonadati; phylum Pseudomonadota; class Gammaproteobacteria; order Pseudomonadales; family Pseudomonadaceae; genus Pseudomonas; species Pseudomonas sp. SCB32. The sequence goes on from NZ_CP045118.1 coordinate 5,868,225, forward strand.
TGATCGAGCAATTGCGCCAGCACCTGGCCAGTCATCTGCAGGACACCGCCAACCTGGACACCGTGGCGCGCCACCTGCACCGCTCCACCCGCACCCTGCGCCGCCACCTGCAGCAGCAGAACACCAGTTATCAACAGGTGCTCGACGAGGTGCGCTTCGACCGCGCCCGGCAGCTGCTCAAGGACACCGACCTGCCGATCTACCTGATTGCCGAGCAGCTGGGTTACAGCGAGACGGCCAGCTTCCGCCATGCATTCCAGCGCTGGAGCGGGTCGAGTCCGAGCCTGTACCGGGGCTGAGCCGCCGACGCTCTCTCCCTCCTACGAAGAACAGGAACTCCGCACGCCATCCACCTGACGCCTGAAATCCCGCATTCCAGAGGCTTTTTTCAACTTGGCCTGATTTATCCCTTATTGGCCTGATCTATCGTTCTGCGTATTCGACGGCTTGGTCATTATCAATCCGCAGCTAGGACGAAACGGCCTCAAAAACCGAAAAACACGAACAATAACAACCACTTAACTGCACGGTACGAGCATGACCAGCGCGATCACCATCGAGCGGATATGCATGGAGTTCGGTACACCCGGACAAGGCCTCAAGGCCCTGGACGATGTGTCACTGGAAATCCGCGCCAATGAGTTCTTCACCCTCCTCGGCCCCTCGGGCTGCGGCAAGACCACCTTGCTGCGACTGATCGCCGGATTCGAACAACCCTCCTCCGGCAGCATCCGCCTCTACGGCGATGCGATGGAAGGCCTCCCGCCCTTCCGCCGCCCGGTCAACACCGTCTTCCAGAGCTACGCCCTGTTCCCCCACATGACGGTGGCGGAAAACATCGCCTTCGGCCTGGAAATGCAGGGCAAGAATCGCAGCGACATCGACGCCACCGTGCAGAAGATGCTCGAACTGGTGCGCCTGCCGGACGTGGGCAAGCGCCGCGCCGACCAGCTCTCCGGCGGCCAGCAGCAGCGCATCGCACTGGCCCGCGCACTGGCCAGCCGGCCCAAGGTGCTGCTGCTCGACGAATCCCTCTCGGCGCTGGACCTCAAGCTGCGCAAGGAGATGCAGATCGAGCTCAAGCGCCTGCAGCACGAGACCGGCATCACCTTCATCTTCGTCACCCACGACCAGGAAGAAGCGCTGACCATGTCCGACCGCATCGCGGTGATGAGTCGCGGCAAGGTCATGCAGATCGGCACGCCGACGGAAATCTACGAAGCACCGGTCAACCGCCTGGTGGCCGACTTCATCGGCGAGACCAACTTCCTCGAGGGCGAGTCCAGCGGTGAGGGCGTGCGCCTGGCCGACGGCCAGACGCTGCCGGCCGCGACGACCCTGCCGGGCAAGGTGACCCTGGCGATCCGTCCGGAACGCACCGAGCTTGCGCACGACGGCCAGCTCGAAGGCGTGGTGGAGAACATCGTCTACGTCGGTACCGACACCGTGTACCACCTCAATGTCGCCGGTCAGGGCGGCTTCCGCGTACGTCAGCAGAACCGCGACGGCGCCCATTCCACCCACGCCCCGGGCGCACGGGTAAGGGTACGCGTACCCGCCACCGCCATCCGGGTGCTGGCCGAATGAGTACGCTGCGCGCACAAGCCGAACGCAAATCGCTGTTCAATCGCCTGGCCCTGACCAGCCCGGCGATGATCATGCTGGTGGTGTTCCTCGTCGTGCCGCTGGGCATCATGTTCGCCGTGTCGGTCCAGGCACCGGGGGACTACGGCGGCGTGAAATGGGGCCAGCACACCGTCGAGGCCTACATCAACTTCCTCTGGGAGCGCGACCTGGACGACAGCCTGTCGTTCAACGCCGACTACCTGGGCATCTTCCAGCGCTCGTTCTGGCTGTCGATCCTGACCACCCTGGGCTGCCTGCTGATCGGTTTCCCCACCGCGCTGTACCTGGCGTTGCAGGACGAACGCCGGCGCAACCTGCTGCTGTTCCTGGTCACGGTGCCGTTCTGGACCAACCTGCTGGTGCGGGTCTACGCCTGGATCCTGCTGCTGCGCAACGGCGGCCTGATCGACGAGGGCTTGCACGGGCTGGGCTTCACCGACGCATCGACCGGCCTGCTCTACACCGACAACGCGGTGATCATCGGCCTGCTCTACACCTACCTGCCGTTCATGGTGCTGCCCATCTACACCAGCCTGGAGAAGATGGACTGGCGCCTGGTGGAGGCGGCGTTCGATCTCGGCGCCAACCGCTGGAAGGCGCTCAAGCGGATCATCGTGCCGCTGGCCATGCCCGGCATCGTCGCCGGCTGCATCCTGGTGTTCATCCCTTCGCTGGGCAGCTACATCATTCCCGAGCTGCTGGGTGGCGGTAAGTCGCTGATGATCGGCAACCTGATCCAGCTGCAGTTCGGTACTGCGCACAACTGGCCGTTCGGCGCGGCGCTGTCCTTCGCGCTGCTGGCCTTCGTGCTGCTGGCGATGATGATCTACAGCATGCGCTTCAAGCAGGGCACCGCGGGAGGTCATCCATGAAGTCGGCCAATCCGCTCTGGCGCTTCACCGGGGTCCGGCCTGCCGCCTGGCTGTTCTTCGCCTTCCTCTACATCCCGATCTTCGTGCTGGTGGTGCTGAGCTTCAACAGCGGGCAATCGGCGACGCTGTGGGAAAGCTTCAGCCTGAAGTGGTACGCGGTGGTGGCGGACGATCCGGAAATCCTCCGCGCTGCGAAGAACTCGCTGATCATCGCCAGCTTCGCCACGATCATCTCCACCACCCTGGCCACCCTCGCCGCCCTGGGCATGCGCGGGCGGGTCTTCCGTGGACAGAGCCTGATGAGCGGTGTACTCGGCCTGCCGCTGCTGGTGCCGGAGATCGTCACCGCCGTGGCGACCCTGATGTTCTTCGCCTTCATCGGCCTGAAGCTGTCGCTGTTCACCATCCTGCTAGCGCACGTGGTGTTCTGCATCCCCTTCGCCTACCTGCCGATCCGCGCCCGTCTCGAGGGCATGGACCCGCGCCTGGCCGAAGCAGCGGCGGACCTCTACGCCTCGCCGTGGAAGACCTTCTGGAAGGTGACCTTCCCGCTGCTGATGCCGGGCATCCTCTCCGGGGCGATGCTGGCGTTCATCATCTCGATGGACGACTTCGTCATCACCTACTTCGTCGCTGGCGCCGGCGCCACCACCCTGCCGGTGTACATCTTCAGCTCCATCAGAATGGGTATTTCTCCGAAGATCAACGCCATTTCCTCAATAATACTGTTGATTTCCATCGCGTTCGTTGCGTTGTCGTACTACGTCGGCCAGCGACGCCGCTGACCTCCTGCCGCCAATCAAAACAACATTGCAAGGAGCTTCACCGATGAAATTCCGCCGTACCCCCATCGCCCGCGCGCTCGTCGCCGCCAGCCTGCTGCTGGCCGGTAGCGCCCATGCCGACGGTACCCTGCACTTCGCCAACTGGTCCGACTACTTCCCGCCGGAACTGCTGAAGAAGTTCGAGAAGGACACCGGCATCCACGCCACCCTGGACTCCTACGACAGCAACGAAACCCTGCTGGCCAAGCTGAAGGCCGGCGGCGGCGCCTATGATGTGGTGGTGCCGTCCGACAGTTTCATCGAGATCTTCGTCAAGGAAGGCCTGCTGCAGAAGCTCGACAAGGCACAGCTGCCGAACCTCGCGAACCTCAAGGACAAGTTCAAGACCCTGAGCTACGACCCGGGCCACGACTACACCATCCCCTACCTGTGGGGCACCACCGGCTACAGCTATGACAGCGCCAAGGTTCCTGGCGGCAAGCTGGAGGAAAGCTGGAAGCCATTCTTCGAGCCGCCAGCCGAGCTGAAGGGCAAGGTGGTGGCGCTCAACTCCATCGAGGAGCTGTATGCCCCGGCGTCCTATTACCTGGGCATCAACGAATGCACCGAGGACCCGAAAGAAGCGGCGAAGATCCAGGACCTGCTGCTCAAGCAGAAGCCGATGCTGGCGATGTACAACAGCGACGGCACCATCGAGCGCATGGCCGCCGGCGAAGTCTCCATGCACCAGCAGTGGAACGGCGCCTTCCACCGCGCCCACGCCCAGCGCGCCAGCCTGGTCTACGTCTATCCGAAGGAAGGCATCCGCCTGTTCATCGACAACCTGGCCATTCCCAAGGACGCCACCAACATCAAGGAAGCCCATGTCTTCCTGAACTGGATGATGCAGCCCGAGAACATCGCCGCCGCCTCCAACTTCGCCAAGTACAACAACGCCATCCAGGGCTCGGACAAGTACATGGAGAAGGAGCTGTTCGACGACCCGGCAATCAACACCCCGGCCGACATGCTCGACCGCCTCAAGCCCTTCCAGCTGTGCTCGCCCAAGGCGCTGCAGCTGCGCTCCAAGGTGTGGACCAAGCTGAAGAAGTGATCCGTAGATCACCCGGCGCGGCGGTGCGCGCCGGGTGATTCTGACAGCACTTTTGGCCATTTTGATCCCTTTTTGACCCTTTGCAGGGTTCTGCCCGGCCACCCCGGTTGCTAGAGTCGGGCCGCTCGCGCAGGGAGCGGCTGGAAAGGCGGCCAGCTCCGGCGCCACATGAGTGGTGCCGGAACATCCCCAGGGAACGCGAGCGCGTTATCCACAAGAACAAAGTCCCCGAGAACGCCCATGACCAGCTTTTGCGTCACCCTGCAGCAAACACCCTCATTCCTCGCGCGTCGTCAGCGCTGCGGCTGAGCCGCAAGCCGACGACATCAGGACGGCCACCGAACGCCGCCCGCCCGCAAGAACATAACAATCGCGAGGAATCCCCATGGCCAGCCAACACAGCGCCAGCACTGCACCTACTCCAAAGAGCGCTCCACAGAGCACCCAACAGGGCACCGCGGCGAATGCCGACGCCCGCCTGAAACGCGTCCTGGGGCTGCCCGCCCTGGTCTTCTTCGGCCTGGTCTACATGGTCCCGCTGACCATGTTCACCACCTATGGCGTGGTCACCGAGATGACCGGCGGCCGTACCGCCACGGCCTACCTGATCACCCTGCTGGCGATGCTGTTCACCGCGGCGTCCTACAGCTTCATGGTGCGCAAGTACCCGATCTCGGGTTCGGCATACTCCTACACCAGCCTGAGCTTCGGCCCGGTGGTCGGCTTCCTCTCCGGCTGGTCGCTGCTGCTGGATTACCTGTTCCTGCCGATGATCAACTACCTGCTCATCGGCCTGTTCATGAACATCGCCTTCCCGGAAATCCCGGCGTGGATGTTCGTGATCGCCTCCATCGCGCTGGTCACTGTGCTCAACGTGGTCGGCATCAGCCAGGTCGCCGGCATGAGCAACGTCATCGTCGGCGCGCAGCTGGTGTTCATCGTGGTGTTCGTGGTCATGTCGATCAAGAGCCTGGCCGGTGGCGCCGCAATCGACTTCTCCCTGCCCTTCGTCGGTGACGGCAGCCAGCCCGGCTTCGCCCCGCTGATGGCCGGCGCCGCGGTGCTGTGCCTGTCGTTCCTGGGCTTCGACGCGGTCTCGACCATGGCCGAGGAAACCCGCGACGCCCGCCGCGACATCCCGCGCGCGATCATCATCACCACCGTCATCGCCGGCCTCATGTTCACCCTGCTGGCGATCATCAGCCAGTTGGTATTCCCCGGCAGCGTGTTCCAGAACGCCGACTCGGCGGCCAACGAAGTGATGCTCAAGGCTGGTGGCCAGTTCCTCGGCAACTTCTTCACCTCCGCCTACATCGCCGGCTGCATCGGCTCGGCGCTGGCGTCCCAGGCCTCGGTGTCGCGCATCATCTTCACCATGGGCCGGGACGGCATCCTGCCGCGCAGCCTGTTCGGCGTCCTCCACGCACGCTTCCAGACCCCGGTGGTCGCGATCCTGGTGGTCTCCGCCGTATCCCTGCTGGCGGTCGTGCTGGACCTGACCACCCTCGCCTCGTGGCCTTCTCCGTGGTCAACCTGGCGGTGATCCGCACCTACCTGGGCGTCGAGCGCCGTCGCGGTGCGAAGAACGTCCTAGTGTACGGGGCGATCCCGTTCATCGGCCTGTGCCTGACCCTGTGGCTGTGGACCAGCCTCTCGCAGCTGACGCTGGTCGTCGGCCTGAGCTGGTTCGCGGTCGGCTTCGCTTACCTGGCGGCGCATACCGGCGGCTTCCGTCGCAAGGCACCGAGTGTGAATTTCGAGGAAAACGCCTGACGGCAGAGCTATCCAGAACCCAACGGGCGCCCGGAGGCGCCCTCAGGAGCGCGTGATGTTGACGATCTATACCGACGACCATCGCTTGCACCACGGTCAGCACGAGCTGATCGGCGGCCAGTTCACTCCCTGCTTCGAAAAGCCCAGCCGCGCCGACATGGTGCTGGACCGGGCCAAGGCGGTGAAACTGGGCGACATCCAGGCCCCGCGAGACTTTGGCCTGGAGCCCATCCTGAGGGTGCACAGCGAAGGCTTCGTGCGGTTCCTGCAGCACGCCTGGCGTGACTGGCTGGCCACCGGCCGGACCCACGACATGCTGCCGATCTGCTGGCCGACCCGCCGCCTGCGGCAGAAGGAACCGGACAGCATCGACGGCCGCCTGGGCTACTACAGCCTGGACGCCGGCGCGCCGATCACCGCCGGCACCTGGCAGGCGGTGCTCAGCTCGGTGAACGTGGCCATGACCGGCCAAGCCGAACTGGCCAAGGGCGCACGCTCGGTGTTCTCCCTCTGCCGTCCGCCGGGCCACCACGCCTCGGCGGACTTCATGGGCGGCTACTGCTTCTTCAACAACGCGGCCATCGCCGCCCAGTCGATCCTCGACCAGGGCGCCAACCGCGTGGCCATCCTCGACGTCGACTACCACCACGGCAACGGTACCCAGGACATCTTCTACGACCGTGCCGACGTGCTGTTCACCTCGATCCACGGCGACCCGCGCTTCGAATATCCCTACTTCCTCGGCTATGCCGACGAGAAGGGCCAGGGCGTGGGCGAGGGCTTCAACTTCAACTATCCGCTGGCTTCGGGTAGCGACTGGTCAGTGTGGAGCCTGGCGCTTCAGGCGGCGATCCGGCAGATCTCGGCGTACAAGCCGGACGTGCTGATCGTGTCGCTGGGCGTGGACACCTACAAGGAAGATCCGATCTCCCAGTTCAAGCTCGACAGCCCGGACTACCTGCGCATGGGCGAAGCCATCGGCAAGCTCGGCCTGCCAACCCTGTTCGTCATGGAAGGCGGCTACGCGGTGGAAGAGATCGGCATCAATGCGATCAACGTGCTGCAGGGTTTCGAGAGCATCGGCTGACAGCCGCCCGTAGGGCGTGGTGTATCAGCGTACAACCGCGAACGGTTGTACGCCCTACTCCAGAACGATAAAGCCGCGCCGGGAATGCGGTTCCCGGCGCGGCTTCTTTATGGGTTTCGCACAGTGGACTACTGCAGGACTTCCACGCGATCCACGTCGATATCGGCAGCCTTCTGCTTGTGGTGATCGACTTCACCGGTCAGACGCACCTTGGTGTTTTCAGAGACCGAGGCGCCCGCCGGCCAGTCATCGTGGTCAATCTCGACCTGAATGCTGCCGGTAACGTCCTTGAACTCGTAGTGCTCGCCGCCGATGCGCTTGGCGATAGTCCCTTCCAGCACGACCGGGGTGTCGTCGGCAGCAGACTGGGCCTGCTTGACGGTGGTGACCTGGGCGGCAGCTGCCGGTTTGGCGGCGTCACTGCCGGGGCCGGTGTAACCGGCGGCCAGGGTGAGGGTAGAGAACAGGCCGGCGGCAGCGATCAGCGGGAGATGACGGAGTTTCATGGATTGGCCTCCTGGGGCGTTTTCGATGGGGCGAGCCTAGTGCCGGTGACTGAAACCAGCCTGAATCCGGACTTAACCCAAACTTAAACGCCCCAACGCCCCGCCCTTGCCAGGAGCAATCGACCCAGGCCGGCTCCGGCCCGGGCACAGCACCCCGCAATATGCAAAGGCCGCCCAAACGGCGGCCTTCGGCGGGACAACGGCGTCAGAGCACGCGGCTTTCGAAACGGCTGGCACCGGGAAGCTCCAGCACCAGCGTATTGCCGCTGTGCAGCGGCCCGACACCGACCGGCGTGCCGGTCGACACCACATCGCCCGGCTGCAGCGAGAAGTGCCCGCAGATGTGCTGGATCAGCGGCACGATGGGGTTGAGCATGTCGCGGCTGTTGCCGTCCTGGCGGACCTCGCCGTCGATGGAAAGGCGGATGCCGATGTCGGCTGGGTCCGGGAAGTGGTCGGCGCTGATGAAGGGCGCCAGCACGAAGGCGCCGTCGAAGGACTTGGCCAGCTCCCAGGGCAGGCCCTTTTCCTTCAGCTTCGCCTGTACGTCGCGCAGGGTCAGGTCCAGCGCGGGGGCGTAGCCGGAGATGGCGTCCAGCACTTCTTCAACGCTGGGCTTGCGCGACAGCGGCTTGCCGATCAGCACGGCGATCTCCGCCTCGTAGTGCACCGCGCCGCGGTCCTCGGGAATGGCGAAGCCACCCGCCTGGGACACGGTGCAGGAACCGGGCTTGATGAACAGCAGCGGCTCGGTCGGCACCGGGTTGTTCAGCTCCTTTGCGTGCTCCGCGTAGTTGCGCCCGACGCACACCACCTTGCCCAGGCTGAAGTGGATCGGGGTGCCATCGACATACTGATGCTGGTAACTCATGACCGACTCCTACAACGCATGGAAGAGATGATCCGCGCGGGCTCGTGATTCCGCGCGATTGCCCGCATTCTGTTGGCGCACGCGCCACTTCCCGTGACGCTGACGTGCGAAGGGCCGGCCTCTCTATTCCTAAAGAACCGGCCCTTCTGGATACCGCGACTTATTCGGCGAAGATCTTGCCGGGGTTCATGATCCCATTGGGATCGAACACCGCCTTGACCGCCTTCATGTAGCCGATTTCAGCCTCCGAGCGAGAGTACCCCAGGTAATCGCGCTTGGTCATGCCCACGCCGTGTTCCGCAGAGATCGAGCCGTTGTACTTCTGCACGGTCTCGAACACCCACTTGTTGACGGTGGCGCACTTGCCGAAGAACTCGTCCTTGGTCAGGTTCTCGGGCTTCAGGATATTCAGGTGCAGGTTGCCGTCGCCGATGTGGCCGAACCACACGACTTCGAAGTCGGGGTAGTTGGCTTCGACGATGGCGTCGATGTCCTTGAGGAAGGCCGGGACCTTGCTGACGGTCACCGAGATGTCGTTCTTGTACGGCGTCCAGTGGGAGATGGTCTCGGAGATGTACTCGCGCAGCTTCCACAGGTTCTGCAGTTGCTGCTCGCTCTGGCTCATCACGCCGTCCAGCACCCAGCCCTGCTCTACACAATGTTCGAAAGTCGCCAGGGCCTCGTTGGCCACCTCCTCGGTGGTCGCCTCGAACTCCAGCAGGGCGTAGAACGGGCAATCGGTCTCGAAGGCCGGCGGCACGTCGCCACGGGCCATGACCTTGGCCAGGGCCTTGTCGGAGAAGAACTCGAAGGCGGTCAGGTCCAGCTTGCTCTGGAAGGCGTGCAGCACCGGCATGATCGAGTCGAAGTCCGGGGTGCCCAGGACCATCGCGGTGAGGTTCTTCGGCTGGCGCTCCAGGCGCATGCTGGCCTCGACCACGAAGCCCAGGGTGCCTTCGGCGCCGATGAACAGCTGGCGCAGATCGTAGCCGGTGGCGTTCTTGATCAGGTCCTTGTTCAGCTCCAGCAGGTCGCCCTTGCCGGTGACGACCTTCATGCCAGCCACCCAGTTACGGGTCATGCCGTAGCGAATGACCTTGATCCCGCCGGCATTGGTGCCGATATTGCCACCAATCTGGCTGGAGCCGGACGACGCGAAATCCACCGGGTAGTACAGGCCGTTTTCCTCGGCGAACAGCTGCAGCTGCTTGGTCACCACGCCCGGCTGGCACACCACGGTGCGGTCGACGGCGTTGAAGTCGAGGATCTTGTTCATGTAGTCGAAGGCCACGACCACTTCGCCGTTGGCGGCGACGGCGGCGGCGGAGAGCCCGGTGCGGCCGCCCGAGGGAACCAGCGCGACCTTGTGCTCATTGGCCCAGCGAACGATGGCCTGGACCTGCTCGGTGCTCTTGGGGAAGGCGATGGCCAGCGGTGCCGGGGCGAAATGCTTGGTCCAGTCCTTGCCGTAGGTCTCGAGGGAATCGGCATCGGTCAGCAGCTTGCCGGGCTCCAGCAGGGGCTTGAGCGATTCGATCAGGGCTTCGCGGGTCATGGGAAGAACTCTCAAAGGATTCATGGTCGTCCTGAGAACAGCTCAGGTCGCAACCGGGCAAGGAAAAGGGAGAACATGCTAGCATACGCACCCCACGCAGATCGCCACTTGGCGCCGAGCTGCCTGGCACCGGCCGGTCCGGCCTGAGCTGTTCAATTTCTCGCCACATCCCGGGACTACAGGTTCAAAGCAGATGAGCAAGACTTCTCTCGACAAGAGCAAGATCAAATTCCTTCTCCTTGAAGGCGTGCACCAGAACGCCGTCGACACCCTCAAGGCGGCCGGTTACTCCAACATCGAGTACCTCAAGACCGCACTGTCCGGTGACGAGCTGAAGGAAAAGATTGCCGATGCACACTTCATCGGTATCCGCTCCCGCACCCAGCTGACCGAAGAAGTCTTCGACGCTGCCAAGAAGCTGATCGCCGTTGGCTGCTTCTGCATCGGCACCAACCAGGTCGACCTGAACGCGGCTCGCGAGCGCGGCATCGCCGTGTTCAACGCGCCCTACTCCAACACCCGTTCGGTTGCCGAACTGGTACTGGCCGAGGCCATCCTGCTGCTGCGCGGTATCCCGGAGAAGAACGCTTCCTGCCACCGTGGCGGCTGGATCAAGTCCGCAGCCAATTCCTTCGAGATCCGCGGCAAGAAGCTGGGCATCGTCGGCTACGGCTCCATCGGCACCCAGCTCTCGGTCCTGGCCGAAGCCTTAGGGATGCAGGTGTTCTTCTACGACACCGTGACCAAGCTGCCGCTGGGTAACGCCCAGCAGATCGGCAACCTGCACGAGCTGCTCGGCATGTCCGACATCGTTTCGCTGCACGTCCCGGAGCTGCCGTCCACCCAGTGGATGATCGGCGAGAAGGAAATCCGCGCCATCAAGAAAGGCGGCATCCTGATCAACGCCGCGCGTGGCACCGTGGTCGAGCTGGACCACCTGGCCGATGCGATCAAGGACGAGCACCTGATCGGTGCCGCCATCGACGTGTTCCCGGTCGAGCCCAAGTCCAACGACGACGAGTTCGAAAGCCCGCTGCGTGGCCTGGATCGCGTGATCCTGACTCCGCACATCGGCGGCTCCACCGCCGAAGCCCAGGCCAACATCGGCCTGGAAGTGGCCGAGAAGCTGGTCAAGTACAGCGACAACGGCACCTCGGTGTCCTCGGTCAACTTCCCGGAAGTGGCCCTGCCGTCGCACCCGGGCAAGCACCGCCTGCTGCACATCCACGCCAACATCCCGGGCGTGATGAGCGAGATCAACAAGGTGTTCGCCGACAACGGCATCAACATCTCCGGCCAGTACCTGCAGACCAACGACAAGGTCGGCTACGTGGTGATCGACGTCGACGCCGAGTACTCGGACCTGGCGCTGGAGAAGCTGCAGCACGTGAACGGCACCATCCGCAGCCGCGTTCTGTTCTAAACGCTGCTCGGTGGCAAGAAAAAAGGAGGCCTCGGCCTCCTTTTTTTGTTTGAACGGCTCGGAATCGGACGCCGCTTCTGCGTTGTTTCTGGGTCCCCGCGTTCGCGGGGATGACGTGTGCGGAGGACGGTGCATATCACCGTCACTCCCGCGAACGCGGGAGCCCAAAAGACAGTTGCTCCTACAGATACATCAGGCCGGCGCCGACTCGATCAGCCATCACTTCACATTGACAGTGATCGTCTGCGACTCCACCGGCGGGTCCAGCGGCACGTGGTTCTTGTCGCCCACCAGCAGCTGCAGGGTGTGCTTGCCCGGCGGCAGGGTCACTTCAGTCTCGGTCTGGCCCTTGCCAAAGTGCTTGATGTTGTCCGTCATCGGCAGCGGCATGTTCATCGCCGGCTGCTCCTTCAGGTCGATCAGCAGGTGATGGTGGCCGGTAGCCGGCGAATCCACGCCAGCGGGCGCGACGCCCATGCCCTTGAGGCCGAACTTGACGGTGAAGGTCTTGCCGACAGTGGCGCCGTCGGCCGGCTCGATGAAGTACACCTTGGCGCCTTCCGGGGCCGGGGTGCGCGGCATATCGGCGGCGATCGCGGAAGACGCGGCGAGCAGCGCAGCGAGACCGAGGCAAGGCAGCATGGTTCTCATGGAATTCTCCTTCTTCACGGGATTCGGGGAACGCCCTTCAGAAGCAGCCATTCACCCGCATGGAACCCACAAGCATAGGCGGCTCCCTCGCAGGCTCAAGAAAAAGAGTGCGTCTTCAAATGTCTTCGACCGCTCTAACCTCCGGCTTCCAGCCCGGCCAGGCAGACCGCGGCGGCGTCCAGCTGTTCCTCGCTGAACACCAGCACGCCCATGCGTTTGAGCGCGGCGGCAGTGACGCCTTCGCCGGCAACCTTGCGCCCGCTGAAACTGCCGTCGTAGTTCTCGAGGTTGCCGCAGGACGGGCTGCGCGCCTTCAGCACGGCCAGGCGGATGTCGTGATGCTGCACCAGCTTCACCGCCGCGTCGGCACCCAACAGGAACGCCTGGCTGACGTCCTCCCCGTCCACCGTGACCACCGGTTTGACGCGCTCCAGCACCGCCATGCCCTGGCCGCCGGGAATCTCCGCCGGCGCGCGCGGCGTCGGCAGACCGCCGGCCACCTCCGGACACAGCGCCACCACACGTCCCTGGGCCAGCCAGCGCGCCAGCAGGTCGAACGGGCCGTGGGCACCACCGTCGTAGCGAACACGGTGTCCAAGCAGGCAACGGCTGACGAGAACCTTCTGCATAGGCCAATCACTCCATTTCGAATGGCACAGACTAGCCGCTCGATTTCTCCGGGTCACGCGGGGTAACACGACATTCATCGGCGATCCGTTTCGAAGGTTTTCGAGCCCGCCGAAAGTCGGGGAGCGCCGGCGCAACCACCCGTCGGGCCGGTGACAGAGCACAACCTTTGGCGGGAACCGTCGTCCGGCACTGGCCGCCCGCACGTCGCCTGACCAGACTGACGCACCGGCCAATCGCCTCGGAGCCCCCACCATGTCCCGTCTGTTCGCCCTGTCCGCAGCCACCGCGGCGCTCCTCCACCTGTCGGTCGGCCAGGCCGCCCTCCAGGCCCTCGACAACGAGAGCCTCGGCGCAGTCACCGGGCAAGACGGCATCAGCATCCGCGCCGACGTTCTGGCGCACATCGGCAGCGCCGCCTGGAACGATGATGGCGGCAGCGTCTCGTTGCGCAACGTCTCCATCGACAACGGCTGCGCGAACGCCGGCGACTGCCCCGACGGGCGCGGTGGCAGCCTGCCGTACGGCGCCGCACAGCTGGGGCTGAGCCTGCCGATCTTCGGCATCGAGCAGCCAACCCTGCAGGTGGACGTGGTGCAGAACGCCAGTGGCCAGCAGCAGCTCGCCCTGACCCTGCCGGACCTCACCACCATCAACCAGCAGCTCAACAGCAGCGGCCTGCCGGCGCAGACCATCCGCATGCGGGTGATCGGCGACCTCTATGTCGGCGACGGGCGCCTGGGCACGCTGGAAATCCGTGACATCCAGGACATCAGCGGGACCATCAAGGTCTGGGGGCACTGAGCCGGACGGCTCAGAAGGACGAGTCACCGCGACGGCGGAACCAGCCGGTCAAGGACAATCGCTCCTGGTTGGCCGGCAGCACTTCGTGGGGGAAATCGCCGGACAGGAACACCACCAGCCGCCCACCGAGCGGGGCCAGGTCCAGCGCCTGCCCGTCGGGCAGGTACATCCGCAGCGCGCCGCCCTGGTCGGCCTGCCAGTCCGGATTGAGGTAGAACACCGCCGACACGCTGCGACGGTCGTCATCGCGGAATCGATCCAGGTGCTTCTGGTAGAAGGCGCCCGGCGGATAGAGGGCGAAGTGCCCCTCGAAGTCCTCCAGGCCGAGGAACAGCGAGCGGTTGATCAGCTGACGCAAGGCATCGAGCGACACCAGGTAACGGTCGCAGGCCTCGGACTGCGCAGGCTCGATCCACTGGATACGGTCGCCACGCACCCCTTCGCGCACGGCCAGCCCGTCTCCCCGCCCGATGCCGGCAGCAGCCAGTTTCCCGGCAGCGTCACGGGCACGACACTCCGCCGCCAGTGCGGCGATCAGCGGGGCGGGAAGAACATCGTCCTGGACGGACCAGCCCTTCTCGGCGAGGTCGTCAACGATGCTATGCAAGAGGGGAGAATCGGCGTCGAGATCCATGGCGCATTGTAACGTCCGACGCCAGTGGCTCGACAAGCAGGGCAAGCCTTGCCGACAATAGCCCCCGGCGAGCGAACCCTGCCGCCCACAAGGAGTTGCAATGCGCGTACTGCTGGCCCTCACTCTTCTGGTACTGGGCATGCCCGCCCTGGCTGACAATTACCAGCGCCTCTACCAGGCCGCCGGTTGGCCCGAGCAGCGCGCACACTTCAACGACGCCCTGCATGCCGCCCAGAAGCGCTACCAGGGCAACCTGCCGCCGGCGCTCTACCAGGCCCTGGTAGACAACAGCAACCGCCGCTTCGCCGCCGCCGACATCGATCAGCGCGCCCTGGCCAGCCTGCGCCAGAACCTGCCGGACAACAGCTCGGCGCTGAACTTCTTCGAATCCCCCCTGGGCCAGAAGGTCGCCACCGCCGAGACCTTCGCCACCCGCAGCGACCAGTTGCTCAAGTACGCCAATGGCCTGCCGCGCCAACAGGCGAGCGATGCCCGGCGCCAGCTGGTGCAACGCCTGGGCAAGGTGCTGCCGGCCCGCGAGGCTGGCGCGGAAGTCAGCCTCGCGCTGGCCAGCGTCGCCGCCGACAGCCTCAGCCAGATGCTCCCCGGCCTGCTCGGCGGCGGCCAGGCCCAGGGCATGCTCGAAGGCCAGCGGCAGAAGCTGATGGGGCAGATCGGCGCCGATCTGGATAACACCCTGCTTTACGTCTATCGCGGGCTGAGCGATGCCGAGCTGAGCCAGTTCACCGCCTTCGGCGAATCCCCAGCCGGACGCGGCTACTATCGCGCTGCACTGGCGGCCTTGCGCGCCGGGTTGTCCGTCTCATCCGACGGCCAGTGATCGGAGTTTGCCTACGACGCTTGGAGACCACTCCTAGGAACTCCCCTCTTAGAATTGCCTCCGCTGTAGCGGGGGTGGCGCCTGAGGAGAATGGCGCAAGGAGTGAAGGACGCACCCCCACTCATTCTGGCTCCACCTCTACCCCAGCCTCTCGCTGAGAAATTCGAAGTAGCGCTGGCGCAAGACCTCGCTCTCGTTCGCCAGATGGTGCCGCGCACCGGTGAGCAGCAAGCACTCGATCTTCTCGAACTTGTCTTCCAGCACCCTCAGGTTGTACCGCCAATCCACCGTCTCGTCGGCGTCGCCCTGCACCACCAGCAGGCTTTGCGGCCCTGGCGAAGCCGCTTCGATGCGCGGAATCCAGCGCGCCAGCGCGCCCACCCAGGCGGTTGGCAAGGTGCGCGGCTGCAGGGGATCGCGATCGCGCAGGAAGGCCAGGAACTCCGGATCGGTGGAGTTTTCGGTGAAACGTCGCGGAATCGAGTCGACGAAGGGGCGCAGCACCTGGTAGCTCAACTTCGACCATCCCCAGGCGCGTGGGCGGACCAGCGGCGCCAGCAGGATGGTCCGCCCGAGTTCCGGCCGCATCTCGCCGGTCAGCAGGTAGTCCAGCAGGATCGCCCCGCCGGTGCTCTGCCCGCACAGATGCCATGGCTTTGGCAGGTCGAGCGCCTGGGCCTGGCCCAGCAGCCCTGCCAGCACCGCCTGGTACTCGGAGAAGTCGCCGATGCTGGCCGCCTTGCCCTCCGACAGCCCATGTCCCGGCAGATCGCAGGCCAGTACGGCAAACCCCATGCCCACCGCCCAATCGATCACATGCCGGTACAGCCCCATGTGGTCGTAGTATCCATGCATCAGCAACAGGGTGCCGCGCGCCACCACCGGCCGCCAGAGTTGCGCGGCGATGCGGTAGCCGCCCGCCTCGAAGGTGCCCAGGCGGCTTTGCAGGCCCGGGTAGCGCCCGGCCAGGTCGAGCCCGTAGAAGCGCTGGTACAAGGCAACCCCGCCCTCGGTCGTTGCTGCGGTCAGTGGTCGCAGGAGCGGACGCAGCAGATCAGGCTGGAAGGCTTCAGGCATGGGCGATTCGCTTATCGACAGGAGGTGAACGGAAAGCACGGTGCGCTGCAGGGATATTCAGCCGCGGCCGTGCTCGTGGCAAGCTTGGCGGTTATCTTACCGGTCGTTGTCTTTCGAGAGATGCCATGTCCCCCCGCCGCAAAACGCTCATCGGCTGGCTGCTCGCCGCCCTCTGCCTCGCCGGCCTGCTCAGCACCTACTGGTGGTACGAGAAGCGCTACATCCGGCCGTTCAGCCACCAGCCGCAGCTGTTCTCCGGCGACCACCTGATGCTGCCGGCGGAGCTGGCCGGCCCAGGACGCATCCGCCTGGTGCATTTCTGGGACCCCGCCTGCCCGTGCAACGTCGGCAACCAG
This sequence comes from Pseudomonas sp. SCB32, assembly GCF_009189165.1. Taxonomy (NCBI): domain Bacteria; kingdom Pseudomonadati; phylum Pseudomonadota; class Gammaproteobacteria; order Pseudomonadales; family Pseudomonadaceae; genus Pseudomonas; species Pseudomonas sp. SCB32. The sequence continues at coordinate 5,884,806 of NZ_CP045118.1, forward strand.
CAGCACCTCGCCGAGCTGATCGCGCGCTTCGCGTCGCAAGGCGTGGACTTCTATGCCGTGCAACGGCCCGGCAGCCACGGGCAACTGCCCGACACCCTGAAGGCGATGCGCACACTGCCCACCCTGCCCAGCGCCGAACAGTTGCCCGCCAGCCCAGCCGTGGCGATATGGGACGCCCAGGGCAACCTCGCCTACGTCGGCCCCTACAGCGAAGGCGCGGTGTGCACCTCCAGCAACAGTTTCATCGAGCCGATCCTCGATGCGCTGGTGCAGGGCCGGCACGTACAGGCGACCCATACCCTGGCGGTCGGCTGCTATTGCCCCTGGATCAGCACTGCAAAGTAGTGACACAACCCCAGAATTGATCGCAAAACCGTGGCTACACTTGCAGCGCTGGCCCATGAAGGGCCATTCGCTATCAAGGAGTCTACATGCGTCTTCATTCCGCCCTCGCATTCTGCGCCGTTCTCGCCCTGCCAATGGTTGCCCACGCGGACGATACCCCCAGCAGCAGCCAGGTCATGGCACAGCACAAGCAGGCCATCAACAACCGCCTCGCTGACATCGACTACAAGCGCAAGCGCATCGTCGAAGCCAACATGAAGCTCAACCCGCAGGAAGGCGAGAAGTTCTGGCCGATCTACAACAGCTACCGCACCGAGGCCGACAAGCTGAGCAAGAAGACGCTGGCAATCATCATCGACTACGCCGGCGCCTATAACACCGGCGCGGTAAGCGACGACGACGCCACCAAGCTGCAGAAGCAGGTGCTGCAACTGCAGGACGACAAGCAGGACCTGAAGGAGAAGTACGTCAAGCGCATCGCCAAGGAAGTGTCGCCCACCCGCGCCCTGCGCTTCCTGCAGATCGAGGACCAGCTCGACGCCATGGCGATGCTGGAAGTGACCCGCGAGATCCCGCTGGCCGACTGATCGCGCTCAGATCCTGTTTACGATCTCGCGAGCTAGAGCAGAACAAGGCAGAAACAGGCGAGGACGCGGAGTTTACGCGCTGTAAATGAGCAAGTTCGAGCCTGTTTCTAACGCCGTTATGCCGACGCGCAGCAGATCGTAAACAGGCTCTCAGGACTCGGCACCGCCCCCACGCAGCCACTGCCGGTAGCGCTCCGGCGGCGCCGAGTACCAACGCCGGAACGCCCGGTAGAAGGGCGACAGCTCGGCGAAGCCACAGGCGCGCGCCACCTCGCGGATCGCCATTCCCTGATCCAGCATCTGCGCGGCACGCTGCCGTCGAACGTCTTCCCGTACATCCCTGAAGGTCTGCGCCCTGGCGGCCAGGCTGCGCTGCAGCAGCCCCGGCCGCACGCCCAGCTCCCCTGCGCAACTGCGCAGCGAGCACTCCGCCGCCCCCAGACGCACGGCGATCAGATAGCGCAGGCGGTTGAGCAGGTCATTCTCGTCGAACGTGCCCAGCTGCTCGCGAGCGTGCGCGCTCAGCAGGCGGTGCAGGTCCGGATTGGCCGTGCGGGACGGGCGCGACAACAACGCGCGATCGAACAGCACGGCATCGTGGGGCTGGCCGAATCGGGGGGTGGTTCCGTAGAGCCGTCGATGCTCGGTCAACCGGCTTGGCAGCGCATGTCGGAATTCGATGGCGTCGGCGCGAAACTCCCCGTCGGTGATCAGTGCGAGAAGCTTGAGGAACAGCAGCATCAGACACTCCATCTGCTGGCGCAGGCTCGGCACACCCAGGTAGTTGAGGTCGAGGATCAGCCGCACCTGCTCGCCCTCCTCGAGCATCTGCGCGGCAAAGCCGCCGGAGAGGATGTGCTGGAAGCGCACGAAGCTCGCCAGGGCCTCGCGCAGGTCGGCACTGGCCATCAGCAGATAGCCGACCACGTCCAGCAGGCGCGGCTTCATCACCTCGCCCAGGTGCAGCCCGATGTCGCGGTCGCCGGTGATCTCGTCGAGTGTGCTCCAGAACAGTGGCGCGTCGTCATGTACCAGTCGGCCGCTCTGGGCCGGTGCCGGCAGGCGGACCTTCTGCAGGGCCAGGCGATAGATATCGGTGGGATCGAAGCCCAGGTCGGCGAGCGACTCGTACAGCAGCCGGCGCAGCGTGGCGGACTGGGTCAAGGCTGGGGCGGACGGGAAATGCAGCTCGGGGGCGGACATGGATTCTCCTGGTTTGACCAAAGAATTCCAGCAGCGGGACATTAGGTCAATGAACAGCAACGGCCTTCCTTTGCAGAATCTCTCGCATAACAACAAGGAGTTGCCGCATGAAACGCACTTTGACTGTCCTCGCTGTCGTCGTGGCCGCTGCCGCCGCAGGCACCGGCTGGTACCTGCACGGCAAGCAGCCGCAACGTGACGGACAGCTGCCCCTGGCCGGGCTGCACGGCGAGGTCACGGTACGCTACGACGAACGCGGCGTGCCGCACATCAAGGCCGGCAGCGAGGATGACCTGTACCGGGCGATCGGCTACGTCCACGCCCAGGACCGCCTGTTCCAGATGGAGATGCTGCGGCGCCTGTCGCGCGGCGAGCTGGCCGAGGTGCTGGGGCCCAAGCTGCTGGACACCGACCGCATGTTCCGCAGCCTGCGCATCCGCGACAAGGCTGCCGACTACGTGGCGCGCCAGGACAAGAACTCCCCGGCCTGGAAAGCGCTGGTGGCCTACCTCGATGGCGTCAACCAGTTCCAGGACAGCCACCCGCGCCCGCTGGAGTTCGACATCCTCGGTATCCCCAAGCGACCGTTCACCCCCGAGGACACCGTCAGCGTCGCCGGCTACATGGCCTACAGCTTCGCTGCCGCCTTCCGCACCGAGCCGGTACTCACCTATGTGCGCGACGAGCTGGGCGCGGACTACCTGAAGGTCTTCGACCTCGACTGGCACCCCGAGGGCGTGCTCAAGCCAAGCTCGCTGGCCGCCGCCGACTGGCAGGACCTCAATGCCATCGCCCGGATCAGTCACGCGGCGCTGGAAGAGGCCGGCCTGCCGCAGTTCGAGGGCAGCAATGCCTGGGCCGTCGCCGGTAGCCGCACCAAGAGCGGCAAGCCGCTGCTGGCGGGCGACCCGCACATCCGCTTCGCCGCCCCGGCGGTGTGGTACGAGATTCAGGCCAGCGCCCCGGGCTTCGAGCTCTACGGGCACTACCAGGCGCTCAACCCCTTCGCCTCGCTCGGGCACAACGAGCAGTTCGGCTGGAGCCTGACCATGTTCCAGAACGACGACGTCGACCTGGTCGCCGAGAAGGTCAATCCGGACAACCCCAACCAGGTCTGGTACCACGGTCAGTGGGTCGACCTGACGAACGAGGAGCAAAGCATCGCGGTCAAGGGCCAGGCACCGGTGAAGATCACCCTGCGCCGCTCGCCCCACGGCCCGCTGGTCAACGATGCGCTGGGCACCGCCGCCGGCAAGACGCCGATCGCCATGTGGTGGGCCTTCCTCGAAACCCAGAACCCGATCCTCGATGCCTTCTACCAGCTGGATCGTGCCGACACCCTGGACAAGGCCCGCGCCGCGGCGTCGAAAATCCACTCGCCGGGCCTCAACGTCGTCTGGGCCAACGCCCGCGGCGACATCGGCTGGTGGGCCTCGGCGCAGCTGCCGGTGCGCCCGGACGGCGTAGTCCCCTACTTCCTCCTCGACGGCAGCACGGGCCAGGCCGACAAGAACGGCTTCTACCCCTTCAGCGAAAACCCCCAGGAGGAGAACCCGGCGCGTGGCTACATCGTCTCCGCCAACTTCCAGCCGGTTCCGGCCAATGGCCGGCCGATTCCGGGTTACTACAACCTGCCCGATCGCGGTCAGCGCCTGAACGAGCGCCTGGCCGACACGTCGGTGAAGTGGGACCTGCAGAACAGCCAGGCACTGCAGCTGGATACCGCCACAGGCTACGGGCCGCGCGTCCTCAAGCCACTGCTGCCGCTGCTGCGCGAAGCGGCCTCGACAGCCGAAGAGACGACGCTGGTGGAGCATCTGGCAGCCTGGCAGGGCGATCACCCGGTCGACTCGGCCACCGCCACCCTGTTCAACCAGCTGCTGTACCAGATCGCCGATGGTGCCATGCGCGACGAGATGGGCGATGCCTTCTTCGACAATCTGCTATCCACCCGCGTGCTGGACATCGCCCTGCCGCGCCTGGTCGCCGACGACAGCTCACCCTGGTGGGACAACCGCAAGACGCCGCAGAAGGAAACCCGCGCCGATATCGTCAAGGCTGCCTGGAAGGCCAGCCTTGCGCACCTGCGCGCGACGCTGGCCCAGGATTCGGCGGAATGGCAATGGGGCAAGGCGCACACCCTGACCCACAGCCACCCGCTGGGCCAGCAGAAGCCGCTGGACCGGATCTTCAACGTCGGCCCCTTCGCCGCGCCCGGCGGACATGAAACGCCGAACAACCTGTCGCACCGCGTCGGCCCGGCGCCCTGGCAGGTGGTCTACGGTCCGTCGACCCGGCGCCTGATCGACTTCGCCGATCCCACCCACAGCCTGGGCATCAATCCGGTCGGCCAGAGCGGCGTGCCCTTCGACAAGCACTACGACGACCAGGCCGAGGCCTACGTCGAAGGCCAGTACCTGCCCCAGCATTACGAAGACGCCGAGGTGAAGGCCAACACCCACGGCCTTCTCAAGCTGGTACCGGCGAGTCGCTGAGCCACCGCGCCAAACAAAACCCCGCGAAAGCGGGGTTTTGTTTTTGGAGCTCGAAAGAGAGTGCTGCGGGAGATGCCGAAGCTCCCTGGCGCGTTATTTCCCCTAGGGATAACACTCGGGGTGTTGTATTGGGCGCCTTCTCCCGCACGTATGCCAATGGTTCACTGGAAGTTGCCGCTGACGCTTCCGGCCCTGGTTCGGGGGGAGGCCGGCAGACGCCACCGAACGAGTTAAATACTAGTTGGCCATTTCGCCGAAGTAAGGCTTTGTACTTACAGATTTTTCCGATAAACCCAGGAAATCCAGACACTTCGGAATAACGTGGGCACAAAAGACACGGGCCACCCGAAGGTGGCCCGTGATTCGACAATCGCCGGAAGCAACCGGCCGACAAGACGGCGTCAGGCGGTGGCTGTCGAACCCTTCTGCTGCCAGTCGGTCGCGTTGGACTCCATGGCTTCCTGAATCGCGCGCTTGCGACGCTCTTCGGCCTGACGGGTGAAGTACCAGGCGAAGAAGGTGAACAGCGAAACGGTCAGCAGGATCAGGCTGGCAACGGCATTGATCTCCGGCTTCACACCCAGGCGCACGGCGGAGAACACTTCCATCGGCAGGGTGGTGGAGCCAGGACCGGACACGAAGCTGGCCAGTACCAGGTCATCCAGCGACAGGGCGAAGGACATCATGCCGCCCGCCGCCAGCGAAGGCGCGATCATCGGAATGGTGATCAGCAGGAACACTTTCCAGGGCTTGGCGCCCAGGTCCATGGCTGCTTCTTCGATCGACAGGTCCAGCTCACGCAGGCGCGCCGACACCACCACCGCCACGTAGGACGAGCAGAAGCTGGTGTGGGCGATCCAGATGGTCACGATGCCGCGCTCTTGCGGCCAGCCAATCAGCTGGGCCATGGCTACGAACAGCAGCAGCAGCGACAGACCGGTGATCACCTCGGGCATGACCAACGGCGCGGTTACCATGCCGCCGAACATCGTACGGCCACGGAAGCGCGGGATGCGGGTCAGCACGAAGGCGGCCAGGGTGCCCAGCGCCACGGAGGAGAACGCGGTGTAGACGGCGATCTCAAGCGAACGGAACACCGAACCGATCAGTTGCTGGTTGTCGAGCAGGCCGACGTACCACTTGACCGACCAGCCGCCCCACACCGTCACCAGCTTGGAGCCGTTGAAGGAATAGATGACCAGGATGATCATCGGCACGTAGATGAAGAGCAGGCCCAACACCAGCATGATGTTGGAGAACGTCCAGCGCTTGTTCATACCTTGCCCTCCAGCTCTTTAGCCACGATCTTGGGTGAAGAGTCTGTTGAAGGGGATGATGGGGGGATCACCTTGAAGGAAGTCATACCTTGCCCTCCAGCTCTTTAGCCTGGTTCTTGTTAAAGAGGATGATGGGCACGATCAGGATCGCCAGCATCACGACGGCAAGGGCGGAAGCCACCGGCCAGTCACGGTTGTTGAAGAACTCCTGCCACAGCACTTTACCGATCATCAGCGTCTCGGGGCCGCCGAGCAGTTCCGGGATCACGAACTCGCCCACCGCCGGGATGAACACCAGCATGCAGCCGGCGATGATGCCGTTCTTGGACAGCGGGACGGTGATCTTCCAGAAGCTGGTGAAGTTGCGCGCGCCGAGGTCGGAGGCGGCTTCCAGCAGGCTCATGTCGTGCTTCACCAGGTTGGCGTAGAGCGGCATGACCATGAACGGCAGGTACGAGTAGACGATACCGATGTACACCGCGAAGTTGGTGTTGAGGATCGTCAGCGGCTCGTTGATCACGCCCAGCCACATCAGGAAGCCATTGAGCAGGCCGTTGTTGGACAGGATACCCATCCAGGCGTACACGCGGATCAGGATCGCCGTCCAGGTCGGCATCATGATCAGCAGCAGCAGGACAGTCTGCATTTCCTTGCTGGCGCGGGCGATGGCGTAGGCCATCGGGTAGCCGATCAGCAGGCAGAGGAAGGTGCTGATCGCCGCCATCTTCAGCGAGCCGAGGTAGGCGTCGATGTACAGCGGGTCGTCCGTCAGCATCAGGTAGTTGCCGAGGTTCATCACCACCTGCAACGTCTGGTCGGCGTACCGGAACACCTCGGTGTACGGCGGAATGGCCACGTCCGCGGCCGCCAGGCTGATCTTCAGCACGATGGCGAAGGGCAGCAGGAAGAACAGGAACAGCCAGAAGAACGGCACGCCGATGACGGCATGCCTCCCTCGGGGCATACGTTTCAGGATCGATGCGCCAATGTTCATGCTTGCAATACCACGCCGCTGTCGTCGTACCAGCTGATGTAGACGGGCTGCTCCCAGGTCGGGCGCGCCACGTGACGCTCGGCGTTGGCCATGAAGGCCTGCACGATCATGCCGGAGGCGAGCTTGATGTAGTACACCGAGTGACCGCCCAGGTAGGCGATGTCATAGACGGTGCCCTGAGCCCAGTTGAAGCCTTCGTGCTCCAGGTTCTCCGGCTTCTGCGCGCTGACCATGACCTTTTCCGGACGCAGCGCGTAGGTGATGCGCTTGTTCTCGGCACGGGTGCTGATGCCGTGGCCGATGTAGATCGGGTTTTCCAGCTGCGGACAGGCGATTACCGCGTGATCCTGCAGGTCCTGCACGATTTCGCCGTCGAACAGGTTGACGTTGCCGATGAACTCGCAGATCAGGCGGCTGGCCGGAGTCTCGTAGATGTCCATCGGGCTGCCGATCTGCTCGATGCAACCCAGGTGCATGATGGCGATGCGCTGGGCCATGGTCATGGCCTCTTCCTGGTCGTGGGTCACCATCACGCAGGTCACACCCACGCGCTCGATGATCTCTACCAGCTCCAGCTGCATCTGCGAACGCAGTTTCTTGTCCAGGGCGCCCATCGGCTCGTCGAGCAGCAGCAGCTTCGGACGCTTGGCCAGCGAGCGGGCCAGGGCCACACGCTGACGCTGACCGCCGGAGAGCTGGTGCGGCTTGCGCTTGGCGTACTGGGTCATCTGCACCAGCTTGAGCATCTCGTCGACGATCTTGTCGATTTCACCCTTGGGCAGGCCGTCCTGCTTCAGGCCGAAGGCGATGTTCTGCGCCACGCTCATGTGGGGGAACAGCGCATAGGACTGGAACATCATGTTGATCGGCCGCTCATAGGGCGGCAGGTCGGTAATGTCCTGGCCATCGAGGAAGATGCGACCTTCAGTGGGACGCTCGAAACCAGCCAGCATACGCAGCAGGGTCGACTTGCCCGACCCCGAACCACCGAGCAGGGCGAAGATCTCGCCTTTCTTGATGTCCAGGGACACGCTGTCCACAGCCAACGTTTCGTCGAACTGCTTGCTGACCCGGTCGATTTTTACCAGAACCTCTTTAGGTTTCTGGTCGCCACTGAGGGCTTTCTTGTAGGCACCGGAGGCTATTGCCATTACCACAACTCCCAAATCATAGAGGCCCGGCCCCCGCGGCCGGGCATGCTTGGTATTACTAAGGGCTGGCGCAGTTTACGTGCGCTGGGAGGCCATTTTCGGACCTCTTCGACGCTCCGTGCCCGCGCGGACGGATTCAGGGAAATCCGCCTTACTTACCCGACTTGATCTTGGTCCAGGAACGGGTCATGAGGCGCAGGATCTTCGGCGGCAGCTCATGCTGCACGAAGAGTTTGTCGAGAACCTCCTGAGGGGGGTAAACCTCAGGATTGTTGCGCACAGACTCATCCATGAATTCGCCAGCCTTGGGGTTCGGGTTGGCGTAACCGACGTAATCGCTGACCTTGGCGATCACTTCGGGCTTGAGCAGGTAGTTGATGAACGCATGGGCGGCCTTGGGGTTGGAGGCATCCTTCGGAATGGCGAGGATGTCGAACCACAGGTTGGCGCCTTCCTTGGGAATGGCGTAGGCGATCTTCACGCCCTTGCCGGCTTCCTTGGCGCGATTGGCGGCCTGGAATACGTCACCGGAGAAGCCGGCCGCAACACAGATGTTGCCGTTGGCCAGGTCGGAAATGTACTTGGAGGAATGGAAGTAGGTGACGTACGGACGCACCGCCATCAGCTTCTCTTCGACTTTCTTGTAGTCGTCCGGGTTGGCGCTGTTGGGGTCCAGCCCCATGTACTTGAGCACAGCCGGCATCATCTCGTCGCCCGAATCGAGGAAGGCGACGCCGCACTGGCTGAGCTTTTTCATGTTCTCGGGCTCGAACAGGATGGCCCACGAGTCGATCTTGTCGACACCCAGAACGGCCTTGACCTTGTCGACGTTGTAGCCGATGCCGTTGGTGCCCCACAGGTATGGCACGCCGTACTGGTTGCCCGGGTCGTTCGCCTCGAGTTGCTTCATCAGGTGCGGGTCGAGGTTCGACCAGTTGGGCAGCTGGCTCTTGTCCAGCTTCTGGAACGCGCCCGCCTTGATCTGGCGGCCGAGGAAATGGTTGGACGGCACGACCACGTCATAGCCGGTGCGGCCGGCCAGCAGCTTGCCTTCCAGGGTTTCGTTGGAATCGAAGACGTCGTACACCGGCTTGATACCGGTTTCCTTCTCGAAATCGGCCAGGGTGGTCTCGCCGATGTAGTCCGACCAGTTGTAGATATGGACGGTCTGCCCTGCCTGGGCCAACGAGGCCAGGCCGAATACGGAGACTGCGGCGATCAGGGTTCTGCGGAAGGGAATGCGCACACGTTAGTCCTCTCGTTGTTTTGACTTCTTCTGTCGGTTGGCGACGACGGCCGTTCCGTGGATAGCGCCAAAGCCTACAGGTGCGCGAGAGCGCCTCGACTTGCGCAGCCACTCCACTGATGGAAGCTACGGAGTTCCTGCCGGGAGAACGGAGGAGCGAACTCCCCCGTCACCTACCCGGTACATCGGCCGGCGCGCAAACGCGCCGGCGACTACCCGATTACTTGCCGGACTTGATGGTGGTCCAACTGCGAGTCATCAGACGCTGGGTCTTCGCCGGCAGATCCGGGAAGGCGTACAGCTTCTTCATCACGGCGTCGGTCGGATAGATACCCGGGTCGTTGCGGATGGCTTCGCTCACCAGCGGAGTGGCAGCAGCGTTGCCGTTCGGGTAGGACACGGTATCGGAGATCTCGGCCATGATCTGCGGTTCAAGAATGAAGTTGACCCACTTCAGCGCGGCTTCCGGGTTCTCGGCATCTTTCGGGATAGCAACGGTGTCGAAGAACGCACCGGCGCCTTCCTTCGGAATGTTGTAGGCGACCTTCACGCCGTTCTTGGCTTCTGCGGCGCGGGACTTGGCCTGGTAAACGTCCCCGGAGTAGCCGATTGCCACGCAGATGTTGCCGTTGGCGAGGTCGGAGATGTACTTCGAGGAGTGGAAATAGGAGATGTACGGACGGATCTTCAGGAACAGGGCTTCAGCTTCCTTCAGCTCTTTCGGGTCCTGGCTATCCGACTTGTAGCCCAGGTAGTGCAGGGCGGCGGGCAGCATTTCGGTCGGCGAGTCGAGGAAACTCACGCCGCAACCTTTCAGCTTCTGGATGTTTTCCGGCTTGAACACCAGGTCCCAGGAATCGACCGGAGCGTTGTCGCCCAGGGCAGCCTTGACCTTGTCCGGGTTGTAGCCGATGCCGATGGTGCCCCACATGTACGGGATGCCGTACTTGTTACCCGGGTCGCTGACCTCCATGGTCTTCATGATGTCCGGGTTCAGGTTCTTCCAGTTCGGCAGCTTGGAGCGATCCAGCGGCTGGTAGACACCGGCCTTGATCTGCTTGGCGAAGAAGGAGTTGGACGGAACCACGATGTCGTAACCCGACTTACCGGCCAGCAGCTTGGCTTCCAGCACTTCGTTGCTGTCGTAGACGTCGTAGACGACCTTGATACCGGTTTCCTTGGTGAACTTATCGACGGTGTCCGGTGCGATGTAGTCCGACCAGTTGTAAACGTGCAGCACTTTATCATCAGCCTGCGCCATACCAGCCACAGCGCCCGCCAGAGTCACAGCGAGCAGGGATTTGCCGAGGGTGTTGAACATGCGGGTAGCTCCGTTTGTTTTTTTGATGTTCCGGGTGGCGTGGACAGTTCGATCCGTCACCACCCGGTGAGCCTGGCCAACGCACAGGCGCAGTCTGTCAAAGGTCTGGTGAAAGACTCAAGACAGAACGGCTGCGGCGGTTTGATCGAGGCACTTGCGCGCCAGGGTGATCAGGTCATCGATCTGCGATTTCTCGATCACCAGGGGTGGCGAGATAATCATAGTGTCTCCGACCGCGCGCATGATCAGGCCGTTGCGGAAGCAGTGCTCGCGGCACACCATTCCCACGCCCTTCTCAAAGCGTTCACGCGTCTTCTTGTTCTTCACCAGTTCCAGTGCTGCCACCAGACCGACGCCACGTGCTTCGCCTACCAGCGGATGGTCGGCCAGCTCCTGCCAGCGCTTTTGCAAATACGGTGCCGTTTCGGCCTTCACTCTCTCGACGATCTTCTCTTCGCGCAGGATGCGAATGTTCTCCAGCGCGACAGCCGCCGCAACCGGGTGACCAGAGTAAGTGAAGCCGTGGTAGAACTCCCCACCCTCATTCAGGGTATGGACGATCTCGTCGCGAACGATCACGCCACCCATGGGGATGTAGCCGGAGGTCAGGCCCTTGGCGATCGGCATCAGGTCCGGGGCGTTGCCGTAGTACTGGCTGCCGAACCATTCGCCGGTACGGCCGAAGCCGCAGATGACTTCGTCGGCGATGAACAGGATTTCGTACTTGGCGAGGATCTCGCGGATCTTCGGCCAGTAGGTTTCCGGCGGAACGATCACGCCGCCCGCGCCCTGGATGGGCTCGGCGATGAAAGCGGCGACCTTGTCCTCGCCAACTTCCAGAATCTTCTTCTCCAGCTGCTCGGCAGCCCAGACGCCGAACTCTTCCGGCGACATGTCGCCACCCTCGCCGTACCAGTACGGTTGCGGGATGTGCACGATGCCCGGAATCGGCAGGTCGCCCTGCTCATGCAGCGCCTTCATGCCGCCCAGGCTGACGCCGGCGACGGTGGAGCCGTGGTAGCCATTCCAGCGACCGATGACCACTTTCTTCTGCGGCTTGCCCTTGATGGTCCAGTAGTGGCGGACCATGCGCAGCACGGTGTCGTTGGACTCGGAGCCGGAGCCTGTGAAGAACACGTGGTTCATGCCCTCGGGGGCGATGTCGGCGATGGCCTTGGCCAGCTCCAGCACCGGCGGGTGGGCGGTCTGGAAGAACAGGTTGTAGTAGGGCAGCTCCTGCATCTGCTTATAGGCGACTTCAGCAAGTTCCTTGCGACCGTAGCCAACGTTCACGCACCACAGGCCGGCCATGCCATCGAGGATCTTGTTGCCCTCGCTGTCCCAGAGGTACACGCCTTCGGCCTTGGTGATGATGCGAGCGCCCTTCTCGTTCAGCTGCTTGTAGTCGGTGAACGGAGCCAGGTGGTGTTCGCGGCTGAGCGCCTGCCAATGCTGGGTCTTGGCGCTGGTCTGGATAGTCATCTTGGTAAAAACCTCTCTCTAAGTAACACAGGGCCCGGACGGGGTTCCGGGCCCCACGCCGATCAGACGGAAAGCAGGAGGAACTCGCGCTCCCAGGAGCTGATCACCCGCTTGAAGTTCTCGTGCTCGGCGCGCTTGACCGCGACGTAACCACGAATGAACTTGTCGCCCAGGTAACTCTCCAGGGTCTTGCTGCCTTCCATACGCTCCAGCGCTGCCTCGATAGTCAGCGGCAGACGCAGGTTACGCCGTTCGTAGCCACGGCCCTTGACCTGGGCACTGGGTTTGAGGCCTTCGACCATGCCGATGTAGCCACACAGCAGGCTGGCAGCCAGGGCCAGGTAGGGGTTGGCATCCGCGCCGGCCAGGCGGTTCTCCACACGACGGTTCTCCGGATTGGAGTCCGGCACGCGCAGGCCGACGGTACGGTTCTCTTCACCCCATTCCACGTTCACCGGCGCCGAGGTGTCGGGCAGGAAGCGGCGGAACGAGTTGACGTTCGGGGCGAACAGCGGCAAAGCCTCCGGAATGAACTTCTGCAGGCCGCCGATATGGTGCAGGAACAGTTCGCTCATGCTGCCGTCGGCATTGGAGAAGATGTTCTTGCCGGTCTTGATGTCGACGATGCTCTGGTGCAGGTGCATGGCACTGCCCGGCTCGCCGGTCATCGGCTTGGCCATGAAGGTCGCGGCCACGTTGTGCTTGAGGGCGGCCTCGCGCATGGTGCGCTTGAACACCACGATCTGGTCGGCCAGGTCGAGGGCATCGCCATGACGGAAGTTGATCTCCATCTGCGCGGTGCCTTCCTCATGGATCAGCGTGTCCAGATCCAGGCCCTGCAGTTCGCACCAGTCGTACATATCTTCGAACAGCGGATCGAATTCGTTCGCCGCGTCGATGGAGAAGGACTGACGGCCGGTTTCCTGGCGGCCGGAGCGGCCCACCGGAGCCTGCAGCGGATAGTCAGGGTCGTCGCTGCGCTTGGTCAGGTAGAACTCCATCTCCGGCGCGACGATCGGCTTCCAGCCCTTGTCGGCATAAAGCTTGAGCACGCGCTTGAGCACGTTGCGCGGCGACAGCTCGATGGGGTTGCCCATCTTGTCGTAGGTGTCGTGGATCACCATCGCGGTTGGCTCGATGGCCCACGGGACGAGGAACACGGCATTCTCGTCCGGGCGGCAGACCATATCGATGTCGGCCGGGTCCAGCAGGTCGTAATAGATGTCGTCCTCGACGTAATCACCGGTCACGGTCTGCAGGAGAACACTCTCCGGCAGGCGCATGCCTTTCTCATTGAGGAATTTGGCAGTCGGCGCGATCTTGCCCCGGGCAATCCCGGTCAGGTCGGCGATCATGCATTCCACTTCGGTGATCTTGCGTTCCTTCAGCCAGCTGCTGAGCTGGTCTAACTTGGTAGTCATAAAGACCTCAGGGGTTGAGAGCCCGGCACCAACGCCAGGCTCAACGGCTCCCCGCCCTCTTGCCGCAGGCTTTGCCGAATGCCTGGAAGATAGCGAGATAGTTGGGGTTCGTTTCGACCTGCCACTCCGGGTGCCACTGCACACCGACGGCAAAGGCCGCACCTTCGACGGAGAAGGCTTCAACCAATCCGTCAGGCGCCAGAGCTTCTACGCGAAGGCCGGGCGCCAGACGTTCAACGCCCTGGCCGTGAATGGAGTTGACCTGGAACTGCGAGGGTAGCCCGATGCCGGCGAATACGCCGCCCGGCTGCACGCTCACCGCGTGCCGCAGTCCATACTGAACCTCGAGCGGCTGGTCGGCCGGCTCGCGGTGATCCATGAGGCCCTCGACCTCGTGCACCTTCTGGTGCAGCGAACCGCCGAAGGCCACGTTCATTTCCTGGAATCCGCGGCAGATGCCCAGTACCGGAATCCCGGCTGCGACGGCACGGCGAATCAGCGGCAGCGTGGTGCTGTCGCGTGCGGGATCATGAAGAGTGCCGGCTTCGCTTGCGGAGCCACTATAATGATGAGGCTCGACGTTCGACGACGAGCCAGTGAACAGCAGGCCGTCGAGTGCGGCCAGCATGGCTTCCTGGTCGATGGCATCGCCCAGGGAGGGAATGATCACCGGAATGCCCGAGGCCCCGGAGATCACAGCTCTGAGGTATTTGTCGCCAGTGACGTGGTAGGGTTTCGAACCGATCTGCTTGATGCAGGCGGACACGCCGATTAACGGCAGGCGAGACATGGGGCACCCGTGTTTGTATGTGTTATGGGCTTGAGGCCGAGCTTAGCCTTGTTCATTTTTTTACACAATAGGAATGTAAAAAATCAAACACGCCCTACTGAACAGCCCGCCAACCAAGGCTTTCCGCTCGCATGAAGCGACCTGAAACGCCCCAAAACCGGCCCATTGCGAATGCAGTGCCCCTTTTTGGTGCGACATTGACAACCTTTGCCAATTCGGATTGACTCACACCTCAGCCTTCGAATGATTGAAATTTTTAACAATAAAGGTGTTGCATCATGTCGGTACCCCAGAGTGCCGTTTCGCTTGAAGAAGCGAGTGAGTTCCTGAAGGAACACCCCGAGGTCCAGTTCGTCGACCTCCTAATCGCAGATATGAACGGTGTGGTTCGCGGTAAGCGCATCGAACGCACCAGCCTGCCCAAAGTCTATGAGAAGGGCATCAACCTCCCCGCCTCTCTCTTCGCTCTCGACATTACCGGCTCCACTGTAGAAAGCACCGGCCTCGGCCTGGACATTGGCGACGCGGACCGCGTCTGCTTCCCTATCCCCAACACCCTGTCCATGGAACCCTGGCAGAAGCGCCCCACCGCGCAGCTGCTGATGACCATGCACGAGATGGAAGAACGCGTGCCGTTCTTCGCCGACCCGCGTGAAGTGCTGCGCCAGGTGGTGCAGAAGTTCACCGACATTGGCCTGACCATCGTTGCGGCCTTCGAGCTCGAGTTCTACCTGATCGACCAGGAGAACGTGAACGGCCGTCCGCAGCCGCCGCGTTCGCCGATCTCCGGCAAGCGTCCGCAATCGGTCCAGGTCTACTCCATCGACGACCTCGACGAGTACGCCGACTGCCTGCAGGACATCATCGACGGCGCCCGCGCCCAGGGCATCCCGGCCGACGCCATCGTCAAGGAAAGCGCCCCGGCACAGTTCGAAGTCAACCTGCACCACGTTGACGACGCCCTGAAGGCCTGCGACTACGCAGTCCTGCTCAAGCGCCTGATCAAGAACGTCGCGTACGACCACGAGATGGACTCGACCTTCATGGCCAAGCCCTACCCGGGCCAGGCTGGCAACGGTCTGCACGTGCACGTCTCGCTGCTCGACAAGGACGGCAAGAACATCTTCACCAGCGAGGATCCCGAGCAGAACGCCGCGTTGCGCCACGCGATCGGCGGTGTGCTCGAGACCCTGCCGGCGTCGATGGCGTTCCTCTGCCCGAACGTCAACTCGTACCGCCGCTTCGGTTCGGCCTTCTTCGTGCCGAACGCACCGAGCTGGGGCCTGGACAACCGTACCGTTGCCCTGCGCGTTCCGACCGGCGCGGCGGAAGCAGTTCGCCTGGAGCACCGTGTCGCCGGCGCCGACGCCAACCCGTATCTGCTGCTGTCCGCCGTACTGGCCGGCATCCACCATGGCCTGACCAACCAGGTCGACCCCGGTGCGCCGATCGAAGGCAACGCCTACGAGCAGCTGGAGCAGAGCCTGCCGAACAACCTGCGCGATGCACTGCGCGAGCTGGACGACAGCGATGTAATGAACAAGTACATCAGCCCCGAGTACATCGACATCTTCGTCGCATGCAAGGAGCACGAGATGCAGGAGTTCGAGTATTCGATCTCCGACCTCGAGTACAACTGGTATCTGCATACCGTATAAGTGGTAAATGAAACGCCGGCCTCGTGCCGGCGTTTCTTTGTGCCTCTGGCACATCCCGGAGACAGCGACATCGCAACGGCGAGGAGGGGCGCCGCGGCGACCCATGTCCGCATCTCCTTTCTGCTCGCGATGCCTCTATCCGCCCGCCCGGGCGCCCATCGCTTTCGTCGTGCTTTGCTGTTGCGCCATCAGCGGCCCCGGCCGCACCCGCTGACATGTGGTCATATCAGGGAGATTGCCAATGCCACGCCTGTACGCCTTGATGCTGTTGCTGCTGTGCCCGTTGTCCGGATGGGCCGACCAGGTCATCCGTGTCTACAACTGGAACGACTACATCGCCCCCGAAGTGCTCAAGGACTTCGAAAAGGACACGGGCGTGCGCGTCGAGTACCACACCTACAGCACCGACGAAGAACTCCTCAAGGCCCTGGACCAGGGCGAGCACATCGACGTCGCGGTGCCCTCCCACAACGACCTGCCGGCACTGATCCGCAAGAAGCTGATCCAGCCGCTGGACTTCGCCAAACTCCCCAACCGCAGTCACCTGGACAGCCAATTGCTGAGCAAACTGGCCGCGGTCGACCTGAACAACCAGCACGCCGTGCCCTACCTGTGGGGCGCGGTGGGCCTGGCGATCAACGAGCCGGCGGCCGAGAAGGCCTACGGCGGCAAACTGCCGGACAGCTGGAGCCTGCTGTTCGACCCGCAGCAGAGCCAGCGCCTGAAAAGTTGCGGCATGAGCATGCTGGACGCACCGGATGAAGCCTTCTCGGTGCTGATGAACTACCAGGGCCGCAACTTCGCCCGCAGCGCACCGTCGCAGATCCGCCGCGCCGGCGAGGTACTCACCCAGCTGCGCCCGAACCTGCGTTACATCGACAGCGAGCGCTACATCCAGGACCTCAACAGCGGCAAGCTGTGCGTCGCCATGGCCTGGGTCGGCGATGCACTGAACGCCGCCAATGCCGGCCAGCCAGTGCGCTTCGTGGTCCCGCAGGAAGGCTCGGTGCTGTTCATCGACAACCTGGTGATCCCTACCTCCGCCGAGCAGCCGGACCTCGCACACAAGTTCATCGACTACCTGATGCAGCCCAAGGTCGCCGCGCAGATCACTGCAGCCACCCTGTACCCCAACGGCAACAAGGACTCCGCGCAGTTCCTCGACGCCGCCCTGCGCGACCAGCCCGGCCTCTACCCCGACCAGGAAACCAAGCGCCGCCTGTTCGCCCTGGAAACCGCACCGGAGAAGACCGCGCCGGTCATCACCGAAGTCTGGGGCAAACTCCGCGCCGGCGGCAGCTGACTTGCCGAGCACCCCGGAGCTGGCGTCCAATAACCGCCCAGCTCCGGAGGTCGACATGCCCGCTCCCACCCGCAAGCCCCGCGCCAGTAGCCAGGCGCGCATCGCCGTGATCCTCGACGCCGCCCGTGCGCAGCTGGCCGAGGGCGGTGCGGCGAGCCTGTCGATCTACGCGGTGGCCGAGCGCGCACAGATTCCGCCCTCCTCCGTCTACCACTTCTTTCCCAGCGTGCCGACCCTGCTCCAGGGACTGACCAGCGACGTCCATGCCGCCTTCCGCGCCTGCCTCGAACAACCCGTGGACCACGCCGCCCTACGCGACTGGCGCGATCTCGCACGACTGGTCGAGCAGCGCACGCTCGCTGTGTATGCGGGCGACGCCGCCGCGCGCCAACTGATCCTCGCCAGCCACGGCCTCGCCGAAGTCACCCAGGCCGACAGCCAGCACGACGTGCAGCTGGGCCAGGCCATGCGCGAGCTGTTCGAGCGTCACTTCGAGCTGCCGCCGCTGCCGCAGGACCTTGAAGTGTTCAGCCTGGCCATCGAACTGGGCGACCGCGTCTACGCCCTCTCCGTGCAGCGCCACGGGCAGATCACCGAACGCCTGGCCGAAGAAGGCATGCGGGTGATCGACGCCTATCTCTCGCTGTACCTGCCGCCCTGCCTGCCGAAACGGCCAGCACCCCAGCAATAATCGATTTTTATCCGATATATATCCGGATATTCGGTCGAAATATTTCTCATACGCCCTTCATAAACCGATTTTTATCGGCTATAAATTCTCTCATCCGGGGAGAAGACCGACGCGGCGCCACGACTGCAGACTTATACTGGCCGCTCGCGACACAAGGCGGCGACGCCCTCCCGAATGACACAACCCACTGCGTAGGATGGGTGGAGCGCAGCGATACCCATCGATAAGTATCAGCATCGCGCCCATCCGTCGAAGCCCTCACCAAGGATCGCCCCATGACCACTCTGACCAGCACTCCCCGCGCCGATGGCTTCCGCATGCCGGCGGAATGGGAACCCCACACCCAGACCTGGATGGTCTGGCCCGAGCGTCCGGACAACTGGCGCCTGGGCGGCAAGCCCGCGCAGGCGGCGTTCAGCGCCGTGGCGCGCGCCATCGCCCGCTTCGAACCGGTGACCATCGGTGTGTCCGCCGGGCAGTACGAAAACGCCCGCGCCCAGCTGGCCGATGCGAGCAACATCCGCGTGGTGGAAATCAGCAACGACGACGCCTGGGTGCGCGACACCGGCCCGACCTTCGTCACCAATAACAGCGGTGAAGTGCGCGGCGTGGACTGGACCTTCAATGCCTGGGGCGGCCTGGAAGGCGGCCTGTACTTCCCCTGGCACCGCGATGACCAGGTGGCGAGCAAGATCCTCGGCACCGAGCGTTGCGATGGCTACCGTACCGAGGGCTTCGTGCTCGAAGGTGGCTCCATCCACGTGGATGGTGAAGGCACCGTGATCACCACCGAGGAGTGCCTGCTCAACCACAACCGCAACCCGCACCTGTCGCGCGAGGAGATTGAAGCCAACCTGCGCGATCACCTGGCAATCGACACCGTTATCTGGCTGCCGGATGGCCTGTTCAACGACGAGACCGACGGCCACGTGGACAACTTCTGCTGCTACGTGCGTCCGGGCGAAGTCCTGCTGGCCTGGACCGATGACGTCAACGACCCGAACTACGCGCGCTGCCAGGCCGCCATGCGCGTGCTGGAAACCGCCCGCGACGCCAAGGGCCGCCAACTGACCGTGCACAAGATCGTCATCCCCGGCCCGATCCACGCCACCGAAGCCGAGTGCGAACACATCGACCTGGTGATCGGCACCCAGCCGCGCGATCCGTCGATCCGCCTGGCCGGCTCCTACGTCAACTTCCTGATCGTCAACGGCGGCATCATCGCCCCGCGCTTCGACGATCCGGCGGATGCCGAGGCCGAGGCCACCTTGAAGCGCATCTTCCCCGAGCACGAAGTGGTGATGGTGCCGGGCCGCGAGATCCTCCTGGGTGGCGGCAACATCCACTGCATCACCCAGCAGCAGCCGGCGCCGCAGAAGCGCTGATTCGCTGAAGGAAGAAGAAAGGCCGTCGCTCCCAGCGGAGCGACGGCCTTTTTCATTGCATGGAAAAACCTGTAGGAGCTGGCCGCGCCCGCGATCCGCGAGCAGGGCTCACGGAGACAGAAGCTCGCGGATGCACGGACTTTGTGCGCGAATCGCGGGCATGGTCCTCTCCTACAGCATCACGCGCACTTACAGCAGCGGAATGCTGTAACTGACGATCAGGCGGTTCTCGTCCTGATCGCGCTGGCTGGCGGAGCCAGGGGTGCTGGCCGCCGGCAGGCCACTGCGCAGGGACGCGTTCTTCCAGGCGAAGCCCAGGCCCTTCAGACCACCGTCCGGTACCACGTAACCCAGGCTGATGTCCCGCTCCCACTCGCTCTGGTTGCCGTAGGCCGTATCAATATTGTCGCCACGCAGGTAAAGGGTCTGGAAGCTCAGGCCCGGCACACCGAGCGCAGCGAAGTCATAGGCATAGCGTGCCTGCCAGGTGCGCTCGCCGGCATGCTGGAACTTGCCGATCTGCACGTCGGTGGTGAGGTAGGTGGACGCGCCGTCGCCATCATTGATGAATGGGAAATCGCTGTCGCCGGACAGCATCTGGTGCCCTGCGCTGAAACTGTGGCCCTTGATGGCGTAGGTGAAAAGACCGCTGACGACCTGGTTGTCCACCTTGCCCTTGGTGATGCCGTTACCGTAGTAGCCGGTGGAGTAGTAGGCGGGGTCATTGCCGTTCTTGCCGTCGCTGCTGCTGTGGAAGTAGCGCAGGTCACTCTTGAGCACGCCCTCACCGAGTTCCCAGTTGTGCTGCAGGCCGAGGAAGTTCTGTTTGTAGAAGTCCTTCAGGTTGCCGTAGTAGTACTGCAGGACGGTGTCCTTGCCGACCTTGTAATCACCCCCGGCGTAGTAGAACTTGTTGGTGAACTCACCGGTTTGTGCGTTGTTGGCGCCGGCGATCGACAGCCCCTGGTCGGAGTTGCTGGAGTTGCGGCCCTTCATGTGTTCGAGCTGGCCGCCGACGAGTGTCAGATCCTTGAACTCGCTGGACGTGACCTGACCACCACTGAAGGTCTGCGGCAGCAGGCGGCCATCGTTGTAGGTCACCACCGGCAGCTTGGGTTGCAGGGTGCCGTAGCGCAGTTCGGTGGCCGACACCTTGGCCTTGCCGGTCAGCCCCAGGCTGGAGAAGTCGTCCACCGCCCGGCCGTCGCTGTCCGTGGGGAACACGGTTCCGCCGAACGCCTTGCCTTGCGGGTTGTAGTGCTTGCCCTTACCACTATCGAGCTTGACGCCAAGCAGGCCGAGGGCGTCGACACCGAACCCGACAGTACCGTCGGTGTAGCCGGAGTTGTAGTTGAGCATGAAGCCCTGCCCCCACTCTTCCTGCTTGCTCGGCGGGGCGCCGCCGTTGCGATTGTCGGTGTTGATATAGAAGTTGCGCAGGCCGAGGTTGGCCTTGCTGTCCTCGATGAAACCCTCGGCGCAAACGGATTGCGCCAGACCGGCAGCGGCGATGGCGACAGCCAGGCTCGAATGCTTGAGCGTTCGGTAGTTCATTGCAGTTCCCCATGACATGTTCGTGCAGTGCGCCATCGGCAGGCAGCCAGCGAAATTCGCGGTGCAATGGATGACGGCATTCCTGATCACGACGGAAGTGGGGAGGAGTGGCAGTCGACGCAGGCAAAGGGCCGTGTGGCGGTCTGCGCTGGATCGTCGGTCCGCCGATGGCCGGCGGTACTCGATCATCGAGGCGCATTGCGGGCGGCATCCGCTTCGTCACCCGTCACCGGAAGGCGTGGTCCATGCCTTTCCCCGGTCCGCGCGAGCGGCGCCACGATAAGAGAAGGCCGGAGGACAAGAGGGAAATCCGCCGGCGATTGGACGCCTGTTGCGGGATATTTGACCCTGCTCACGCTCGGATTTTTCGAAAGGCACGAGCCGGCCCGGGAGTGAATAGGAAGTATCCGAGAATACGCGGCAGAACACCGATCAGATCGAGGAATTCCCCCGCGAAGACCGCCCCGGTATGCCTCGGACCTTCAAAAAAAGCCGCCGCCTCTTGCGAGGCCGGCGGCCCTTGTCAGCCCGCGAACGTTACAGCAGCGGGATGGTGTAGCTGACGATCAGACGGTTCTCGTCCTGGTCACGCTGGGTCGCCGTGCCCTTGCCTTCGACCGGCAGGCCGCTGCGCAGGGCCGCGTTCTTCCAGGTGAAGCCCAGGCCCTTGAAGGTGCCATCCGGGATTACGTAGGCCAGGGAAATGTCACGCTCCCATTCGCTCTTGTCGCCGTACTTGGTGTCGATATTGTCGCCATGCAGGTACAGGGTCTGGAAGGTCAGGCCCGGCAGGCCGGCCTGGGCGAAGTCATAGCCATAGCGGAGCTGCCAAGTGCGCTCACCGGCGCGCAGGAACTTGCCGATCTGCACGTCGGTGATCAGGTAGGCGGTGGCGCCGTCACCGTTGTTGATGAACGGGAAGTCGCTGTCGCCGCTGAGTTGCTGGTAGCCGGCAGCGAAGCTGTGACCGCTCAAGGTATAGGTGAACAGGCCGCTCCAGGCGCGGTTATCGACCTCGCCCTTGGTGACGCCGTTACCGTAGTAGCCGTTGGTGTAGTAGTTCTTGTCGTGGCCATTCTTGCCATCGTCGCTGCTGTGGAAGTAGCGCAGGTCGGATTTCAGCACGCCCGGACCGATGGCCCAGTTGTGCTGCAGGCCAAGGAAGTGCTGTTTGTAGAAGTCCTCCAGGTTGCCGTAGTAGTACTGCAGCGTCAGGTCCTTGGTCAGTTTGTAGTCGGCGCCGCCGTAGTAGAACTTGTTGACGAACTCGCCGGTGCGGGAGTTGTTGGCGCCGGCGATGGACAGCCCTTCGTTGTTGCTGGAGCTACGGCTCTTCATGTGCTCGAGCTGGCCACCGATCAGGGTCAGGTCCTTGAACTCGTTGGAAGTGACCTGGCCGCCCTCGAAGGTCTGCGGCAGCAGGCGACCGTCGTTGTAGGTCACCACCGGCAGCTTCGGCAGCAGGGTGCCGTAGCGAAGTTCGGTGGCAGAAACCTTCGCCTTGCCCGTCAGCCCCAGGCTGGAAAAGTCATCCACCGCGCGGCCATCGCTGTCAGTGGGGAAGACAGTACCGGAAAAGTTCGAGCCGGTCGGGTTGTAATGTGTGCCCTTGCCGCTGTCGAGACGAACCCCGAGCAGACCCAGCGCGTCGGCGCCGAAGCCGACGGTGCCCTGGGTGAAGCCGGAGGTGTAGTTGAGCAGGAAGCCCTGGCCCCACTCTTCCTGCTTGCTCGGCGCCGCGGTGCCGTTGCGGTTGTCGGTGTTGATGTAGAAGTTGCGCAGGGTGAGGCTGGCCTTGCTGTCCTCGACGAACCCGCCGGCAATGGCCGACTGGGCCAGGCCCGCGGCAGCGATGGCGAGCGCCAGGCCCGATTGCGTGAGAGTGCGGCTTTTCATTGGAATTTCCCCATTTATTGATCTTGGAAAACAGGCCATTCAGCGCAACAACTGACTCCCCCGGAGCCCGACCGAACGGCAAGCAGAGGCCACGGCGCGTACGAACACGCGCGGCTGCGATATTGGGTAGTGATGCAACGCGCCCCTAGACAGGGGTGATGCGCCGGCAAGCAGGCGGGAAGGCAACAGCTGAAAGGGACGGCATGGGTCTGTTCTCGTGTCTTGTTGTCGTGGCGATGCGCGGGGCATGCGTCACTGGCTAGGCAATCCCC
The DNA here is from genome assembly GCF_009189165.1 of Pseudomonas sp. SCB32. Lineage (NCBI taxonomy): Bacteria > Pseudomonadati > Pseudomonadota > Gammaproteobacteria > Pseudomonadales > Pseudomonadaceae > Pseudomonas > Pseudomonas sp. SCB32. The sequence goes on from NZ_CP045118.1 coordinate 5,907,877, forward strand.
AGGCCAACCGGCCTTGCCTACCCGATCTCCCCGCCAAATCTGTCCTTCAGACTTGTCGGCGGATCTTTTCCTTCAGACCACTAAGCGGGAAACCGCCATGAACATCGTCCATTCTGGCGGGAAACCGCCACCCCAGCCGCACTTTCCAACCGTCCTCGCGACAGCGCTGGGGCAACGATAAAAGAAGCTTTATAAATCAAAAAAGAATTAATTATTACTATATGATTACTTTTCGGAATATAAGGTAGCACGCCGATACCGCTCAGGGCTGCACCACTGACGAGGTACCTCTGTTGGGCGAGTCGCATGAACAATGGGGTTTCCCGAGGAATTCTCCGCAGACTCAATGCGCGTCGATGACGCCCAATCCGGTACTGCCACACAGGCAGCGTCAGCCATTTCCCAAGAGCCTGCGGGATGCGGCGGAAGCCGCTCCATCTCATGGAATCGAACTCACCACGAAAGATAAAGTAGCGGCATATTTCCGACAGTACACTGCGTATTGCAGGCAATTACCTGCATGATCTTCTTGCGTACACATCACAGAACTTGATCCAGAAGTGCCGAACGGCGTGGATCAGAAAGGAGTTTCAACAGAATCAAAAGACGCGGGCCGGATGGGGTGCAACCCATCCAGCCCGCTAACCACAAGCAGCTAAACAGGAGCTGACCATGGCTGACGCCAATCATACGTCACACCCGTCCACACGTCCCGACGCCCAAGGCTTTACCCCGCTGGCGACACGTCATAACACAGCCATTTCCCGCGTGACGCGACGCTGTACCTGAAAACGGACGCGCCTGCCGAAGCGTTGTATGACGCAGCGGAAGATCGGCTGAGCGCGGTCATCGAGCTGCTGGCCGTGCTGGAGTTGGCCGAGCTGAACTGCTCGCCCTGCCTCAATCTCTTCAGGATCAGCCGTGCGCTGTTGCTGCTGGCGTCCGATGCGCAGTCGTTGTATCAGGCGGACCATGAGCAGAGGCTCAGGCGCTGACAGCGTGAACTGAATCCCCACGGAAATCCCCACACCCTGCCAAGGGGCACCTTGGCAGGGTGTTTTCATTCAAGGAGGTGTAATGCTGCGCAGGGGATGGCAAAGGTTTTGGCACTGGCTGCTCAGGCTCTTTCGGCGCCGCATTCGGGTCAAGCCTTCCGGCTGGCAACGCACCCGGCACGGCGGGGTGATACGGCGGGCACGCAAACCCGCCTGGGTCATCGATGAATTGGTGCGTTTGAAAGCGCTAATGCCTAAGGCGGGATGTCGGCAGCTAACCGATACCTTCAATCGCCTGCATGCCCGACGCCGGCAGATGACGGTGAGTAAATCTTTCGTGGCTTACACCCTGTGTCGCGAGCAGTACGCGATTGAGTGCAGGCGCCGTGCATTGCGCAGGCGCGAACCCTACTCGCCTGAACGGAACGCGGTGTGGGCACTGGACATGACCGGCAAGCAGGATGTCCACGGGGAACAACATGCGATCTTCGGCCTGATCGATCACGGCACGCGGCGGCTACTGCGTTTGGAAAACCTGACCAACAAGAACGCCTGGACATTGCTGGGCCATCTGTTTCTGGCCATTGGGCGTTACGGCAGACCAGCGGCGATTCGCACGGACAACGAGCGTGTGTTTACCGGCAAGGTCTTCAGCGGCGTAGTTCGGCTGGCGGGTATTCGGTATCAACGCACGGACAGGGGCTGTCCCTGGCAGAACGGCAGGATCGAACGGCTGTTTGGCACCCTGAAGGCCAAGCTCGATCAGTGGCGCGTGCTGGACGGCGGGCAATTGCAGGCGGCCTTGCAAACCTTCCACTTCTGGTACAACGCGGTGCGCCCACATCAGAAACTGAACGGGCGAACACCGTTGGAAGTCTGGAACGGGGTCGATCCTTACCGGCGAGCTCTAAAACGGGTGGAATGGTTTGAAGCCTGGGACGGATTGCTTTCGGGGTTTTACCTGAGCGGATAGCTGCCAACGCGGTTTGCCTTGGGAAAAGCCACCCGTCCACGGAGCAGGCGAATCCGGCTGGTCGGGCGCTGAAAAATTCAGGAAAGCGAGGGCTTTACACAGAGAAAGTCAGTCGAAAAACCGACAGGCGGAAGGTGGCGAAGCGGGATTTCGGTAGTCCGTCTACGAAAAATCACCCCGCCAGCAGGCGGGGAAGGTGGTTTGGACGCTTGGACGGGACACCCCTTTTCCGCTTATTGCCTTCCAGGCCCCTTTGTTCAGAAACTACATTTTTCGAATATCAGATAGTAATTCTTGAAATTCTTTTTCTGTCATTTCAAATTCCGGCCCCTCTTCCATTGCCATCAGCGACAACAACGCCACGTCTAGATCACTCGTGAGAGAAAATCCAGTGTCTTGATAAATTTCAAATGCCTCTTTTGATATTTTGAAAATATCAAATCCTTCAGACACCACTCTTTCAAGCCTGTCGGCTACTACGTTACCCAAACTCATTACTGCCCCCAACTCTTTAATTCCGCGCCAGTTGGGGGATAGTGCTGAGCATCAACAGGCTGTCCATTAATACTCTTGGGATGGACACGAATTACCGCCCCTGTATTGTCATAGCTTTCCATCCACTGCCTCGTGCTTCCAGTTTTAGGATCAAATTCCGTGACAAAAGATGCACCCCGAGTATTTCCCTCTGTTCTAGCTGGAACCTCTTGCGTGTAATACCGAACACGACCATCAGGCAACGCTTTAGTAACAGCTGCTGTTTCCTGAGCTTTTTGTAATCCTGACAACTTCGCTCTCAACGCAGCTTGTGCATTTGCGTTTGTGGCTTCATTAGCAACAATCTTTTCTGTTGTCGCAGTCCCTTTTGTAGCTTCCGGCAGTTTAGCCTCAACCTTCCCAGCAATCTCCTCGCCGAACGTCCGGATTTTATCGGCAATGCTGGCTGAGCTGGCTTTTTCTCCACCGCCAAATCCAATCAATCCGGCGGGATTGAAGCTAAACGGGTTAAAGCTTTGTTGATCCAGGTATTGGCCGAGCTGTACCAAGGCTGTGGAATCACCACGCCATGCCGCCTGCCCAACCTGCTCAGCAACCCGAGGCCCTGCACTGGACCATTCGTTGATGTTGTTGCGCATGAATTCGTCGGTGATGCCGCTGGTGTCGCTTTCCCACAGCGTTTTCAAGGCGCGAGAACCGGCATCCAGTTCATCCCGGATTGCCGCACAATCCGTCGTACAGGCGGCGAGCCGCTCGCTATTGGCTGCATCACGGCGCCGGAACTCGTCACGCACCTGATCACAATTGCCTTTGGCTTTACAGTCTCCCAGTGCCTGCTCTAGGTCCTTCACATCCTGGTGATTGAGGAAGTTGTACTGCGTCGAGTTCTTCGCCGCCCAGGCCCCGGTTTCGAGCTGGCTGGAGCTGGCATTACTGTCCTGCGCCACCGCACCGATCAGGCCCACCAGTTGCGAACTCATGGTCAGCAGGGCTTCGCGGTTTTCCGGCGAGTAGCCGCTGACCAGTTTGTCCAGGTCCGCAACCAAGGCTTCGTTGAGCCCGGCACCCGCTGCGCCGGCGGCGAAGCTGTCGCCACGCGCCTCTGCGGCGAGTCCGCCCATCAGGGCGTGCATCACCACCATCTGCGCATCGCCGGCATTCAGGCCGTTCGCCTTGCCAAAGTCGCCAATGGCGTTGAAGCCAGCGGCGGCGAAGGTGTTGTAGACGCTGTCCTTGAGCGCATCGCCGAAACTCCCGCCTTCGCCCATGGCCTTGTTCAGCGCAGTGGCGGTGACGTTCTGCAATGCCTGATTCGCGGCGAAACCACCAATGCCGTTAGCCGTGCTCAAGGGCGAGACAATTTTGTCGGTCGGTACTTGGGTCTTGGTGCCGGTCAAGTCATCGAAGTAGCCTTGGGTCAGGCCGCCAACGAGGCTGGCGATGGCGACCTGCTTGAGGGTGTCGCTGTTGAAGGTCTTACTCAGATCGCCTTGGTTGTTGATCAGGTTGACCGCGGTGCTGCTGGCGAGACTGCCCGCCGCACCGACGCCGGCGCCCATGGCAAAGGTGCCACCCGCTACTCCCGCGCCACTGAGCGCTCCCGCTGCCGCCATGCCGCCAATCGCCGCCGCCGCAATGGCCACGGCCAGTTGTGTAGCCGGACCCATGCCGGATTGGCTGTAGCTGTAGGAATCGTGGAATTCCTTCACCGCCCGCCAATCCACATCGCCCCTTTGCTCGGCGTCCTTGAGCCAAGCGAGGTTGGGATCAGCCTTGACCATCGCATCAATGGCTTCACCCACTGACTTCTGATCGATCTGCTTGTAGTCGATCTTCAGCCCGTCCACCGCCTTGATGGCGAGGTTGCCCTGGGCGATCAGTTCGCTCTGGCGGATGGTTTCATCCGTGTGGCCCTTGCCTTTGGATGACTGCCAAGCCAGGTCACTACTGGACTTGTCGTGCGCCTCTTGATGGGTGTCGGTTACCGCTTCAAAGGTCACTTCACCGCCGCTGACGATGGCGATGTCGTTGCCGCTCTCCAGCTTGGCGGCCTGGTATTTCTGGTCGCCGCCGCTGAGCAAGGTGATGTCGCCGCCGGCGCTGATTTCGCTGCTCACCGCTTTGACGTCGGTGACTTCGTCGTGGCGGGTCTGCTTGCTGCCCCAGGCGCCTTTGTCCTTCTTGTCGTAGAGGCTGTAGTCGCTGTCGTTGGCGGCAAGGATTGCGATCTTGTCGCCGGCCACCAGATAGGCCTCGTTGCCGGCGCTGACCTTGCTGCTGATGAGGGTGAGGTCGTTGCCGGCGGCGATCAGTACGTCGCGGCCGGCGCTCAGTTCGGTGCCACGCTGGGTGACGTGGTCTTCCTGGGTGGTGACCTTCTTGCTCTTGTCGTAGCTGTGCTGCTCGTCGGCGGCGGAGGCCAGGGTGACGTCGCGGCCGGCGCTTATGCCGGCGTCGCGGCCGACGTCGATGCGGCTGCCGACGACGCTGATGTCGCGGCCGGCGTCGAGGGTGAAGTCACGGCCAACGCTGATTTCGCTGCCCAGCTGGGTGGTGCTCTGGTTGTAGTTGCGGCCGCGCGTGGTGCCGTTTTCTAGCTCGACGCTGTGCAGGTTGATGTCGCGTCCGGCCTGCATCGTGAGGTCGCCGCCGCTGCTGATCGCGCCGCCGAGGTTGTTGATGTCGCGCCCGGCGCTGATGTCCAGTTTGCCGGCAGCTTCGATGCGCGCGGTGCTGTCGGCGAAGCTCTGGGTCCAGGTGCGGTTGCCGATGCCGCCTTCGTGCACGGTGACGCTGCGCTGGTTGATCACATCGCCGGTGAGGGCGCTGAGGCTGACATCGCGGCCCTTGATGATGCCGCCCTGGGTGTTGCTGAGGGTGTTCAGGGCGAGCAGGTCGAGGCGCCCGCTGGCTTCGATCAGGCCGCTGTTGTCGAGGTTGGCGGCGCTGGCGGCGAGGTCGCCGCTGGCGCGCAGGGTGCCCTGGTTGAGCAGGTTGCCGCCGCTGATCAGGCTGAGGTTCTGGCCCTGGATCAGCGCGCCGTTGGGCGCCAGGCGGTTGTTGGCCTGGGCCAGGTAGACCACCGGCACCAGGACCTTTTCGCCATTAACGATGGCTTCTTCGAGCCAGACGAGGTCGTGGGTCAGGGCGGCGACCTGTTCCGCCGTCAGGCCGACGCCCAGGCTCAGGTGCAGGCTGTCCTTGTAGGCGATGGCGTTGTCCATCAGGTACTTGAACAGGCCTTCGTCGCTGGTCAGGCCGTCGATGTAGCGCTGGCCGGTCCGGGCGATGACGGCGTCGCGGATCAGGCATTGTTCGTAGAGGCCGTCGCCGAGGCGCTTCTGGGAATGGTCCGGGTCGTAGCCGAGTTGGCCGAGCAGGTAGTCGGAGCCGAGGAAGCTCTTGAGGCTGGTGAGCTCGGGGTTGGTTTCGATGAGGTATTTGTGGCGGTTGTCCGGGCGTGCCGTGCTCGGTACGCCTTGCACCTGGGCAACGTTCAGGGAGGCGCTGGCCGCCGCGCCCTGGGCCGCGGCGGCGCCGTTCAGTTGTACGCTGTCGGTGCTGTCGACGGAGGTCGCGCTGCGTTGAACAGTACCGGTGGTGGTGGCGTCGCTGCGCTGCAGGTCGGCGGTCAGGCTGGTGGTGGCGTCGATGGTACGCTCGCGCTGGGACAGGCTGATGCTCTGGCCGGCGAAGCTGTAGTTACCGTCGCCGGTAACGGTCTGGGCGCTGCTCTGGGTGCCTTCCTGGCCACTCAGGCGGAACAGGCCGTTGCTGCCGGTGGGCAGGCTGAAGCCGGGGAGCGTGACAGGGTTGACCTGCTGCTGGGCGAGGTCGGGGGGCAGTTGGGCGTTGAGGGCGACGACGTTGGCGCTGTTGCCGGCAACCCCCGTATCACCCACGCGCGAGGCGCCGGACGATTGCGGGACGCCTTCGCGGATGACGCTGTTTTTCAGGTCCTGGGTGGCATTGATGGCGACATTGCCGCCGGCCTGGACCACGGCGCTGACGAATGAGCTGCCGGGGCTCTGGATGGTCAGTTCGTCGAAGAAGGTGGCGTTCTTGACCACCGCCGGCGCATCGACCAGGGCGCCCGGCTGGTAGTGCGGCATCTGGAAGTCCGCGAAGGGCGATGTGCCTGGAAAATCAAGACGAATAGAACCGAACTGGGCAAAGCGAGGGGCCTCTCGCCCGCCCTGCCTGATAGTTACCAGACTAAGGGACTCGTCCCAACCCCGGTTCCAGAAGTGAAGGTTCGGCCGTGTCATGTCGCCGGTAGGCGAGCGTAGACCGGCGTCATAATCCGGATCATTCGCGGCGTTGTACTCCATGACCTGGTCCCAGAAACTCACACCGCCCGAGAAGAGACCGCCGTATGCGTCCGAGCCATACGGAATCTCGAAGGAGCGCCGCACGGAGTGGTCGCCAATGGCGACACCGCTGTTGGTGAAGCTGTCCAGCATCATCGAGATGTTGCCGCTGGCGGCGATGGTCGATGCCTGGTTGAGCAGATTCTGGCCTTCGACTTTCAGATTGCCGCCTGCGCTGATGGCGGCCGAGGGAGAGCTTTCGCCCAGCTCACCTCGGTAGTTCTCGACCCAGACCATATGGCTGCTGGGTGTGCGCTCACCGGGCTGCGGGGCTACGGAGCAGTCATAACAACGCACTCCAATGGCGGCGGAAAGCAGCTCGCCGGCCGTCGTATTGAGCACGTCGGTGCGGTTCTCCGTCGTGCGAACCTTCAGGCTCATGTCGCCCAGGCTTTCCACGGTCGCCGAGATATTTTTCAGCGCGCCGGCCAGGGCTTCCGGGGTGGCCCCGGTGATATCCAGGTTGCCCAGGCTGTAGATGTCGGCATAGCGGTTGATCAGGCTGCCGCCCACGCGCAGGGTCATGTCGCCGCCGCTGAAGATCAGCGCGCCATTGCTCTGGCCGTCGTTGAGCAGGTCCCAGGTGTTGATGCGCAGTTTTCCGGCGCTGCCGAGGGTGCCGAGGTTGTTCAGGCTGCCGGTGTTGGCGGTGAGGTCACCCGCGGCGGTGATGCGGCCACGGTTGTTCAGGGTGCCGGCGCCGAGGGTGACGCCCTGGCCGCCGGTCACGCTGGCGCCCTGGCTGATGTCGAGCTGGTTGGCCGCGAGGTTGAGCGCGCCCAGGCTGGTGACGCGGCCGGCGCCGCCGTAGGTGCCGCTCAGCTGGATGTCGAGGCTGCCATCGCTGGCCAGCAGGCCGTCGTTGCTCCAGTGGCCGCCACGCCCGGTCAGGCCCTGGCTGGCGAGCAGCCGGCCGCTGGCGGTCTGGGTGAACTGGCCGATGTTGAGGGTGAGCCAGCCGGCCTGCAGGACGCTGCTGTTGCTCCAGCTGTCGGCAGTGATGTCGAGGTGGCCAGTGGTGACGAAGCTGCCGCCAGCTTCGGCGATCTGCCCGGCGTTGACCCCGAACTGGCCGCTGCCGACGTGCAGGAAGGCGCCGCCGTCGTTGGCGAGCCCGCCGAGGTTGAGGGCGAGGTCGGTGTTGGCGGTTTCCAGGCGGCCACCCCGATTGTCGAGGTAGCCCGCGTTCAGGGTGGTGCTGCCGCTCTGGCCCAGGGCGCGCAGGCGGCCGCCCTGGTTGTCGATGGCGCCGGCGGTGAGGCTGAGACTGCCGGCGCTTTCGATCAGGCCGTTCTGGTTGACCAGGCGGTTGCCCAGGCTGAAGTCGAGGGTGGTGGCGCCGATCTGGCCGCCCTGGTTGAGCAGGGTGTCGCCACCGAGGCTGAGCAGGTTGCCGGCATAGAGGCCGCCGCCCTGGTTGTCGAGGGTGGTGGTGGTGAGGCGGTTGTCACCGCCGACGGCGGAGAGGTGGCCGCCACGGTTGTCGATACCGCCGCGGGCGGTGATGTCGAGGCTGCGCGCCTGGGTGATGCCGGCGGCGTTGTTGAACGAGCCGGTGAGCACGCGCAGCAGCCCGGTGGCGCTATGGAGGATGCCGCCAGCGCTGTTGTCGAGGTTGGCGCTTTGCAACAGGAGCCCACCTGCGCGGCTCTGGATGCGGCCCTGCTGGCTGTTGTCGAGCAGTCCGGAGAGTTGCAACTGGGCGTCGCCCTGGCTGTTGAGCGTGCCGCCCTGGTTGCGCAGCTGGCCGGCCTGGAGGCTGATGGCGCCGCTGGCGCTGTGCAGCAGGCCGTCGGCACTGTTGTCGAGGGTGCCGGCGCCCAGGTTCAGGACCAGGTCCTGCTGGCTGGCGAGGGTGCCGCGCTGGCTGTTGTCCAGGGACCCGGCGTTCAGTTCCAGGCGTTGCTGGCTGGCCAGCTGGCCGCCTCGGTTGTCGAGGCTGGCTGCGCTCAGCAGCAGCTCGCCGGCGCTGGCCAGGCGGGCGTTGTTGGCGTTGATCAGAGCACCGCTCAGGGTGCCGCGCAGGGTGCCGCGCAGGGCGCCCTGGCTAAGCAGCAGGCCGCCGCTGTTGTCGAGGCTGCGAACGCTGAAGTCGAGGCTGCCGGCGCTGATCTGCCCGCCCTGGTTGAGGATGTCGGTCTGCGCCGGGCGCAGCGCCAGGTGCTGCTGGGCGTTGATCAGGCCGCCGGCGCTGTTGTTCAGGGTGCTGGCGATGGTCAGGTCGAGGTTGCCCTGGCCGGAGAGAATGCCGCCCTGGTTGTTCAGGCTGGCGGCGCGGATGTGCTGGTCGCCCAGGCTGACCAGGGCGCCTTCGCCGTGGTTGTCAAGGCGGCCGCTGAGGGTGACGTCGAGCTTGCCCAGCTTGCTGGAGAGGGTGCCGGAGCTGCTGTTGTCGAGGTCGGCGGCGTTGATGGCCAGCCCTTGCCAACCCGAGAGCAGGCCAAGGTTGGCGTTGCGCAGGCTGCCTGCGCTCAGTTGCAGTTGGCCGGCGCTGATGATGCGGCCGGCGTCACCGTTGTCGAGGCTGGCGCTATTGAGCTGGAAGCTGTGCTGGCTGGAAATCTCGCCGCCGCGGTTGTCGAGGTGGCGCAGGTTGTCGATGCGCAGCAGGCCGCCGACGCTGAGCACGGCGCCCTGGTTGTCGAAGTCGCCGCCGGCCAGGTCCAGGCTCAGGTCGCCGCCGGTGATCAGCCGGCCCTGCTGCTGGATCAGTTGCTGTACGCGCAGTTGCAGGGTGCCGCCAGCGGAGAGTTCGCCGCCCAGGCCATTGTCCAGGCGGCTGCCGCCCAGCTCCAGGCGGCCCAGGGTGGTGATCACGCCGGCGCGGTTGTCGATGGCCTGGGCCTGCAGGCGTTGGCCTTGCTGGCCGCTGAGGATGCCGTGGCGGTTATCCAGGTCGCCGGTGGTGGCGTGGAGCTGGCCCTGGGCGGTAATGCGGCCGTGCTGGTTGTCGGTGGTGCCGGTGACGAGGGTCAGGTCCTGCCCCCCGGAGAGGCTGCCGCCCTGGTTGTTCAGGCTGGTGCTGCCGACGCTGAGCGAGCCGCCCGCGGCCATGGCGCCGTCGGCGTGGTTGTCCAGCGCGCCGTTGATGTTCGCCTGGATCGCGCCCTGGCTGGCAACGGTGCCACCCAGGCTGTTGTTCAGGCCTGCGGCGTTCAGCTGGAGCTGGTTGCGCCCGAAGAGGACGCCGGCCTGGCTGTTGTCCACCGCGCCCTGGACCTGCAGGGTGAGCGCGTCGCTGGAGAGGATGCGGCCGCCCTGGTTGTTCAGGTCGGCCAGCGCGAGAAGGAAGCTCTGCTGGCTGGAGATCTCGCCGCCGGTGCTGTTGTTGAGTTGCGCGAGGTTGCGCAGCGACAGTGCTCCCGGGCTGGCGAGCAGGCCGCCGCCACTGTTGTCGAGGCTGCCGCCGGCGAAGTCGAGGTCGATGCCGGTGCTGCCGATCAGGCGTCCGGCGTCGTGCTGGTCCAGCGCCTTGACCTGCCCACTCACCCGGCCGGCCGCTTCGATGCGGCCCTGGCCGCTGTTGTCCACGCGGGTCTGGGTGAGCAGCAGGTCGGCGCCAGCGAGGATGCGCCCGGCCTGGCTGTTGAGCAGGGTTGCGCCGCGCAGGGTGAGGGCGCCCTTGGCGCTGATCACGCCGTTCTGGCGGTTGTCGAGGGTCTGCGCGTCGACGCTCAGCGTGGCGTCGGTCAGCAGCTTGCCGCCCTGGTTGTTCAGGGCGTTGCCGGTGACGCGCAGGGCGCCGCCGCTGGAGAGCACGCCGGCACGGTTGTCGACCTGGGCGGCGCCGAGGTTCAAGGTGCCTTCGCTAAGCAGTTGGCCGCCGGCCTGGTTGTCGAGGCTATCCGCCAGGTTCAGGTCGAGGTCGTGCAGGCTGCTCAACGTCCCGCGCTGGCTGTTGTCCAGGCTGCCGCCATTGAGGCTCAGGCCGCCCTGCCCCACCAGGCTGCCCGCGCGGTTGACCAGGCTGTCGCCACGCAGTGTCAGCCGGTCATCACTGGCGATCAGGCCGGCGCTGTTGTCGAGTTGGCCGACGTCGATGTTCACGCTGGCGCGACTGCTGATCTCGCCTCCCTGGTTGAACAGCTCGCTAGCCTGCACTTCGATGCCGTGCAGCGCGCCGACCCAGCCGCCCTGGCGATTGTCGAGGCGTTGCGCGGAGAGGTTCAAGGCTCCTTCGCTGAGCAGTTGGCCGCCCTGGCTGTTGTCCAGGCTGCGTCCGGTGACGCTCAAGCCGCCCTGCCCGACCAGGCTGCCCGCACGGTTGACCAGGCTGTCGCCGTGCACGTCGAGCAGGCCGTCGCTGGCGATACGGCCGGTGCTGTTGTCGACGCTGGCGGCACGCAGGCTCAACGCGCCGCGACTGGAGATTTCGCCGCTTTGGTTGAACAGCGCGGCGGCTTGCAGGTTGATGCCCTGCATGGCGCCGATCCAGCCACCCTGGTGGTTGTCGATCTGCTGGGCCAGCACCTGCAGGGACGCTTGGCTGAGCAACTCGCCGCCGCTCTGGGTCAGGCTGCCGAGCTGGGCGTTGAGATTGCCCTTGGCGGCGATTTGCCCGCCCGCTGCGTTGCTGACCGTGCGGGCGTTCAGGTGCAGGCTGGCGTCGCTCTGGATCGCCCCGGCATTGTTCAGGCTGTCGAGCGTGAGCTGTAGGTCCTGGCCTGCGCTGACCAGGCCCTGGTCGCGGTTGTCCAGGCTGCCGCCGGCGAGGTTCAACGTAGCGTCGCTGACGAGCTTGCCGCCACGGTTGTCCAGGGAATCGGCCTGGACGTCGAGCGGGCCACGGCTCGATACCCGCCCGCCGTTCTGGTTGCTCAGCTGGCCCGCGCGCAGGTGTTGCGCGCCCTCGCTGATCAGCTTGCCGGCCTGGCTGTTGTCCAGTGTGCCGCTGATGTTGGCAACCAGGGCGCCGCGGCTACTCAGGGTGCCGCCTTGGTTATTCAGGTTGCCCAGTTGCAGGTTCAGGCTCTGCTCGGCGCTGAACAGCCCCAGGCGGTTGTCCAGCGCGCCGCCACGGACCTGGATGAACGGCGCGCCGACCTGGCCGCCGATATTGCTCAGTTGCTGGCCGGAGAGGCTCAGGGCGTTGGCAGCCAGCACGCGGCCCTGGTTGTTGCTCAGGCTACCGGCGCCCAACGTGGTGTTGCTACCGCGCAGGCTGCCGCCCTGGTTGTCGAGGCTGCCGCTGGCATTCACGTCGAGGTTGCGGCTGGCGACCACGCTGCCGCTGTTGCGCAGGGTCTGGCTGTTGATCGCCACGTCGCCCTGGGTGTTGCGGCTGTTGTCCGAGTTGACCCCGGCTTCGACGATGCCGTTGTTGCTGACCTGGGCACCCTGCAATTGCACGCGGGAGCCCGCCGCCAGTTGGCCGCTGTTACTCAATTGTCCGTTGGCCGTCAGTTCGACCGCCCCCGCCGCATAGGCCGGGCCGTTGACGGCAATGTCCTGCGCCTTGGCACGCAGGCTGCCGACAGTGCTGGTCTGGGCCAGGCTCAGTTGGCCGTTGGCATCGAGCTGGATATCGCCGGCGCTGGCGGCCAGGTTGCCGGCCAGCTTCACCCCCACGCCCTGCTCGGTGCCCACCAGGCGGATGGCTCCCGCATACATGCCACCCAGCGCCGAACTGTCGATGGCCAGTTGCGGCTTGGCGCTGCCGTTGTCGGCCTTGGCGGTGGCGGCGAGGGTCTCGGCGTCCACCTGGTTGCGGCCGGTCACCACGGTCAGCTGGTTGGCGTACAGCTCGGCATTGAGTCTGGCGCTGCGGGTGATCAGCTCGAACTGGTCGAGGTTGCCGGCATTGAGGCCGGCGCCCTCGATGGCGATCTCGCCGCCGTCGACGTCATAACCCTGCAGGCGCCCGCCGTTGAGGACCGGCCTGCCGGTGGTGAGGGTGGCGCGCGGGGTGTTGATGAAACCGCAGCCGTTGCAAGTGATGCCGTGCGGGTTGGCGACGATTACATGGGCCGACTGGCCGGCGACCTCGGTGTAGCCGCGCAGCTGCGAGGGGTTGGCCCCGGTGACCTCGTTGAGGATCTTACTGGCGGCGCCGCTGCCCTTCAGATTCGGGTTGCCGATGATGATCCCGCCCAGCTGGGTGGACTGGGTCTTGCCGGTGGCGTTGTTGAGGATCAGGCCGTTCTGGCCGACGCTGTAGTCGGAGAATTTATTGTGAGAGAGACCCGCACCGTCGGGCGTGGCGATATTCACCACCGGCACGCCATTGCCCGCCACACCCAGCTGGGTATTGCCGCCCGCCGCCGCATCCACCGCCAGCTCGGCCGCTGCCGCGACGAGGGGGTTGAGGATCAGCAGGCCAGACAAGACGCTGGCAATCAGTTTGCAGGCGGGCTGGCGAATGTCCATTTTGCGCGTCTCGTCGCAGAAAACCGAAACGCGAACACTAACGGGCAGTCACAAAACAGCCGAGTCGGCTGCTTCCCGACTCTTTGTGTGATCCGTCCGTATTCAATCACCACAACAACACACGCTGATCTTCTGGCAGTACCTTCCAGCCTTAACTTTCCACCCTCGACATTCAGCATGCTCCGTAAGCTCGATCACGCCCTCCCTCGGTACGATCTATCCCGAGAAAATCTCCGACCCGAGAACCCAGCACTTACCACTTACCTGCAGCAACATATTGCGGAGGCAATGTCCAAGGACCCGACACCACCGGCCTGCTTTCACTGCAACAGTTCCAAGGTCATTCTCCGCTATCGCGGTAGCCCGCCAAGGGGCATTCCCTATTTCAATTGCCAACGCTGCGGCAAAGGGTTCAACCGGCGTACCGGCACTGCATTGCAGAGTTTTCTGCGTGCCGAAAAATTGAATGAATTTCTGCCCCTGCTTTCGCAGCAGCGCTCCATTGCCAGTGCAAGCCTGATACTCGATGTCTCTCCAGCCATGGTGCAGCGCTGGGTGAAGGTATTTCGTGTATGGCTGCTCAAGCTCGACAGCACCGGCCATTGGGAGGCGCAAGTCAAGCTGGGAATGCAGCCAGAGCTGCCCCCTCTCACTTGCCCTAAGTGCGGCAACGAGACGTTCTTTTTCCGTCATGGATTCGTCGATGGAAATCAGGATGGCAAGCGCATGTTCCGGTGCAAGCTATGTAACCGCTGCGTGGTGGAGCCCGATGAGCACTTTCGAAATCGACGCCAAGCTATCGCTGAAATCTCGAAGGCAGAAAAAAAGAAACCCGCCAGTGCTGCAACACTGGCGGGTTATGGGCATTGCTAGGGGATGCCCAAGAAAACGCAGATCGTCGGAGCTGGCACCTGCTCATCAAAAAGAGAGTGCACGTCCCTGTGCGTCCCGGTAGATGATCACGAGTCGCGCATCACGCCGTCCATGCGGCGGCTCCGATATCCAAGTACGAAATTTCTTCTCGTTGAATAGGTACGCTGCCGATCACTTGTGTCCCACGGTGGCACTGGTGCCGATGAAGGATGCCGACGGCAGCAGTTGGCTGATGAAGCGATTCCACCGGGTGATGTTGGCCGGGCCGATGAACACCACGTCCTGGGGCCGCATGGCAAAGTCGCGGGCCAGGGCGAAGGCCGTGGGTTTCTTCGCTTCCAGGTGGAAGACCTGTGCCGTGAGGGCATTCTGGGTACCATTGGCGCCCGGCTGCAGGTCGCCAGCGCGGATCACGTAGACGGCGTCGGCATCGGAGGTTTCCTGGCTGAGGCCGCCTGCGTTGCCCAGTACTTCCAGCAGACTCAGGCCGGTGGTGCGGTAGGTCACTACGGTCGGCTGATGCACTTCACCCACGATGTAGACTTTCTTGCGGTCGTTGTAGGGCAGGTGGATCTGGTCGCCGTTCTTCAGATAGACGCCGCTCAGGGAGGAGCCGCTGCGGTTCAGCGCATCGACGTCGATCAGGTACTCACGCCCGTCGCGCTTGAGCGTCAGCCCCGACAGGTCCGCCTCGCCGGCCACCACGCCGGCCTTGCTCACCGCCTGCACCAGTGTCGTTGGCGTGTTGTTCAGTTCGACCTGCCCGCCGTTCTGGAAGGCCCCGGACATCACGATGTGCTGGCTGGCGTAGCGCAGCACCGTCACGTCCACCTGCGGGTCAACGATGCCCTTCTTGGCCAGCCGGCGGGTCAATTCGCCGCGCAGCATGGTCGGTGTCCTGCCCGCCGCCGCCACGGTGCCGGCGTAGGGGAAGAACATATTGCCGTCAGCACCGACCACGCGACCGTTGGCTTCCATCTGCTGCGTCGAGCCGGGACTGGTCAGTTCCGGGTGGTCCCAGACGGTGACCAGCAGCACGTCCCCTGCGCCGATCACGTATTCACCCTGCTGCGGCTTGTAGTTGAGCAGCTCCGCCGGCAGTTGTTGATTGGCTCGTTCCATGTCCTGGCTTTGCAACACCTGCGGGGTAATGGGGACGAGGGTAATGCGCATGCCCTGGTCCCGCGCCGCTTTCTCGATATCGGAGTCCGTCATGTGCTGACCGGGGGAAAATACACAGCCTTGTAGTGCCAGACTGCCGACAACAAGACCGATCACGAACAGATTTTTCATGGCGATCATTCCTTGAAGCAGGGTGTTGGTAGGGGGACTGCCTCAGAACGCGTTGCGGTTGACGAACCCTTTGACAAGGGTCAGCGCAACGATCTTCAGGTCCCACCAGACGGACCAGTTCTCGATGTAGTCCAAGTCGAACTCGATGCGTTTCTGCATCTTTTCCAGGGTGTCGGTTTCGCCACGCCAGCCGTTGACCTGGGCCCAGCCGGTTATCCCCGGCTTGACCTTGTGTCTGAGCATGTAATGACTGACCTGACGGCGGTACTGCTCGTTGTGCGCGACCGCATGGGGCCGGGGGCCCACTACCGACATGTCGCCGCGCAGGACGTTGATGAACTGCGGCAGTTCATCCAGCGAGGTGCGTCGCAGGAACGCGCCCAGCCGGGTGACGCGACAGTCATTGCGCGAGGCCTGGATCACCTGCGCGCCGTCCTCCATGACGGTCATGCTCCGGAACTTCCACACGCGAATCGGCCGGCCATCCATCCCGTAGCGGGTCTGGCGGAATAGCACCGGGCCGTGTGAGGTGAGCTTCACCGCCACTGCGATCAGCAGCATCGGCACCGACACCAGCAGCAGGATCAGCGACGCGAGGACCACGTCCTCGATGCGCTTGAGCACCGCGTTGGGCCCGTCCATGGGGGTGTCGAAGATGCTGATGGTTTCCAGGCCGTTGATGCTCTCGCTGCGCGCGTGCAGCAGGTCGAACATGAACAGGTCGGGAATCAGGTACACCGACACCGTGGTGTCGGAGAGTTCGCGAATCAGTTCGTTGAGCAGCGGCTCACGGGTCAGCGGCAGGGTCAAGTAGACCTTGTCGATCTGGCCGCTGCGCGCCGCTTCGATCAGCGCCAGGCGCCCACCCTTGACCGGCACCCGCTCGTCGAGGGCCATCTGCTGCGGCCGGTCGTCGTAGAAGCCGACCAGACGCAGGCCCATCCACGGCGCGTCAAGGATGGTCGACGCCAGGTGCGCACCCACCTCCCCGGTACCGTAGATGGCCACGTTGCGGCTGTTGAAGCCATGCCGGCGCGCCAGGCGCAGGAAGATACGCAGCAGCAGGCGATAGACGCACATCACCAGCAACGCAGTGGCGAACCAGGCGAAGCGGCGCGCATCGATGACAATGTCGTGGCGCAGCGCCGCATCCAGCAGCAGCACGGCGAAGAACGTCAGCGACCAGTAACTGGTCACCAGCATCGACTCACGCAACATCGACTCGCCGCGCCAGGAGCCGTAGAGCCGGTTGAGCTCGCCCAGCCAGTGGAACAGCATCACGCAGAGCAGGACCGTCACCCAGACACGGGCATCCGGCAAACCGCTGCCATCGTTCAGGAGAATCGCCCCGGAAAGGACGATGACCAGCAGATCGAGCAAACGGTGAGCCAGCGCCAGCAGGGACTGGTTGGCCCGCAGTATTCCCTTGGTTCGAATGGACATGGCAAACCTCACCACACTCGGCGCTCATCCTGGCGCCCCTGCCGCAAACGGCAGACGAATCACGAACGCGCTGCCGCGGCCGACCGGCCAGACGGGCAGGAGGCAGTCTCAGCAACGGGCATCGCGCAGCAACTGCTGCAGGTAGCGGCCATAACCGGTCTTGCCCAGGCGCTCGGCCTGCAACTCGAGACCTTCACTGGAAAGCCAGCCCTGCTGGAAGGCGATTTCCTCCAGGCAGGCGACCTTCAGTCCCTGCCGCGCCTCGATGGTCTGGACGAAGTGGCCGGCCTCCATCAGCGACTCGTGAGTGCCGGTATCCAGCCAGGCGAAGCCACGCCCCAGCAGGCTCACGTGCAACTCGCCGCGTTCGAGGTAGAGGTTGTTGATATCGGTGATTTCCAGTTCGCCACGCGCCGAGGGGCGAATCTGCCGGGCCATCTCGACCACCTGGTGATCGTAGAAATACAGTCCCGTCACCGCATAGTTGGAGCGCGGCACCCGGGGCTTTTCCTCGATGGAGAGCACGTGGCCATCGGTAGCGAACTCCACCACCCCGAAGCGCCCGGGATCGGCCACCTGGTAGCCGAACACTGTGGCGCCGTGCTCGCGCGAGGCGGCCTCGCGCAGGGTTTCGGTGAAGCCCTGGCCGTAGAAGATGTTGTCGCCCAGCACCAGGCATACCGAGTCGTCGCCGATGAAGTCCTCGCCGATCAGGAAGGCCTGGGCCAGGCCATCCGGGGAGGGCTGCACGGCATAGTGCAGATGCACGCCGAACTGCTCGCCGTCACCGAGCAGTGCGCGGAAATTGGGCAGGTCGCCAGGGGTGCAGATCAGCAGGATCTCGTCGATGCCGGCGAGCATCAGTACCGACAGCGGGTAGTACACCATCGGCTTGTCGTAGATCGGCAGCAGTTGCTTGGACACCCCCAGGGTGATGGGATGCAAGCGGGTGCCGGAGCCTCCGGCGAGGACGATGCCTTTCATGGGATATGCCTCCTTGGCGAGGTAGCCGGGAACCGGGCTACTCGAGCGGTTTGAAGCGCGGCACGTAGGCCACGCGTTCGGCTAGAAAGGAGTCGATCAGGGTGGAGAGGCGCAGGGCGGAGAGGTCCCAGGAGTACCGCAGGACATTCTCCAGTCCGGCACTGCGCAGGCCGGC
This sequence comes from Pseudomonas sp. SCB32, assembly GCF_009189165.1. NCBI lineage: Bacteria > Pseudomonadati > Pseudomonadota > Gammaproteobacteria > Pseudomonadales > Pseudomonadaceae > Pseudomonas > Pseudomonas sp. SCB32. The sequence goes on from NZ_CP045118.1 coordinate 5,925,844, forward strand.
ACGCAACTTCGCATCGCGCAGTACACGACGCATCGACATGGCCAGGGCCTGGGTATCCTCGGGGTCGAAATACAACGCCGAGGTGCCCAGCGCTTCGGGAATCGAGGCACTGCGTGCGGCGATCACCGGGCAACCGCAGGCCTGGGCCTCCAGAGGCGGTATGCCGAATCCTTCGTAAAGCGACGGGAAGACGAAGGCCACCGCGCCGCGGTATTCCTCGATCAACTGGCGGTCGTCGATCCGCCCCAGCCAGCGCACGCGCTCATGCTGCTCGTTGGACTCGAGCCGGTAGTCGACGAAGCTGCGACCGGCCGAGCCGACGATGTGCAGGTCGATGTCCAGATCGCGCAGGAGGTCGAATGCCGCGATCATCCGCGCAAAGTTCTTGTGCGCGGCCGGCGAGGACACCGCCAGCAGATAGGGTCGCCCACCCGTAGGCACGGGCCCCGGGCAGAACGCGGAGGAAACCGCGTTGGCGATCACGTGGATGCGTTCGCGGGGAAAGTGGTAGTACGAGGCGATCTCCTCGCGGGAGAACTCGCTGACGCTGACCAGTGCCAGTACCCGCCGCAACATCAGCGGCGTCAGCGTCCGGTACAGCGCGCGGAAGCGCCAGGAATAGCTCTCGGGATACCGCACATAGGCAATGTCATGGTGCGTGGCCAGTTGTCGGCCGTAGGCCAGTGGCGCGGTGTTGCACAGCGACACCAGCAGCGGCCGGCCATTGCGCGCCAGCCACAATGGCAGATCGACCTGCTCCCACAGGTGCCCGTTGTTGCGCCCGATGCGCTCGACATGCAGACGCCGGGCGACCTCCTCCCGCAGCAGCGGGCCGGGCGGCGCGACGAAGTGCACGTCGCCGCGCAAGCGCGACAACGACAGCGAGATCTGCTCGGCGAAGCGTTGCACACCGCTGATTTCCTGAGACAGGAAGCGCGCGTTGATGACGATCATGGAAGCCCTCTCGGCGAGTCGTCGCGCTGCACTCAGCGCAAGGACAGCTGGTAGCCCGGAGCGCTGCGCAACAGCGTCGGGGCGTTGTCGATTCGGATGTCGGCCTGACAGGGACCGCCGCCTGCGGGGCAGTCCCAGGGCACCTTCTCGCCCTGGCGGGAGCCCGCGTCATCGAAGTCCCGCAGGCGCCAGAGGGTGTCGGATCTGCCCGGCTGGTTGGTGATCTTCAGGGTCTGCTCGCGTCCCAGGGTCCAGGCCACCAGGACTTCATCGCCGGCCTTGGCGAAACGCAGCAGGTAGACGTTCGGGTCGGCGTTGGGTACGCGACCGACGAAGCGGTAGTAACCGATGATCCCGGCCACGCTGGCCATCGCGTGATAGGCCGGCTTGGGCTGGCCGTCGGCGGTGAGCAGGCCGAAGTTGTGCTCCATTTCGCGGCGGTCGATGCCGTCGTCCACCAGGTCGTACCACCAGGAACCCTTCACATTGGGCAGGCTGCGCAACAGCACGTAGGCACGCGCCAGGTACGCGGCCTGGCGCTCGAGGCTGAGCCCGCAGCCGCCGTCGTTGGATGGCCAGCTGAACTCGGTGAAGTACAACGGTACCGGCTTGCCAGCGGTCCGTTCGAACTGCTGATTGACGCCTTTGAACCATCCCAGCCAGTTCTCCGGTGTCGCCAGCTCACCCTCGCAGTACACCGAGGGGTGCAGCGACAGACCGTCCACCAGGTCCAGCAATCCGCCGGCCAGCAGACGGTCGGCGAAGCCCTGGCGGATGCCACGCAGCGTTACCGCGCCGGCGATGATCCTGGCTTGCGGGTCTTCCTCGCGTATCGCCTGGGCCGTGGCACGGATCAACGTCAGGTAGTCGTCACTGAAGCTCTTGTCGGTGGGGTTCTCCACGTCCCATTCGTTCCAGATTTCGTAGATCGCCACCTGGCCCTTGAAGCTGCGCACCACATAACGCACATAGCGCAGGTAAGCGGCTCGGGAAGCGTCATCGCGCGGTTTGGCGTTGCCGTGGAACTGGTTCTCCACCCCCAGGATCAGCAGGGTGCTGATGCCCAGGCTGCGGGTGCTGCGCAGCTGCGCGCGCCAGGTGTCGTAGATGGACAGCACATTGGCCTCGCGCTCGACACTGGACCAGAAGGCATCGTCGCGGAACGACTGGATGCTGGCCTGCTGCGCGAGGCGATTGATGCCATCGCGGTTGCCCGGGCGCATATTCTGGTGCGTGCTGACGCCGACGATGAACTCCGGCGCGCCCCGCTCCGTCACCGGTGCCTCATTGGCCAGCGCCCGGGGCGCCTGCCCTGCCCCGGCCAGCAGCAAGCCGACCAGCAGCAGGCCCAGCACCCGCCCATTGCCCTGCAGACGCCAGGCCTGTGGTGCCAGCGGCGTGGCCAGTTCTTCCGGCAGGCGCAATGCCCGGCCGATGGCCAGCCCCAGGAACAGGCTCGGCACCTGTGCCTCCAGCACGTCGCTGGTCCAGCCCATCAGCAGGATGCAGTAGGTAATGCCCAGCAGCGCACGCGCCTCGCGTCCCGACTGGAGTTGCAGGCGCATCAGCAGCGGAATCGCCAGTGCATAGAGCCCGACGCCGGCAACGCCGAACAGCAGCCAGAGGTAGAGCAGCGTGTTATCCGACACCGCCAGTTGGTCGATGCCGAACACCGGGAACTGCGCGAAGGCGCTGCCGGTCATGCCCAGCCCGGCGCCGGTGAAGGCCCAGTCGTTGACGACCATCACCTTGATCACGCCCGGCCAGGTATTGACCAGGCGATCCACCATCGAGCCCATCAGATTTTCGCTGCTGGAACTGGCCAGGTACGGCTCGACGTCCCCATACAGGCCATAGAGCGGCAACGCCAGCGCACCGAAGACCACCACCAGCGTGGCCAGCAGGAACAACACGCGGTACCGGGCAATGTTCATCACCAGCAGAACGATGACGAAGGCCACGGCGGAGGTCTTGTTGGTGGTCAGGACTATCCCCACCAGCGCGACCAGGTAGATCAGCCAGCGCACTGGCATCGCCAGGCGGAATGATCCCAGGTACAGGGCATAGATCGACAGCATGATCGCCAGCGCCGATGACATCCGCGAGAAGCCGGCGATGCGGTCCAACCCGTAGGCGCTCCAGGCGCGGTTGGCGCTGATCTGTACACCGCCCATGGCATAGGTGTAACCCTTCCACGGGACGTGGCCGGTCATGTCCAGCGCAATGCCCCCCAGCGAGGCGCCGAGACAGAAGAAGATGGCCCAGCCCAATACCTTGCGGTGCCTCTCCAGGTAGGGGACGCAGAGCAGGCCGAACAGCAGCGGCGCGTAGATGAATATGCTGAAGAACCCCGCCTGATTGGCCGCGCCATGCAGCTGGCCGAGCATCAGCGAGGCCGCCGCCAATATCAGCAGCAACCACAGGCCGCGATGCTGCGGGCGGGTGAGCAGCTCCCAGGCCACCGCGATCACGCAGCCTACCTTCGGTACGTAGATCAGCGCCGAGAGCCCGACCTGGTCGGAGTAGAAGCGCAGGGCCCCGTTGAAGGTCTCCACCAGCAGCACGGACACCACCACCCCCAGCGCCAGCAGCGAGCGGTCGAAGGTGATCCCGCGCGAGCGCTCAAAGCGTGGATACGGCGTTTGCAGGCCCATGGCGAACTCCACAGCTGAACAGGGTGTGGTGCAGTACGGTTTCGTACTCGTCGAGCATGCGCTCGACGCTGAGCATCGATGCCACGCTCTCCCGCGCGCGGGATGCCAGGCGCTGACGCAGCGGCGCATCCTCGCCGAGGCGGCGGATTGCCTCGCCCAGCGAATCGGGGTGCTCCGGCGCGCAGTGCAGGCCGTTGAGCCCGTCCCGGACGATCTCGACGAGACCGCCCCGAGTCGACACGATCACCGGCAGGTGGTGGGCGCAGGCCTCCAGCGCTACCAGGCCGAAGGACTCGGCGCCGATACTGGGCACCACGGCCACGTCGATTTCGGAGAAGAACTCGGAGGAGTTGCGATAGCCGACGAAGTGAACGTGCTGCGGGTCGGCGAGGGATTTCAGTGTGTTCACATAGGCCGCGTCACCGCGCCCGGCGATCAGCAGCGAGGCATCCAGCGACTGCTTCTGGAACTGCTCGATCAGCCACTCCACGCCCTTGTTCGGCGTCAGCGAGCCGATGAAGCCGAAACGCAGCGGACGGCGCTCCGTCACTTGCGCCGGCGCATCCTGCAAGGGCACGAACGGTGAGCTGTTGTAGACGACGTAGCGTTGGCTGTGGGCGAAGTAACCCGCGTCGACCAGGGCGGCAAGCTGGTAGCGGCTGACACCGACCACGGTGTCGACCTGGGCAGATGCCTGGGCATGGGAGTACCGCAGCAAAGCGCAGGAGCCGCATTGCCGCTGGCACTGCTGCCCCTTGTTGAAACGCATCCCGCGCGGGCAGGTGAGGTACTGGTCGTGCAGAACCTGCACGATGGGCAGCCCGGCGTCGTGGATCGCATCCCAGGCGGCGATCGACCAGCCCGCCAGGTTATGGCACACCACCAGGTCAGGCTGACTCTGCGCCAGCACCTGCGCCAGCACATCGCGCATGCCCCGGTTGTAGCGGTCCAGCGCATGCCAGGCGAGCCGCCGCAAGGTGCCGGGACGTTGACCCGCGAACGGCCAGTAGAGGTTGCGCAGACCGGCGCGCAGCACCGGCACGCCATTGTGCGAATCACGGCGCAGGCCGGCGTCGGGCCCCGTGCTCAGGACCTCCACCTCATGGCCGCGCCGCTGCAGGCCCTCGACCATGGACTGCAGCATCACCTCCACGCCACCCACGGTGTGCGGGGCATAGAGGGAATTGACGAAGAGGAGCTTCATAGCGGATAGCTCCGGCTCATGCCCAGCGCGCCGGACTCGCCGTCACGAATGGCGCGCAGCAGCAGCTGCAGGCGGCCCTCGCGGCCGTGCCGATGGGCGAAGAAGTGCAACAGGCGCAGGAAGACCCAGCGGTTGAAGCGGTACATCAGCGGCGAGGTGACCCATAGGTTCTTGTCGAACCAGGCTTGGTTGCGCGCGGCGTAGTAGGCGCGCAGGTCGGAGCTGCCGAGCAGGTAGGTTTCGTAGATGTTGGAGGTGCGCTGCTTGAGGTTCCAGGAGCGCTCCAGGTCGTCCAGCCCGGCGCCGGGTACCAGGTAGAGGTGGCCGCCGCTGGCGTTGATGCGGAAGGTGTACTCGGTGTCGTCGGCATACAGCACCAGCTCGCGGCGCGGCAGGCCGATGCGCTCGATCAGCCGGCGGTGCGCGAGCAGCCCGCCGTAGTAGGCGAAGGGCAGCTCCAGCAGCGGCTCCACCGGACGCGGGTGCGGCCTGCCCCAGGGGGTGCGGCGCCAGAGTTTGTAGGGCAGTTGGCGAACATGGAAGCCGAAGTAGCTGGAGCGCGGCGGCGCGATGAAGCGTCTCGGAACACCGGCGACGACATCCGCCTGGTGCTCCGGGCGAAAGCCCAGCACAGCGGTCTTGTCCGCCCCATGGCGTTGCATGCAGTCGAGCAGGCGTTGCTTGAGCAAGGGGAAGGCGCCCGGCGTCGGCGCGTTGTCGTCGTCCATCAACCAGATGTATTCACAGCTCGTCTTCAGCGCGGCCTCAATGCCCACGCAATAGCCGTTGGCCGAGCCGGTATTGCTGCTGAGTTCAATGACCTGGACGCGGTTGGGCCAGAGCTTGAACAGCTGGTCCAGTTCGGCCACCGAGGCATTGCTGACAACGATCGCGCGAGCGATGTCGGGCTCGCGGAAAGCCCTGGCGAGCAGCTCCTCCAGAAACTCCAGGCGGTCGCCATAAGTCAGCGTCACCAGTACGGTCGATCCACTCATGATGGTGCGTCTCCCTCGTCGATCAGCGGGCACTCAGGCCCGCCATCTTTCCCTCGCCGGCCGCCGAAAGCTGGCTCATGGGTACCCGCACACGCTGTTCGCGTTGCAGCAGGTTGAGCAGGATCAGCGCCCGCTCGGCACCGTCGTCGCAGAGGAATATCGCTTCCACCTCGCAGTCCCCGGCGCAGTGCAGCCGCACCACCTGGCCCTGCTCGAAACGGCTGGCCGAAGGCATGGGCATCGCCCGAGAACGCTGGCGGATGTCCTCCACCAGCTCATCGGCCACCGCCAATGGCTGCGGGCCGAAGCTGACGATGCGCGCCACGCCACGGGTCGAGCGGATCGGGAACCAGTTGTCGTGCTGCTGATCCAGGTGGATGAACAGGTAACCAGGGAACAGCGGTTGCGGCCGCGGCCCCTGCCCGACCACCGGCCGGTAGCAGGTGAAGCCCTGGCGCGAGAGGTTTTCCTCGGCGCGCAGTTCCTGGTGCGGTTTGGTCTGGATCAGGTACCAGCGATGAAGGGGGTCAGCGTTACTCATGATGCGTATGCCTCGACGCCGGGGCCGGCGATGAGTGGGGACGGGGCCGGCCGTTCCTTGGAACGGCGCCCCGAAGGCAGTGGTCGTTACCTGGCGGGTCGAGCCCCGGCCCGTCATGAGCGGCGGGCCAGGCAGGAAAACGCCAGACGCGGGTGACTGAGTGCGTCCTCAGTCGCGGTTGTCGTAGCGGTAGGCGTAGGCACCGTAGTCGTAGGCGGCGGTCGAGGCCTTGCGCCGGACACCATTGAGGATCGCGCCCTGCAGATGGATGCCGTTCTGGCCAAGGCGACGGCGGGCGGTGTCGATCTCGCTGGCCGGGCTCTGGCCGAAGCGGGTTACCAGCAGGTTGATGCCACACAGCCGACCGACCAGCGACGCGTCGGTCACCGCCAGCACCGGCGGGGTGTCGATGATGACCAGGTCGTACATTGCCGAGGCATCGCGCAGCAGCTGGGCGAAGTTTTCGTTCATCAGCAGTTCCGAAGGATTCGGCGCAGCGAAGCCACAGGAGATGAAGTCCAGGTCCGGCACCTCGGTCGGCAGGATCACCTCGCTCAGCGGACGCCGGGAGCTCAGCGCATCGGACAGACCATGCCGCGGAGTCAGGCCGAAGACGCGATGCAGGTAGCCCTTGCGCATGTCAGCGTCGATCAGCAGGGTGCGCAGGCCGGTCTGGGCGATGATCGCCGCCAGGTTGCTGGAGACGAACGACTTGCCGGCGCCAGGTGCGGGGCTGGTGAGCATCACCACGTTGTTGCGCGCTTCGAGCAGGGCGAAATGCAGGTTGGTACGCAGGCTGCGCAGCGACTCGTTGGCCAGGTCGCCCGGATTGGCGGCGGCCAGCAGCTTGGGTGCATGGGCGGTGATATCGCCCTTGCGCTCCCTTTCCAGGCGCTCCTGTTGCCTTGAATACGGCACCGCCGCGAGCACCGAGAGACCGAGCTGTTCGATCGCCTCGGGATTCTCCACGCCCCGGTAGAAGGCCTGGCGCAGGAACAGAATGCCCATGGCAACGCAGAAACCGAGCAGGGTGGAGAGCAGCACGATGACTTTGCGCATCGGCTTGGCCGGTTTCTCGACGTCGGACTGGGCGGTGTCGATCACCCGTACGTTGCCGATGGTGCCGGCGCGCAGGATGTCCTGCTCCTGGGCCTTGTCCAGCACGGTTACGTAGGTCTGCTGGGTTACCCGCATGTCACGGGAGAGACGCAGCAGTTCCTGCTGGGTGGCCGGCAGGTTCTGGATGCGCCCCTGCAAGGCCTGCTTGCGAGCCTCCAGGCTGCTCACCTGCTTGAGCAGCGCCTGGTAGGTCGGGTGGCTGGGGGCGTACAGGCGGTCGTACTCAGCGCGCTTGAGCTTGAGGTCGGACAGCTGGTTGTCGATGCCCACCACCTGGTCCAGTACGCCACGGGTCTCGACGCTGATGTCGGCGGACTTGGCGCTGGTCTGGTAGGCGTTGTAGGCGGCTTCGGCGCGTTCCAGCTCCATGCGCACCATCGGCAGTTGCGAACGCAGGAACTCCAGGCGCTGGGAAGCTTCGGCGGAACTGCGCTCGACGTTCTGCATCACGTAGAAATGGCTGATCTTGTCGAGGATGAGGTCGGCCTGTCCCGCGTTGGGGTCTTCCAGGGTCATGTAGATGATCCCGGAATCCTTGCCAGCCTCGACCACCTTGAGCGCCTTCTGATAGGCGAGGATGGTGGTCAGCAGGCGGTCACGGGTGAGAATGAATTCGGTGCCCGGGTGCGCCTCCAACTGGTCCACTTCGAGGGTGAAGCCCTTGTCGACGACCGTCTTGTTCACCTCGCCGCGCAGCAGTTGCTCACCATCGGCATTGAGCACGACGTAGGCGCCGCCCCCCTCGGCTACCAGGGTCAGCTTCTCGCCGAGATATTCCTCGGGCACTTCCAGCTGGTACACCTTGATGTGCTCGCCACCCCAGGCGTAAGCACCCATGCCGAACAGAGGCGCCGCCAGCGGTTCCGTCGGAGTCGGCTTGAAGCGCCGCGCCAGGTAATCACCTATCAGCGGCATATGCCGAGGCTTGGCGGTGATGTTGAGCTTGAGCAACTCCACAGCCTTGCCGAGCACCGCGCGGGATTTCAACAACTCGATTTCGGTGGCGGCCAGGGAAACCGAGTCGGGGCGGTTGATCACCTCCGGCGTGCCGTTGAGGCCGTTCTTCTTCTGCTCGACTTGGATCATCGCGCCCGCCACGTAGATTGGCGTGGCGAGCAGCGCATAGATCAGGCCCAGGGTCGCGAACAACCCGGTGACGACGATGATCATTCGCTTGTGGTCGAACAGCAGGCGCAGCAGCCCGGCCACATCGATACGGGTGTCCTGGACATTCTCCAGGGACGAGTTGGGCATGATACTCATGGACATCCATCCTCCGGTAACGTGACACGACTCAGCGAGCGTGAATCGGGTTCAGTCGCTTGAGCAGGTTCAGTCCGTGGTTGCCGAGCAGCAGCAGGAACGCCTCAATCTTGCGCGGCACCGGAATCGCGGCCATGGACAGGCGGCAGACCTGGACCAGGAAATACTCGTGGAGCGCCTGGTCGCCAATGCGCTGGTAGTAGCGCGAGAGGCAGTAGTACGTGTGCAGCGTCATCCGCTGCTGCACGCGATCGGCCTGCATGGAATAGATTCCGCCCTCGTGCTGGCGGTAGGCGGCCGGGGCGATCTGTCCGAGATACTTGCCCTTGCCATAGGCCCCCAGCAGCGACCACCAGCACAAGTCGCCCATGCGGATGGTGCGCAGCTCCTCGGGCATCTCGCCCAGGACGTTGCGGAAACAGGCGGTCAGGGTCGGAATCGCGCGCGCCTGTTGCAGCTCGCGGCGGCTGGCGTCACGGCGGAGCCGGCCGGTGAGCTGCCGCGGCTTGACCACCCCGTCCCCGTCGAAGACATAGGCGTCGTGGTAGGTGATCACGTAGTCCGGGTTGCCTTCGAGGAACTCGACCTGGATCTGCAGCTTGTGCGGATCGGTCCAGAAGTCATCGCCCTCGCAGTAGGCGATATAGCGGCCACGCGCCTTGCGAAAGACCAACATGCCCTGGGACACGCCCTTGGAGTACTGGTTTTCCTTGTGGAAGATCGGCTTGATGATGTGCGGGTAGCGCGCGGCGTAGTCAGCGATCAGCTCGGTGGTGCCGTCGGTGGAGGCATCGTCGTTGACCAACACCTCGAAGCGGAAGTCGGTGATCTGCTCAAGGAAACTGTCCAGCGTACGGCCGATGTAGTCCACCTGGTTGTAGGCCAGGCAGACGATGCTCAGCAACGGCTCGGGGGCTGCCGGCCAGTTGGAGAGAATCTGCAGCTCGGAGCGGATGTCCATGGCTAGACACTCGGTTTCTGGGACGGTTTGAACAGACGCAGCAACGCCGGAGCGGAGCCGACGCCAACCAGGGTCAGGGTGATCAGCCCGCAGCTGGCCAATGCCAGCAACAACGACAGGCGCTCGCCGGAACGAGCCAGCAAGGCATAGACAGGCTCGCTGAGCAGCAGCCCGGCGCCGCTCAGCGCGGCGATCTGCAGGGTGTCGCGCAGCCACGGCCAGTGCAGGTCATTGCCAAAGCGCCGGTGCACGATGGGCGGCAGGATCAGGAACAACGCCACGCGCAGGCCGAACCAGCACAGCGCCACACCGAGCACGCCGTACAGGTAGGCGCTGCCCGCCACCAACGGAATGCTCACCAGCGCCGTTATCACCGTGTACCAGACGTGCAACTGCAACTGGCCGTGGGCGTACTGCAGGTAGAACTGGAAACTGCTCACCGCCATCATGCCGGCGCCGAGCACATACCAGACCAGCACCGGCTGGCACCATCTGGCGGCCACGGCATCGCCGCTCCAGGCCAGGATCAGGTCATGACCATGAGCGGCGATCACCGCGACCATCGGGAGCAGCAGCACACAGACGAAACGGTTCGCCTTCAGATAGAGCTGCTGCATGTCTTCGTGACGCCCCTCGGCGATCAGCATGGTCATCCGCGGCAGCAGCGACTGCGCCAACGGATTGACCAGGCTGAGGATGCCGCCGCTGATCAGCGCCACCAGTGAGAAATAGCCGTAGTCCCGCAACGGCATCAGGCTCGACAGCAATACCTTGTCGAGCTGGGTAACGATGATCCACAGTCCGGAGGTGAAGCTCATGCTCAGGGCGAAGGGAATCACCGGCCGCAGCGTGTCCCAGCAGAACCGCGTGAGCAGCCGCACCTCCATCCAGAGGTAGGACTTGGCGCCGAGCATCAGGGTTTCGAACAGCGACACCGCCACCTGGAACTCGAAGAACACCAGCGGGTCCTGGCTGACCTTGGCCACCAGCAGCAGGCCGCCGAAGTAGCGCAGGGTGGTGACGAAGACGTTGATGCCGTTGATCCAGCCATGCAGCTCCAGCCCCTGCAGCGCACTGCGGTACAGCGTGCCGTACAGGCGTAGGGCAACCAGCAGCCCCATGAGGCTGATGCACTGCGCCACCAGCACCGGGCTCAAAGCGTGGACATTCAGCCAGCGCCCGGCGATCCAGGTGCTGCCGGCATACACCGTCAGCGAGCCGAGCAGGGTCAGCGGCAGCAGGATCAGCTCGAAGGAGCGCAGCAGGCTCGCTTGGCCATAGGTCTCGCCCTGGGCCCCGCGAATGTGGGCGACCTGCCGCACCAGGGCCGGCGAGAGGCCGACGTCCAGCAGCAGCAGCCAGGTTTGCAGGACCGCGAAGAAGCCGATCAGGCCGTAGGCCTCGGCGCCCAGATGGCCGAGGTAGAACGGCTGGATCAGGATGCCGATGACGATCGCGTAAGCCTGCCCCGCATAGTTCAGCAGGGTATTGCGGATCATCGACAGCGAGCGTTTAGCCGACATGTCCGACTCCTCACACCGCCACGGCCATCCGGCCGCCTTCCATCTGCAACACCTCTATCACTGCCTGCTGCACGTCCTGCGGCAGCCCCGGGTACAACGGCAGGCAGAGAATGCGCTGGCTCAGCTCGCGCGAGATGGCTTGCGGCTGTTGCGGCGCGAGGTAGTCGAGGGTATCCAGCGAGGGGTAGAAATAACGCCGTGGGTTGACCCCGATGGCATTCAGCCCGCTGCGTACACGCAACACCTGCTCCTCGTCGCGCAGACCTACCGGGTAGTAGCTGTTGTTCTGCCGGCCGCCAGGCTGGACGACCTGCAGATCGTAGTAGTCGCCAAGGGCGGCGGTGTAACGGGCGGCGATCTCCTCGCGCTGGGAGAGAATGCTGTCGATGTCGTCGAGCAGGCACAGTCCCATGGCGGCGGAGAATTCGTTGATCTTGGCGTTGATTCCGGGGCCGACGATCTTGTCCACCCCGGCAATGCCGAAGTTGCACAACAGTCGGATCTGCCGGGCCAGTTCGTCATCTGAGGTGACGATGGCGCCACCCTCGATGGTGTGGAACAGCTTGGTGGCGTGGAAGCTCATGGTGCTCAGGTCACCCCAGGCCAGCACCGAACGGTCGCGGTACCGGGAAGCGAAGGCATGGGCGCCGTCGTAGATGACCTTCAGCCGATTGCGCTGGGCCACCGCCTGAATCTCCTCCACCGCACAGGGATTGCCGAACACATGGGTGGCGACGATGGCCGTGGTGTCTGGCGCCAGGCTCGCCTCGATCAGCTGCGGATCAAGGTTCCAGGTCTTCGCATCGATATCGGCGAAACGCGGCCGGATGTGTTCCCACTCCAGGGTGCTGCTGGTGGCAACGAAGCTGAACGGCGTGGTCACCGCACTCCCGGTCACCCCCAGCGCACGGTAGGCCACCTGCAGGGCAATGGTGCCGTTGCAGGTGAGGATCACATTGCGCACACCCAGGAAGTCCTGCAGCCGCTCCTCCAGTTCGATGGAGAAGGGGCCATGGTTGGTCAGCCAACCCGTGGCGTAGATCTGCTCCACGTAGCGCTTGAACTTGCCCAGGTCGCCCAGATACGTCTTGGTCACATTGATCACAGTCGCATCCCTCTGATGAACGAAAAATTCATTGCGGACGGCTGACGCGCCGCTCAGCCCAATGCGGACAGCACGAAGGGCGTACCGTCGAGCGGGGCGTCCAGTGCCTGCTCACGCGACTGCTGTGTTTGGCCTGCCAGGTGCTCCTGCAGAGCCTCGATGACGCGGCCGCTGGCATCGTGGTGGAACTGCCAGACGCCGTAGATGCGGCTGTCGAAAGAGCGCTCGCTGCCGAGCATCGGGTTGGCCGCCAACCCCGAGCCGAGGCCGAAGCTGTACAGGCCCGGGATCGGCTGGCCGTTGAAGTCGCGCAGGCAGCCGGCGGCGTCGGAGTCCAGTCCTCCCTTGCTCTCGCGCACCTGCAACGGCTCGCCATTGGCGTGGCGCATCGCCGGCAGGCATGGCTGGTAGCCAATGGCCTGGACCATCACACCCGGTTCGCTGCAGCACTGCTCCAGGCGCTCGCGGGTAGCCGGTGAACGGTCCGCCAGGCGCAACAGCTCGACCTTTACCCGGGTACCGCTGACATGGCCGTTGGCGAGCACATCAGTACCCACCTGGTGGGCACGGTAGCGCAGCCCACCAGAGCGGTTGACCCGTCCGGACACCGGGCACACATCCATCCCCTCATCCACCCGGTAGCCGGCGGCAAGCGCCTCCTCGACGCTCTCGAAGAACAGGCGGATCGGCGCACGGTGCATCAGGGTCAGCCGTTCAAGGCCGAGACAGTCGAGGGCGCAGGCCAGGTTATCGAGCACCGAAAACGCGCTGTGGGAACCACCGACCACGGTGAATTGGCTGTCCGAGGTCACACGGTCGCCGAACAGCTCCACCAGTTCGGCGGGGCTCAGGCTGAGCAGCGCGTCGGAGGAATAAACGATGGGACCGTCGTGGGCCAGGTGCAGGTCCTGCTCGGCAAGACTCCAGTGCAGGTATTCGCGGTTCTGCCGGCCGCCCAGGTTGAGCACCAGGCCACCCGCGTCCACCTGCCAGGAACAGGAGCCGCTGCGCAGGGCCAGTTGGAAGCTGCCGTCGCCTTGGGCGGTGATTTTCTCGATGCGGGTACCCAGTGCGACCTCGACGCCCAGGTGCTGGGTGACGTAGCGCATGAACAGTGTCGAGGCGTGCGCCAGCAATTCGCCGACCTGGGTCAGCATCGGCGCGCCATGGGGGTCGTCACGCAGCCGGCGGAAGGCCGCCGAATGCTCCAGCGGCGCGAAGATCGGCAGCAGCGCTGGATCGCGCAGGCAATCAAGGAACACGTCGCCCACGGAGTTTGCGGTGATGTGGTAGTCCCCCAGCCGGCCACGGCCGACCGCCAATGCGGCGTCCACGACCAGCAGGCCGGAACGCGCCAGGCTGGCAAGCGCACCGGTCTTGTAGGCATTGAATAGAAAACCCATGCCCGCCGGGCCGGCACCACCGACCACACAGGCGTAGTTGGAACGAAAGGATTGATCAGTCATCAGCCTGACTCCCTAGCGAGCTCGGGGCGCGCGGGCCGCGCGGCTCTCGTCGTGATACCGGCAGGAACGTCCGGCAAGAGGCGCGCGTTCGCGCCGAATTTCCGTCGCATACAGCGGGGGCTCGGTCAGAGCGGGGACGGGATGCGTGAGCGGCACATCACTACCGAGTGCCGGAGAAAGAACTTCGGAAACAGGCCGAAGCTGTACTTTCTGCAATAACGTAAATAGCGATTGGTGCTTATGAAGTTTCACTGGAAGTTCATCGACAGCAAAACTTTTAAGAACGGGATAAATACGACTGGCGATATGACCGAATGTCGTATAAAACTTATTCCGGGACTTAATAATATTGACGTTCAACTTTCTGGCACACCTGCCGGAAGCGCGTTTCTGCGCACTACCGTGGGGATTCCCGGATGCTTCGAGCACCGCTGAACTTCCGCCTGTCACCCTGTTTGCATCAGTCATCTACAGAGACTCCGTTCACGGAGATCGCTGCACATCGGGCTTGGGGCAAAAGCGAAGACAAAGCTACCGCCCGAGTTCGAATGACCCGATGCAATCAACAATGATCAACTGCTTGTCCCTGTAGTGGCCGGTATTTTTCGCCGGGCAAAGCTACCGCCCCTCGGCCAACTCCGAAAACCTGGAAAACGACAGCAAAAAAATATTTCGCTCCCGTTGTGGCGAACGCAACGGAAGGATTCTTGCTGAGGACAGGAGGTGAGTGGGAAGACAGGGGGAGGATCAGGTCTTCCGTGACACGCTGCTCGTGTGACAATTCCCCTGGTGTCTCATCCAGACACCACACGATATTGCCATGTGATTAGTAATAGTGGCGGGGTCGGAGGTATGTCAATCAAGGAAGTCCCGAACCGCCAATAATCCGACAAAAGGCAAACGAATATTTGTAAGTTACTGATTAATAAGCCGCCAATTTAATGGCATTATCAAACTGGCAAATGGCTTATTCTCCACCGTGTAACAATGGTATTAGTCGAAAAGTAGTATTCCCGCCACCCCGGTGCAGGTGCAGGTGTTTCATCCTTGAACTATGCGGTCCTTGCCAGTGCGCTTGGCCTGATACAAGGCCGCATCGGCGCGACTGTAGAGCGCCGAGAGGTTCTGGTCGTCCGGTTGCAACAGGGTCAATCCCTGGCTGATGGTCACGCTGAAGTACTGCTCGCCCTCATTGAACCGCAGGCGCTGAACTTCCCGCTGCAGGCGCTCGCCGATCTGCCGCGCCATCGTATCGTTACATCCGGGCAACAGCACGGCGAACTCCTCGCCGCCAATGCGGCCGAACAGGTCGCCCCGGCGTAAAGCGCCCGCTCCGCTCTGGGCAATTCGTTGCAGCACCAGGTCGCCGACCTGGTGGCCGTAACCGTCGTTGATCTTCTTGAAGTCGTCGACGTCCAGCAGCAGGAACGCCAGCGACGTGGAGGTCGCCTTGCAGTCGCGGAACGCCTGTTCGGCACTGTCGAAGAAGTAGCGGCGATTGCTGCTCTGGGTCAGCACATCCGTGGTGGCCAGGCGGTGCAGCTCAGTCTCCAGGTGCTTCTTGTCGGTGATGTCGTCGGCGATACCGACGATCATCAGCGGCAGGCCGGCATCGCTGTGCTGGCTGACGAAACACTTGTCGCTCAGCCAGCGCACCTCGCCATCGGCACGCAGGATGCGGTACTCACGGTGCTCGATGGCGCCCCGCTCAAGTACTTCCTGCAGGCTGCTCTGGGCATACTCCAGGTCATCGGGATAGATGCAGTTGCGCCATTCACCATAGTCCGCCAGCAGCAGGGCGGCGGAGCGGCCGAAGATGCGCTCGTAGGCGGGGCTGACATAGACCATCCGCTGGGCCTGCCAGTCGAAGGCCCAGAGGACTGAGTTGACGCTGGCCAGCAGCGCGCTGAACAGCTGCTCGCGTTCCTTGAGCCGCTGCACCTCGGCACGGCTGTGCAGCAGCGCCAGTAATGCTTCATCCTGATCCACAGGCATCTTGTTCGCTTCATCCATGTATCGGCGCCTCCCGTTCATCGACCGGGGCTATGACCGCAAACTACGCCAAGCGGTTGCAAAATAAACGAAAAGCCCGCCGAACGGCGGGCTTTTCTGCAACGGGGTTCACATCGTCCTAAAACGATGGCGTCCGTTATACGGCGGGGCGCAGCGAGTAGGTCTTGAGCTGCTCGGCGAACTCTTTCAGCGACTGGATGCCACTGGCCTCCGCCTCCTGCACCCATTGCTTGATCGCGGCGAGCATGTCATGGCCATTGGCGCTGGTCTTGACCCAGATCTGCTGCAGGGCCAGGCGTTTCTCGTAGATCACCTGCAGGGACTGGCTCTGCGCGAGCAGGTCCTGGATGCGCGCGTGGTGGCGTTCTTCCAGCAGGCTGGTTTCACGGGACAGCAGGCGCTTGGCGCGGCGGAACAGGTGGCGAACCGACTCGTCGGCCTTGGCCAGCTCCTGTTTCACCAGCGGGCCGATCACCAGCTTGCGGTACTGGGCCATGATCTGGAAGCGGTTGTTGAGGATGGCCATGGCGGTGTCCATGTCCAGGCTACCCTTGCCTTCCACGCGGTGGGCGATGGGCGCCACGCGGGCGACCTTGGCCAGGCGCAGGAAGCTGAACACCTTGATCCAGGCCCAGCCCAGGTCGAACTCCCACTTCTTCACCGACAGCTTGGCCGAGTTGGGGTAGGTGTGGTGGTTGTTGTGCAGCTCTTCACCGCCGATCAGGATGCCCCAGGGCACCAGGTTGGTCGCGGCGTCGCGGCACTCGAAGTTGCGATAGCCAATGGCATGGCCCAGACCGTTGATCACGCCGGCGGCCCACACGGGAATCCACATCATCTGCACGGCCCAGACGGTCATGCCGAGCGCGCCGAACAGGGCCAGGTCGATGATCGCCATCAGCACTACGCCGCCGATGGGGTAGCGCGAGTAGACGTTGCGCTCGAGCCAGTCGTCCGGGCAGTTCTTGCCGTAGATGCGCAGGGTGTCTTCGTTCTTCGCTTCTTCGCGATAGAGCTCGGCGCCACGCCGCAGAACGGTACCCAGCCCCTTGTACACCGGGCTGTGCGGGTCGTCGGCGGTTTCGCACTTGGCGTGATGCTTGCGGTGGATGGCGGTCCACTCGCGGGTGTTCATGGCCGTGGTCATCCACAACCAGAAACGGAAGAAGTGTTGCAGCGCAGGGTGCAGCTCGAGGGCGCGGTGCGCCGAGTAGCGGTGCAGATAAACGGTGACGCTGACGATGGTGATATGCGTCAGGACCAGGGTGACCGCCACCAGCTGCCATGGCGACAGATCAAGAAATCCGTTGTACCACATGGTCGATAATGAACCTCGGAAGTGGTGTGAAAGAGCGACTTTGCCAGACAAAGCCAGCTCGCATTATCACTGAGCGGGTCCGGAAAACCATCCGGTCTTTTAGATAAGAACGAGCGCCTGCGGGCATCCTTTATACTGCACAGCCAATATCTTCACCTCGCCACCGCATGGACCCTCGACTTAACGCCCTTCGCATCAGCCTGCTGTACCTGGTGCTCGCCTCTCTCTGGATGCTGCTGGGTGACCATTGGTTACAAATGGTCTTCACCGAGCCGGCCCAGCTCCTGCGTTGGACGACCGCCAGGACCCTGGCGCTCCTGGGAGGCAGTGCGCTGCTGCTGTTCCTGCTGCTGCACTGGCAGTTCCGCCGGCACCATGTGACCGTCAACGCCCTGGCGGACCACGGGGAACGCCTGAGTCGCGCCCTGAACGCGGTCGAGGACGGCGTCTGGGACTGGGACCTGCGCACCCACCGTGTCTATTACTCTCCGGGCTATGCCAACCTGATCGGCCTGCCCTGCGAGCACCTGAGCGACGACTTCCTGCTCTGGGAGAACCGCCTGCACCCCGAGGACCGCAACGCCATCCTCGCCGCCTGCAAGGACCACATCGACGGCCTGAACGATCAGCTCGACTGCGTCTACCGCATCCTCCACAGCGACGGCGGCTACCGTTGGATCCACGCCCGCGGCCGCGTCGAGCGGGACGCCAGCGGCGAAGCGCTGCGCATGACCGGCGTCAGCCGCGACATCACCCGCCAGCGCAGCAACGAGGACCACCTGCGCCAGGCCGCGGCGGTGTTCGAGGCGACCCAGGAAGGCCTGCTGGTCACCGACAGCCGCGGCATCATCGTGCACACCAACCCGTCGTTCTCGCGCATCACCGGCTACCAGGCCGATGACGTACTTGGCGGCCAGCCGTCGATCCTCAAGTCCGGCCGGCAGGACACCGCCTTCTATCGCCGCATGTGGGAGACACTGCTGCGCGACGGCGTGTGGAGCGGCGAAATCTGGAACCGCCGCAAGAGCGGCGAGGTGTACCCGCAATGGCAGCACATCCGCGCCGTGCGCAATGACCAAGACCAACTGACCCACTACGTGGCGGTGTTCTCCGACCTCAGCAGCCTCAAACGCTCGCAGCACGAGCTGGACTTCCTCGCCCACCACGACCCGCTCACCGGCCTGCCCAATCGCCTGCTGCTGCGCGAGCGCATCGAGCAGGCGCTGGCCCGCGCTGAACGCGAACAGGGCGGCGGCGCCCTGCTGGTGATCGACCTGGATCACTTCAAGCACATCAACGACAGTCTCGGGCACAGTACCGGCGACCTGCTGATCAAGGCCGTCGCCGAACGCCTGCAGGACTGCCTCGACGAGCGCTGCGCCCTGGCGCGCCTCGGCGGCGACGAGTTCGCGGTGATCCTCGAAAGCCGCCAGCAGCAACATGCCAGCAGCCTGGCCCAGCGCCTGCTGGAAGCGATGAACGCAGCGTTCGAGGTTGATGAGCAGACCATCTACATGTCCGTCAGCCTCGGCGTGAGCCTGTTCCCCGAGGACGCCAGCAACGTCGACCACCTGATGCAGCATGCCGACGCCGCGCTGTTCCAGGCCAAGGCCAGCGGTCGCAGCCTGTATGCCTTCTACACCCCGGAGCTGACCGCCCGCGCGCGCTCCCACGTGCAGGTGGAAGCGGCACTGCGCCACGCGCTGGATCACGACGAGTTGCGCATCTACTTCCAGCCGGTGCACGACCTGGCCAGCGGGCGCATGGTCGGCGTCGAGTCGCTGGTGCGCTGGCAGCATCCGCAGCGTGGCCTGGTGCCACCCAGCGAGTTCATTCCGGTGGCCGAGGAATCCGGGCTGATCACCGCCCTCGACACCTGGATGCTCGACCAGGCCTGTCGCCAGATGCGCGCCTGGCTCGATGCCGGTATCTCCCTGGACTTCATCGCGGTGAACGTCTCCAGTCGCCTGTTCAGCCGTGGCGGCCTGGAGGAACGCGTCGCCCTGGCACTGGAGCAGAGTGACCTTGCGCCGCATCACCTGGAGCTGGAGATCACCGAGAGCGCGGTGATGCAGAACTTCGACCAGGCCCTGGAGCTGCTCTGCCAACTGCGCCTGCTCGGCGTGCAACTGGCCATCGACGACTTCGGCACCGGCTATTCCTCGCTGATGCGCTTGAAACGCATGCCGGTGCACAAGCTGAAGATCGACCAGGGTTTCGTCGCCGGCCTGCCCGACGACGCCGAGGACGCCGCGATCGCCTGCGCAGTGGTCGCCCTGGGCCAGAGCATGGGCCTGCAGGTAGTCGCCGAAGGCATCGAGTGCCCGGACCAGGCCGCCTTCCTCCTCACCCACGCCTGCGACTTCGGCCAGGGCTACTGGTACGGCAAGCCGCAGCCTGCCCAATCCCTCCTGGCGAATCTGCCGCGAAACCCCACCTGATCGCTTCTAAAACTTTCTGATATATAAAAATTCTTAAACAGTATTTTTAAGAATAATCGGCTCCTGCCTAAGATGCGCTCACACCGGACGCGCCGCCCGCTGAAACGGCCGGCGGTCAACCCATTAGGAGCAGATACCCATGAGCGCAACCCTCCGTAGCCTGGATGGCCAGGAAGAAGCCAACATTCTGCGCGAAGTGCAGAGCGCCCTGCGTGGCCTGCGTTTCGGCGCCGTCGAGATCACCGTGCACAACGGCCAGGTCGTGCAGATCGAGCGCAAGGAAAAATTCCGCCTGCAGCAGAGCCCCGGCAAGCAAGCCTGAGCTCGGCGCGTCTCTTCACAGGTGACATGACTGGACAACCGGAGCGTCGCGATGACCGCCCTTCCCCACCGGTACTGCAGCAGCCAGCCGCGAATGCGCGGCTGATATAGCCCCCCGAAAGACCCTGCCAAACAAACACTAAGAACTGCATATTTTTCAGGAGCTGCACATGTCCATCCGCCGTTTCGCCCTGGCCGCACTGGCCAGCGCCTTGATCGCAGGCCCCGTATCCGCCGCGACCCAACTGCTCAACGTTTCCTACGACCCGACCCGCGAGCTGTACCAGGCCTACAACGCCGCCTTCATCAAGCACTGGAAGGCCCAGGGCGGTGACGACCTGACCGTGCAGCAATCCCATGGTGGCTCGGGCAAGCAGGCCCGCGCCGTGATCGACGGCCTGAAGGCCGACGTGGTGACCCTGGCCCTGGCCGGCGACATCGATGAGCTGAACAAGATCGGCAAACTGCTGCCCGCCGACTGGCAGGCCCGCCTGCCCGACAACAGCACCCCGTACACCTCGACCATCGTGTTCCTGGTACGCAAGGGCAACCCCAAGGGCATCAAGGACTGGGCCGACCTGACCAAGCAGGGCGTGGAAGTCATCACGCCGAACCCGAAGACCTCCGGCGGCGCCCGCTGGAACTTCCTGGCAGCCTGGGCCTGGGCGAAGAAGGAATACGGTAGCGACGAGAAAGCCCAGGAATACGTGAAGAACCTGTACAAGCACGTACCGGTTCTGGACACTGGCGCCCGCGGTTCGACCATCACCTTCGTCAACAACAACATTGGCGACGTGCTGCTGGCCTGGGAGAACGAAGCCTTCCTGGCCAAGAAGGAACAGGGCGGCGAGAACTTCGAGATCGTCGTGCCGTCCATCTCCGTCCTCGCCGAGCCGCCGGTGGCCGTGGTCGACAAGACCGTCGACAAGAAAGGCACGCGCAAGGTCGCCGAGGAATACCTGAAGTACCTGTACAGCGAAGAAGGCCAGCGCATCGCCGCACAGAACTTCTACCGCCCGCGTGATGCCAAGGTCGCTGCCGAGTTCGCCAACCAGTTCCCGAAACTCAACCTGGTGACCATCGACAAGGACTTCGGCGGCTGGAAGGTCGCGCAGCCCAAGTTCTTCAACGACGGCGGCATCTTCGACAAGATCTACCAGGCGCAGTAATGCGCCACCCGCCCGGCCTCGCGCCGGGCGACCCGATCCGCGCGGGCCGGTGCACAGCCCGCGCGGAACGAAAACCTCTGCCCCATGGCGGGGGCTCAACGCGTTAGAGAGAAAGGACAGAAAATGTCACGACGCATCTCCCCGGTCATACCCGGCTTCGGGCTGACTCTGGGCTACACCCTGGTGTATCTCAGCCTGTTGGTGCTGATTCCGCTGGGGGCCATGTTCCTCAAGACAACCCACCTCTCCTGGGATCAGTTCTGGGCCATCATCACCGCGCCGCGGGTCATCGCCGCGCTCAAGCTGAGCTTCGGCACCGCGCTGATCGCCGCCCTGATCAACGGCGTGATCGGCACCCTGCTGGCCTGGGTGCTGGTGCGCTACCGCTTCCCGGGACGCAAGATCATCGACGCGATGATCGACCTGCCCTTCGCCCTGCCCACCGCCGTGGCCGGTATCGCGCTCACCGCGCTGTACGCGCCCAACGGCATGGTCGGCCGCTTCGCCACCGAGCTGGGCTTCAAGATCGCCTACACCCCGCTGGGCATCACCCTGGCGCTGACCTTCGTGGTCCTGCCGTTCGTGGTCCGCACGGTGCAGCCGGTACTGGCGGACATCCCGCGTGAAGTCGAAGAAGCCGCCGCCTGCCTGGGCGCCAAGCCGCTGCAGGTGTTCCGCCACGTGCTGCTGCCGGCGCTGCTGCCGGCCTGGTTGACCGGTTTCGCCCTGGCCTTCGCCCGCGGCGTCGGCGAGTACGGCTCGGTGATCTTCATCGCCGGCAACATGCCGATGAAGACCGAGATCCTGCCGCTGCTGATCATGGTCAAGCTGGACCAGTACGACTACACCGGCGCCACCGCCATCGGCGTGCTGATGCTGGTCGTCGCCTTCGTCCTGCTGCTGCTGATCAACCTGCTGCAGCGCCGCATCGAAACGCCTTGAGGAGCGCGCCATGAGTACCGCAAGCCTTTCCGCCGCGGCCGCTGCCAACGCTGCTCGCCGGGGTAATGTCTGGGGCCGCCGCGCCCTGATCGCGCTGGCCTGGCTGGCCTTCGCCGTGTTCCTGCTGCTGCCGCTGTTCGTGGTCCTGAGCGAGGCGCTGAAACAGGGCTTCGGCACCTTCTTCGAGGCCATCCTGGAACCCGATGCGCTGGCCGCCCTGAAGCTGACGCTGATTGCCGTGGGCATCTCGGTGCCACTGAACCTGGTGTTCGGCGTCGCCGCCGCCTGGTGCGTGACCAAGTTCGAGTTCCCCGGCAAGAGCATCCTGGTCACGATGATCGACCTGCCGTTCTCGGTCTCCCCGGTGATCGCCGGCCTGATCTACGTGCTGCTGTTCGGCGCCCAGGGCTACTTCGGGCAGTGGCTGTCGGACCACGACATCCAGATCGTCTTCGCCGTACCCGGCATCGTCCTGGCCACCCTCTTCGTCACCTTCCCCTTCGTCGCCCGCGAACTGATCCCGCTGATGCAGGAACAGGGCACGCAGGAAGAGGAAGCCGCGCGCCTGCTCGGCGCCAACGGCTGGCAGATGTTCTGGCACGTGACCCTGCCGAACATCAAATGGGGCCTGATCTACGGCGTGGTGCTGTGCACCGCTCGGGCCATGGGCGAGTTCGGCGCGGTGTCGGTGGTCTCCGGGCACATCCGCGGCGTCACCAACACCCTGCCGCTGCACGTCGAAATCCTCTACAACGAATACAACCACGTCGCCGCTTTCAGCGTCGCCACCCTGCTGCTGCTGATGGCCCTGGTCATCCTGCTGCTCAAGCAGTGGAGCGAGTCGCGCCTGTCCCGTACGAAAGTCAAAGCTGACGAAGAGTGAGAGCCACGCCATGAGCATCGAGATCCGTAACGTCAGCAAGAACTTCCACGCCTTCAAGGCGCTGAACGAGATCAACCTCGACATCCACAGCGGCGAGCTGGTCGCCCTGCTCGGCCCGTCCGGCTGCGGCAAGACCACCCTGCTGCGCATCATCGCCGGCCTGGAAACCCCGGACGTCGGCAACATCGTGTTCCACGGTGAAGACGTCTCGAAGCACGACGTGCGCGATCGCAACGTCGGCTTCGTGTTCCAGCACTACGCGCTGTTCCGCCACATGACGGTGTTCGACAACGTCGCCTTCGGCCTGCGCATGAAGCCGAAGAAGGAACGACCGAGCGAAGCTCGCATCGCCGAGAAGGTCCACGAACTGCTCAACATGGTGCAGCTCGACTGGCTGTCGGACCGCTACCCGGAGCAGCTCTCCGGCGGCCAGCGCCAGCGTATCGCCCTGGCCCGCGCGCTGGCGGTGGAGCCCAAGATCCTGTTGCTCGACGAACCCTTCGGCGCCCTCGACGCCAAGGTGCGTAAAGAGCTGCGCCGCTGGCTGGCGCGCCTGCACGAGGAGATCAACCTGACTTCCGTGTTCGTTACCCACGACCAGGAAGAAGCGATGGAAGTCGCCGACCGTATCGTGGTGATGAACAAGGGCGTGATCGAGCAGATCGGCTCGCCGGGCGAGGTCTACGAGAACCCGGCCAGCGACTTCGTCTACCACTTCCTCGGCGACTCCAACCGCCTGCACATCGGTGGTGACGAGCACGTGCTGTTCCGTCCGCATGAGGTTTCGCTGTCGCGCTCCGAAGTGGCCGAGCACCGCGCCGCCGAAGTCCGCGACATCCGCCCGCTGGGCGCGATCACCCGGGTGACCCTCAAGGTCGACGGCCAGGACGAGCTGATCGAGGCCGAAGTAGTGAAGGACCACGACAGCCTGACCGGCCTCGCCCGTGGCGAGACGCTGTACTTCAAGCCGAAGGCATTCCAACCGGTGGCGAATATCTGAACCGCTGCCCCTGCGGGGGACAATGGCGTTTTTCGTAGGAGCGAGCTTGCTCGCGAACCAGGCCCCGCAGCGGGGTTTGTTCGCGAGCAAGCTCGCTCCTACACGGGTCTATCCTGCGACTTCTCGTCGAGATGGCGGATCAGGAAATCCCGGCTCGATTCGATGATCGCCTTCTGCGACTTCTCGCTGGCAACCATCCGCGCCAGCATCAACGCCCCCACGCACTGCGCCAATAGCGCCCAGGCATCCTCCGGCGAACCCAGCGCCTCGGCCCAGGCCTGTTGCAGCTCCACCAGCGCTTTCTCGGCTCCCTGCCGTACGGATACATCCGCACGGGCGATCTCCGCGCCAAGCGCCGGAATGGCGCAGCCGGCAGCCGCGTCCTGCACGTGGGTGACGTTCAGGTAGCGCTTCAGCCCACGCTCCAGGCGCGCGCGGTCCAGCACCTTGCCCTTCGCCGCCAGCCGCTCGACGCTCTGCTGCAATTCACGCTCGACGATGGCGGCAAACAGCTCGTCCTTCGACCCGAAGTGGTTGTAGAACGCCCCGCCGGACAACCCCACCGCCTTCATCAACCCATCGACGCCAGTCGTGGCGAAGCCACCCTGCTTGGCAAGGGCGCCGCTGCTGTCGAGCAGGCGCTGGCGGGTTTCTTCCTTGTGGGTGGCTGAGTAGCGCATTGGGCGCCTCCGGGAAGCGGGTTGACGGTCCACCGAAGAATAGCATAACGTTCGTTTACCTAACGACCGTTTACCAAAGAGGAAAACGAGGATGTCGCAGAACAAGAAAGTCGTACTGGTGATCGGCGCCGGCGACGCCACCGGCGGCGCCATCGCCCGCCGCTTCGCCCGCGAAGGCTTTGTGGCGTGCGTCACCCGGCGCTCGGCCGACAAGCTGCAGCCGCTGGTGGACGCGATCCGCGCCGAAGGCGGCGAGGCCCACGGCTTCGCCTCTGACGCCCGCAAGGAAGAAGCGGTGATCGAGCTGGTGGAAACCATCGAGCGCGACATCGGCCCCATCGAAGCCTTCGTCTTCAACATCGGCGCCAACGTGCCCTGCAGCATCCTCGAAGAGACTGCGCGCAAGTACTTCAAGATCTGGGAAATGGCCTGTTTCTCCGGCTTCCTCACCGGCCGCGAAGTAGCCAAGCGCATGGTCAAGCGGCAGCGCGGCACGATCCTCTTCACCGGCGCCACCGCCGGCCTGCGCGGCGCCTCGGGCTTCGCCGCCTTCGCCGGGGCCAAGCACGGCATCCGTGCCCTGGCGCAGAGCATGGCCCGCGAACTGGGACCGATGGGCCTGCACGTCGCCCATGTGGTGGTGGACGGCGCCATCGACACCGAATTCATCCGCGAGACCTTCCCCGAGCGCTACGCGCTGAAGGATCAGGACGGCATCCTCGACCCCGAGCACATCGCCGACAGCTACTGGTATCTGCACAGCCAGCCGCGCGATGCCTGGACCTTCGAACTCGACCTGCGCCCGTGGATCGAGCGCTGGTGATCACTCCATAACGACAACAAGAAGAGAGCCACTCATGAGCAAGAGCGTCGAGTTCTACTTCGATTTCGGCAGCCCGACTTCCTACCTGGCCTATACCCAGTTGCCGGCGATCTGTGCCGAGTCCGGCGCCGAGCTGGTCTATCGCCCGGTGCTGCTGGGCGGTGTATTCCAGGCCACCGGCAACGCATCCCCAATCGCCATTCCAGCCAAGGGCCGCTACACCCTGATCGACATGGCGCGCTTCGCCCGCCGCTACGGCGTGCCGCTGAAGATGAACCCGCATTTCCCGATCAACACCCTGACCCTGATGCGCGCCGCCACCGGCGTGCAGATGCGCCAGCCGGAGCGCTTCGAGTCGCTGCTGGCCTGCGTGTTCAAGGGCATGTGGGTGGACGCGCTGAACCTGGGTGACCCGGCCGTGCTCGGCCCGTTGCTGGTCGAGGCGGGGTTCGATCCGCAAGCGCTGTTGGCGCTGACCGCCGACCAGGAGGTGAAGGACGCACTGAAAGCCAACACCGATGTGGCGATCAAGCGCGGCATGTTCGGTGCACCGACCATGTTCGTCGGTAACGAGATGTTCTTCGGCCAGGACCGCCTCGACTTCGTTCGCGAAGCCTTGGCCTAAGTCGGTTCGCGCAGGAGCCGGGCTTCCCCATCCCGCAGAGCCGCCGACGAGCACCAACGTAGGATGGCGTGGAGCGCAGCGATACCCATCGATTCCAAGCACCGACCGCATGGGTATCGCTGCGCTCCACCCATCCTACAGAAGCACCGTAGGGTGGAGCATTCACAGGGCCAGAACAGCCGACCGGCGCAGCCCGAAGAACTCCAGCTCGGCCAGCAGCAGGACCACCACCGCCTGCCCGATGACGAAGGCGTAGCCCAAAGTGGTCGGCTGCACGTATCCGGTCACCAGCAGGGCGGCGCTCTCGACCACCCATAGCGCATTCAGGGCGATCACCACCCAGACGCCAGTCCGCGAGAGCATCGCCTGGTTGCTCATCCAGTAGAGCACCAGCGCCAGTGGCAGGAGCACGATGCCGGCCACCATCAGCAGGATGAAGGGCAGACCGAACAGCTCGCCCAGCGGTTGCGCTGCCAGGGCCATCAGCAGGCCCATGGCGCCACCGGCGATGGCATCGACTTTCAGGGTGAGACGAAGCAGCGGGGACGGTTGCAGCAGAGCCATGGCGAAGTCTCCTTCAACGATCGCCACCGGTTGGCGGCGTGTGGCTGCAGAATCCGCCCCCGCCGGACGCCAGTCGATTACCTGCCAGGTAATGGCCGGGCCGCTTACCTGGGTCTATCGTTCGATCCCATGAACAGCCCAGCCCACAACAATCCGACACAGCCTGTCGGCGCCCTGCTCCGCCAATGGCGCCAGCGCCGCCGACTCAGCCAGCTCGACCTCGCTTGCGACGCAGAGATTTCCACGCGCCACCTGAGCTTCGTCGAAACCGGACGCGCCCTGCCCAGCCGCGAGATGCTCCTGCATCTGGCCGAACAGCTGGACATCCCCCTGCGCGAACGCAACCGCCTGCTCAGCGCCGCCGGCTACGCCCCGGTGTATTCGGAGAAGGGCCTGGACGACCCGGCGCTGACCGTGGCGAGGCAGGCCATCGACCAGCTGCTCAAGGCCCACGAGCCGAACCCGGCAATGGTGGTGGACCGGCACTGGAACCTGCTGGCGTCCAATCGCACGGTGGATATCTTCCTGATCGGCGTCGACCCGGAGCTGCTGCAGCCGCCGATCAACGTGCTGCGCATGAGCCTGCACCCCAAGGGGCTGGCACCGCGCATCCTCAACCTGGGGCCGTGGAAGGCCCATGTGGTGGAGCGCCTTCAGCGCGACTACGAAGCCAGCGGCGACCCAGCGCTGGCAGCATTGCGCGACGAGGTGGCGGCCTATCCGGCACCGCCCTACGACGAGGCGGCCAATGGCGACATGGTGCTGATCCCGGTACAGCTGCAGACGGAGCTGGGCGTATGCAGCCTGATCGGCACCATCACGGTGTTCGGCACGCCGGTGGACGTGACACTGTCGGAGCTGGCCCTGGAAACCTTCTTCCCGGCCGACCCCGACAGCGCCCGAATCCTGCGCCAGCTCAGCGGCGCGGAGTGAGCGTCAGGCGGTCGCCTTCTTCTCGCGGATGCAGGTGGGGCCAGCGCGCTCTTCCACGGCGTGGCGCACTTCGTCGCGCAGGCCGAGCAGGAAGGCCGCTTCGGCGGCGACGAACAGCGGACCGACGATCAGCCCGGTGAGGTCATCGACGAACGCCGGCTTGCGGCCTTCGTACCAGTGGCCGACGAACTGGATGACCCAGCCCACCACGAACAGGCCGATGCCCCAGGTGAGCCAGGACGCGGTGGTGCCGGCGGCCAGCGCCGCGCCGATCCACAGCGACAGCGCCAGCAGCACGGTCATCAGCAGGCCGAAACGCAGGTCCAGACGCAGGTAGAACACCACAGAGGCCAGCGCCAGCAACGTGGCGGGCGCCAGGGTCAGGCCGAGCAACTCGACGCCGGGGCGCGACAGCAGGGTGGCAATGGACAGCACGATCATCGGGATCCCGATGAAGTGGCTGACGATGTTCCGCCGGTCACGGTGGTAGGCGGCATATTGGGCAAGGTAGTCGACCAGACTTTTCATTGTTGTTCTCCCGCAAGGTACTGGCATGATGGCGTTGCGCGCTTTCCCACTCTGTCAGTTAGCCGACAAAGCCCATGACCGACGCCAAACCCTACCTGCCCCGCCTCGAACAAGGCCGCTGGTTCCAGGCCCTGCCCGAAGGCCTGCGCCACGCCTTGTGTGACGCCGCCGTAGTGCGCCGCCTACCCGCCGGGCAGCGCCTGTTCGCTCGTGGCGACGCGCCCTGCGGCCTGTATTGCGTAGTGGAAGGCGCGATGCGCGTCAGCGTCGTCGGCGAGACCGGCAAGGAAGCGCTGCTGGCGCTGGTGGAAGCGCCCAACTGGTTCGGCGAGATCTGCCTGTTCGACGGCCAGCCGCGCACCCACGACGCCTACGCCGAGGGCGCCACCGTGCTCCTGCAGGTGCCCCTGGCGCCGCTGCAGGCGCTGCTGGCGCAACACCCGGAATACTGGCGCGACTTCGCCCTGCTGATGAGCCACAAGCTGCGCATCACCTTCGCCGTGCTGGAGGAGCTGTCGCTGCTGCCGGCCGCACCGCGCCTGGCCCGGCGCCTGCTGATGATCGCCGAGGGCTACGGCGAGTCGGCCACCGCCAAGCGCGCACTGCATCTGCCGCAGGAGCAGCTCGCGGCGATGCTCTCGCTGTCGCGGCAGACCACCAACCAGATCCTCAAGGACCTCGAGGCCCAGGGCATCCTGCGCCTGAGCTACGGCGGCATCGAGATCCTCGACCGCGAGCGCCTGCGCCACGCGGCACATGCCTAAGCGCGCAAGCTGACGAATCCTCCTTTTGGATGGTTGCAGCGGCGCCGTTCGGCGCTAGCCTTGGAGTTGCTGCGACCCAGTCGCCCAAAGCCAGCCCCCGGCGCCTGGCGCGGCACACAATAACAACAAGGAAACGCCCGCCATGCTCCGAAAGCTCGATGTGCTTCGCGGTATTTTGCTGTGCTGTTTCGGACTCCTCGCCCTCTCCGCCCAGGCCAACCTGCCCAGTGAAGAACTGCAGCTGCAGACCTTGCAGGTCTACACCTGCCGCTCGATCAACAGCCTGCTGTTGCTGCGCGGCGAAGGCTTCCAGGAGGGCCACGCCGCCCAACTGGAGAAAGACCTGGCCACGCTGGATCAGGCGATCAGGACCTACCCCAAGGCCGATGAGGCGCTGAAAAAGGCCCATACGGACTTCGTTACGCAAATACGCAATGGCGTTTCCTACGGCCCCAAGGAAGAGGACCTGCCCTGGCGCTACAACCAGGACCTCAGCCGCGCCCTGCGCGACCTGCTGGGCCAGATCGAACGCTTCGTCCCGGCCAGCGCCGACATCAATCAGCTGCCGCTGTGGGAGCTGCCCGTGCGGGTCGAATTCCTCGCCACCCAGTACCTGGGCCGTGCCTACCTGAGCGGACTGGAACTGGCGCGCGAGCAGCCCCAGGTCTATCTGGGGCAGGACGAGAGCGTGCTGGTGCCGATGCTCTCGCAGCGCATCGCACAACTGCCGGACACCGACGCGACCAAGAAGCTGCGCACCCGCTGGGAGTACCTGAGCAAGGCGCTGCAGGACATGAACAGCAAGAGCAGCACCGTGGTCAGCGCCTCGGGCCGGCCCTGGGCGCCGATCATCGTCGAACGCAACGCGCGGGCGGTATCCGGCCAACTGATACAGCTCAGCCAGCAGTAGCGCTTCAGGCGGGTATCGGCTCAGCCTCGCTCACCGGCTGTACCACAGGCACCACCGCCTGCACCGGGCGCTCCAGTTCGTCCCGATCGAGCAATGCTGCGCGCCCCACCAGCCGTTCATCCGGGGCGCGGGCGATCTTCGGGTTCTTGTCCGGGTAATCCAGGCTGTGCAGGAAGTGGCGCAGGCAGTTGAGCCTCGCGCGCTTCTTGTCGTCGGACTTGATCACCACCCAGGGCGCATCGGCGGTATCGGTGTGGAAGAACATCGCTTCCTTGGCCTGGGTGTAGTCGTCCCACCTGTCCAGCGACTGGATATCGATGGACGACAGCTTCCAGTGCTTGAGCGGATCATCGCGGCGCGAGACGAAGCGCCGCAGCTGCTCCTCGCGGCTGACCGAGAACCAGTACTTGAAGATGTGGATGCCGTTGCGCACCAGCATGCGCTCCAGCTCCGGCGTCTGCTGCATGAACTCCAGGTACTGGCGTGGCGAGCAGAAGCCCATCACCCGCTCGACGCCGGCGCGGTTGTACCAGGAGCGGTCGAAGAAGACGATCTCGCCGGCCGTGGGCAGGTGCTGGATGTAGCGCTGGAAGTACCACTGGCCACGCTCGGCGTCGCTGGGTTTCTCCAGCGCGATGACCCGCGCGCCGCGCGGGTTGAGGTGCTCCATGAAGCGTTTGATGGTGCCGCCCTTGCCGGCAGCGTCGCGACCCTCGAAGAGCACGACGATGCGCTGGCCGGTTTCCTTCACCCAGCTCTGCACCTTCAGCAGCTCGATCTGCAGTTCGGCCTTCTGCGCCTCGTATTCCTTGCGTTGCAGGCGCTTGCGGTAGGGATAGGCCTGCGGCAGGTCGGCGGACGAGGAGTCCTCGTTGCTGCCGCGCGGCGCCATGGCCACGCTCAGCGCGACCGGGCCATGGCTCTGGGCGATGATCTGCTCGCCGCCCTCGGTGGGTGCTGTGTCGGCAATGACGGAAAGAAGCTTGGGATCGGGCTGGGGCATGGTCTCCTCCTGTGAGACGTAACGGCTGCAAGGGATAACCTCCACTTTGCGGACCGCGACAACTGCCCCTCTTGACCGGCATCAATTCCCCTGTCGAGGTACGGCCAGGGAAATTTCCGGATATTCCCGAGCCGTCCTACAGCCAGCCTTTGAACTTGAACCAGTAGTAGGGAATGATCGCCGAGACCACCATCGCCACCAGCGCCATCGGGTAGCCGGCCATCCAGGCCAGCTCCGGCATGTGCTGGAAGTTCATGCCGTAGACCGTGCCGACCAGGGTCGGCGGCAGGAACAATACGGCGGCGATGGAAAACACCTTGATGATGCTGTTCTGCTCGATGTTGATCAGGCCCAGGGTGGCGTCCAGCAGGAAGGTGATCTCCCCGGCCATCTTCGACTGGTACTCGCTCAGCGAGCGCACGTCGCGCTCCACCGACTTCATGCCCAGCTTCACCTCTTCGCTGATCCAGCCGTTGCTGCCCTGGCGGAAGTACGACAGCGGCCGACTGATGCTCAGGAGACTCTCATTGAGCTTGGACAGCAGCGAGTTGCCCCGCCCCAGTTGCTTGACGATCCCCTGCAGGTCGGCCTTGCCGCCCTTGGCCTGACCTTCCTGAAAGATGCCGTTGGACAGCGAATCGAGCTGCTGCTGGACCGTTTCCAGCACGTCGGCGATGCGGTCCACCACGCTGTCCATCAGGGTCACGAACAGCTGATCGCTCCTGCCCTCGCAGCCGCCGCGCTGGGTGCGCGTCTCGAAGGTGCGGAAGGCCAACAGGTCGGTGTAGCGCACCGTCACCAACCAGTTCGGGGTCAGCACGCAGGTGACCTCCGAGGTGCTCGGCTTGTGCTCGCGAATGCCGCCGACGACGGTGGTGGTCATGTACAGCGCGCCGTTGCTCTCGTAGAAGCGCGAGGAATCCTCGATCTCGGCCATTTCCTCGCGGGTCGGCACGTCCACCGCAATGATCGACTCCAGCAACTGTTCCTCCTCGGCGGTGGGCCGGAACAGGTCGATCCACAGGGTGTCCTTGGGCATGCCATGGCATTCGCTGCCGTTGTGGCGCACCAGGCGGTCGCCGACGAGGGTGTAATAGGTGATCATGTCGCCCGACAATCCATCCACAGCCTGAAGTTGCCCCGCAGGTTGGCCAACTTCGGGCCTCTTCACAAGCCCACCGGAGTGCAATGTGATGACCGACCAAGACGATGGCGAAGAGTCCTTCGCCGAAGACACCCTGATCCAGGCCATCGAGAACCAGATCGAGAGCGAGAGCCCACCCGCCGCCCGCGCGGTGTTCAACAAGCTCACCCTGGTCGGCTACGAGCGCGAGGATGCGCTGCACCTGATGGCCCTGGTACTCGCCCACGAAATCGAGGCCATGCTGGCCGAAGACCGCGCATTCAACGGCGAGTGGTACGAGCAGGCCTTGCGCGCACTGCCGACCCTGCCCGGCGAGGATGAGTGACGGCGCTTGCGGAACAGCCCGGACTTGAGACTACACTGGGGTCTCACTGACCATTGGGAGTTGGGTGTATGGCCTTCACGAAAGATATGGTTGCGGAACTGGACCTGCTGGCGCTCTTCGATCTGGAGAACAGCCAGGCGGGATTGAAAGTCCACCATGACGCCTCGCGGGACACCGTCGCTGCCGCCGAGCGCCTGCACGCCAAAGGGCTGATCGACAAACCCGACGGCGGTTATCTGACCAGCCTCGGGATCGACGCCGCCGAACACGCCCAGGTCCTGCTCGGCATCCTGCGCAGCTGACCTCAAGACTCGCCTCGAACGGGCGATAACCTGGCAAATTTTCGGGCGCCGC
The DNA here is from genome assembly GCF_009189165.1 of Pseudomonas sp. SCB32. Classification (NCBI taxonomy): domain Bacteria; kingdom Pseudomonadati; phylum Pseudomonadota; class Gammaproteobacteria; order Pseudomonadales; family Pseudomonadaceae; genus Pseudomonas; species Pseudomonas sp. SCB32. The sequence goes on from NZ_CP045118.1 coordinate 5,958,369, forward strand.
ACCACCTGATGCGGCGCCACTGGCCAGGCAGCAGTACGCCATGACGCTCACCCCCGAGATTCGCCCGGACATCGACGACGGTATCGACCGCAAGGTATTGGCGCAGCTGCGCCAGCGCTTCCTGACGGTCAATGCCGGCCGCCTGCGGCGCGCCACCGAGGCGCTGTCCACGCGCCAGCAACTGGTGCTGAAGCTGCTGCCGCTACTGCTGGACGTGAACCATCCGCTGCTGCCCGGCTATGTGTCGGCGGCCACGCCAGCGGGCCTGTCCGGCTTCGTCCCGGACGACGAGCTCCTCGCCGAGGCCCAGCGCCTGACCCGCTCCTTCAGCTACAAGACGCGTCGCGGCAACCCGCCCTTGCCGATCCACGGCCTGTTCCTGATGGGCAGCCTGGGCACCGTCGCCCAGGCCGAACAGAGCGACCTGGACCTGTGGGTCTGCCACGCTTCCGATCTTTCCCCGCAGGAGCTCTCCGAACTGCGCCGCAAGTGCGACCTGCTGGAGCAATGGGCCGCGACCCAGGGCGCCGAGGTGCACTGCTTCTTCATCGAACCGCAGCGCTTCACCCAGGGCGCGCGCGAGGCCCGCCTGACCTCCGACGACTGCGGCACCAGCCAGCACTACCTGCTGCTCGACGAGTTCTATCGCACCGCCATCTGGCTCGGCGGGCGCACGCCGCTGTGGTGGCTGGTGCCGGTCTACGAAGAAGGCCGCTACGCCGAATATTGCGAGACGCTGCTGAGCAAGCGTTTCATCCGCGCCGACGATGTCCTCGACCTCGGCCACCTGGCGCGCATTCCACCCGGCGAATTCATCGGCGCGGGCATGTGGCAACTGTTCAAGGGTATCGAGTCACCCTACAAGTCGGTGCTCAAGCTCCTGCTCACCGAGGTCTACGCCAGCGAGCACCCCAGCGTTGCCTGTCTGAGCCTGCGCTACAAACAGGCGATCTACGCCGGGCGGCTCGACGAGGAAGAGCTCGACCCCTACGTGATGCTCTACCGCCGCCTGGAGGAATACCTGGCGGCACGCGGCGAGCGGGAGCGCCTGGAACTGGTCCGCCGCTGCCTGTACCTCAAGGTCGGCAAGAAGCTCAGCCGCCCGCCGCGCCAGGGCCGCAAGAGCTGGCAGCGCAAGCTGATGGAGCGTCTTTCCGCTGAGTGGAACTGGGACAGCCGCACCTTCGGGCTGCTCGACAGCCGCAGCCAGTGGAAGGTCCGCCAGGTGCTGCTGGAACGCCGCGCGCTGGTCAACGAACTGACCCATAGCTACCGCTTCCTCTCGCAGTTCGCCCGCCTGCAGCAGGCCGCCAGCGGCATCAATCCGCGCGACCTGAACGTGCTCGGCCGGCGCCTGTATGCCGCCTTCGAGCGCAAGGCCGGCAAGGTCGAGTTCATCAATCCGGGTATTGCCCCGGATGTCGCCGAAGACACCCTCACCCTCGCCCAGCTGCCCGCCGAAGCCGGCAAGCCGCCGTTCTGGGCGTTGTTCGGCGGTAGCCTGTCGCGGCAGGAAATGGCCGACTTCGCCCCGCTGCGCCGGTCCCGCGACCTGATGGAACTGCTGGCCTGGAGTCACCGCAACGGCGTGATCGACGCCACCACGCGGCTCTCCCTGCAACCGGGCGCCAGCGACCTCAACGAATTCGAATTGCAGAACCTGCTGGGCTGCCTGCAACAAGCCTTCCCGCTGCCCCTTGCCGACGTGCCGGAAAGCGCCCTGCTGCGCAGCAGCGTGCCGGCGCAGACACTGATCCTGGTGAACGTCGGCCTCGACCCATTGCGCCAGCACAGCCAGATGAACGTGCATATGACCACCGAGCGCACCGACTCGCTCGGTTACTCCGGCGTGCGCGACAACCTGGTGCTGACCCTCGACCAGATCACCCTGAACAGCTGGAACGAGCTGGTGGTCAACCGCTTCGCCGGGCCCCACGCGTTGCTCGACTGCCTGCGCGACTTCCTCAACAGCCTGCCCACCGATGCCCCGCCACCGCGTCTGTTGGTCCGCTGCTTCTGTCGCAACCGCGCAGTGGCCATCGCCCAGCGCGTGGAGGACCTGATCCGCGACGCCCACGGACAGCTCGCCAGTGGACGCGGCGGACGCTACCTGCTGCAGGTGCAGCAGCACTTCCACCTGCTGCAACTGACCCCCGGCGATGTCAGCCATCGGGCGGTGGAGGGTTTGCCGGCACTGATCGAACACCTGGGCGACACCCAGCAGGACAACGGTTTCCTGCAACTGGACCGGCATGCCCTGGAGGGCGAAGACCTGGCGCTGATCCTGCCGCTGGGCCGCGCCAACTGCGTGCAGGTGTTCTATCGCCTGGACGAGGGCAATGCCGAAATCAGCGTCCTCGACGAACGCAACGCGCTCTGGCGCCGCCGCCAGGCCTACGACAGCGAGGAAAGCCTGCTGCTGCCGCTGCAACGCTTCCTGCAATCGGTGCAGTACCGGCGCAATGCGCTGCTGCCGCTGCTGGAGGAAGGCCAGGGCGCGGTGGGCGCGGAGATTCTGTTCTATGAGGTACTGCCCAACGGCCACCAGCGCGCCCAGCGGATCGAACGGCGCAGCGCGCCGCAGGCGCTGGAAGCACTGCCCTACTACAACGTGCAGGCGATCATCGAGCCCGGCGACGGGCAACGCGCCCGCACCACGCTGTACTGCAACCACCGCGAATTCTCCGAACTGGAGTACGGCGACGGGCTGTTCCAGGCAGTGGCCAGGCACATCCTCGGCCAGCGCAGCGGCCAGGAGCGGTATCCCTGCTACATCACCGACCTCGACCTGTCGGCGATGCAGGAAGGCGGCGAACTACAGACGGTGCATTTCCTGCGTTACAAGCAGAGCCTGGAGCAGGCTCTGAACCGGGCGCTGGCCGAGGCCTGAAGGGCCGCGGCGCGAAGCGCCCAGTGGTGGGTCTGCGGAGAACCGAAGGATCAGCGATCGAAGTCGCCGGCAGCCTCGGGCTGGTATTCCACTTCCAGCAGGGTCAGCTTCAGGGTCTTGCCACTGGGTGCCGGCCAATCGATGCTCTGGCCGGTGGTCAGGCCCAGTAGCGCAGTGCCCACCGGAGCCAGGATCGACACCTTGCCATCACCGCCGACGTCGGCCGGGTAGACCAGCGTCAGGTGATATTCCTTGCCACTGCCTTCCTCGCGGCAGCGCACGGTGGAATTCATCGTGACCACGCCCGGCGGTACCTCGTCGTGGCCAACGACCGTGGCACGGGCCAGCTCGGCCTCCAGCGCCTCGGCAGCGGGGCCGTACTCATCCAGGCTGTCGAGCAGGCGCTCCAGACGTTGCAGGTCGAGTCGAGTAACGGTGATGGGTGTCGTGGTCATGATGGTTGGCAGTCTCCTTACAGGAGAGCCCCGGACGCTCGCGCGTTCGGGGCCCTGGTTCATTCTGGCGGCGAACGCCATCGGGTATCGAAAGCGTTCCGGAATTCGAAAAATGAAAAACCCCGCCCTAAGGCGGGGTTTTTCTGGACACTAACACAGCGCAGAAAATAAGCAATACCAACCAGTCACCACTCGGGTGAGCGGTTGTTTCGGCGCTTTTCGCAGTCCGCCAGGATCGCCCGGCGCCGCTCGCCGTCCGCTCCGTTCCACTCCAGGATTTCGCCCAGGGTGCGGCCACAGCCGAGGCAGACGTCCGCGTCGTCCAGGCAACAGCGCCGGCAGCAGGGCGAGGCAACGCTCGCCTGCGGCTCAGATGCCGGGGAAGTCGACATCCTCGCCCGCCTGCTCCAGGGTCGCGCGGTTGAGCAGCGCCCCCAGCGGCTCGCGGGTGCTGGCGCTGATCCACAGCGAGCCGGATTCGTCGTAGTCGAAGTGGAAGCCGCCGGAGCGCGCCGCCACCCACAGCTGGCGCAGGGCCGGCTGGCGGCTGAGGATCAGCTGGGTGCCGTTCTCGAAGCGCACGGTCAGTACGCCGCTGGAGTTTTCCAGGTCCACGTCCAGGTCGCTGTCGTCGAAGGCGTCCTCCACCGTTGCCTGTACGGCATCCACCAGGTCATGGAAGCGGGCTTCGCTCAAAGTGCTCATGCATCGTCCTCGGGATCGGTCAAAGGCGTCAGTTTACGCCGGTATTCGCCCAGACTCTGCCCCGTCCAGCGCCGGAATGCGCGGGCGAGCGAACCGGCCTCGCTGAAACCCAGCAGATAGGCGATGTCGGCGCTGTCCAGCGCCGGGTCGCGCAGGTAGTGCAGCACCAGTTGCTGGCGGGTTTCATCCAGCAGTTGGCTGAAGGAGAGGCCGATGTCGCGCAGCCGGCGCTGCAAGGTGCGCGGGCTCAGGGCAAGGGCCTGAGACAGACGCTCCAGGTCCGCGCCCTGTTCCGGCAACTGGCGCGCCAGCTCCAGGCGGGCGCGATCAAGCACGTTGTCTCCCTTGTTGATTTCCGCGAGCAGGCGCTCGGCGTAGGCGTCCAGGGTGCGCCGTACCTCGGCGTCGGCCTGGCCCAGCGGCAGGTTCAGCAGGCGCCTGGGGAAGACCAGGGCATTGTCCGGCTGGTCGAACAGCACCGGGCAGCGGAAGATGCGCTCATGCTCGCGGGTATCCGCCGGCGCAGGGTGGCTGAAACGCACCTCGAACGGCGCCTCGTCCACGCCACTGACCCAGTGACCGAAGCTGACCCAGCCGGCCAGCGTCTCTTCGCTCATCTGGCGCTGCTGTTGCGGCAGCAGCGGCTCCCAGCTGTGCTTCACCAACGCCTCGCAACCCGCGCGCGGCGGCTCGTCGGCCAGCTCCACGCGGCCCAGGTTACCCACCAGCGCGGCATAGCGCGCCTGGCGATGCAGGGCGTCGGCAAGGGTCGCGCAACTCATGATCAGGTAACCCAGCACGCCGTAGTAACCGGGGCGTACCGCCTCGCCCAGGTGCAGGCCGAGATTGCCGTCACCGCTCAGCCGCACGCCGGCGCCCACCAGCTCCAGGTAGGCACTGGCGGCGATGCGCTGGTCGCGCTGGCTGAGGATCGACGGTTCCAGGCGCACCGTCGCCAGCAGTTGCGCCGGATCGACGCCCTGGCGCTGCAGATGCTCCACGAGGCCCTTCAGGTAGGCCACCGACACCGAACTGGGCAGGGGATCGCGATAGTCCATCGAGCATTCCGTTTTTTTGTCGGCATCCTACCGGGAAGGCCCGCCGGGCGGGAGCCCGCTTGAATAGGCAAGCCGGCGGGGGGTCGGTATACTCCGGTCCAATTGACGCTTTATTACAAGGATTCCGCCATGAAGCGACTGATGCTTCCCTTCGTCGCGCTGGCCGTACTGACCGCCGCGCTGGCCGGCTGTGGCCAGAAAGGCCCGCTGTACCTGCCGGACGACCAGAAGGCCAAGAGCGAACACAGCAAGGACCGCTACGGTCTCTGAGGGCGCTTCCCATGGACGCCTTCAACGTCCGCGACGGGCAGCCGATCGCGGAGGCCGTGTCGTATTCGGCGATCGCCGCGCGTATCGGCACGCCGACCTGTGCAATGGGCGACTTCTTCGCCCGGCTGCACAGCCCCGCCCCGGAAGAAGGTGACCTGCTGGCCGTTCGTTCGGCCGGCGCCTATGGTTTCGTGATGAGTTCCAACTACAACACCCGGGGCCGCGCCGCCGAGGTGCTGGTGGATGGCTCGGCCGCGCACGAAGTGCGTCGCCGCGAGACGATACAAGAGCTATTCGCCGGCGAAAGCCTGCTGCCGGACTGAGGCCGAGACGACGATGCTTCTGCGCTTTACCAAGATGCATGGGCTGGGTAATGACTTCATGGTCCTGGACCTGGTCAGCCAGCACGCCCATGTGCAACCACGCCACGTGAAACAGTGGGGCGACCGCAATTTCGGGGTCGGTTTCGATCAACTGCTGATCGTCGAGCCGCCGAGCACACCGGAGGCGGATTTCCGCTACCGCATCTTCAACTGCGACGGTACCGAGGTTGAACAGTGCGGCAACGGCGCGCGCTGCTTCGCCCGCTTCGTGGTCGACAAACGCCTGACGGTGAAGAAGACCATTCGCGTGGAAACCAAGGGCGGGATGATCGAACTGACCCTGACCAACGATGGCCAGGTCACGGTCAACATGGGCGCACCGCGCCTGACGCCCGAACAGGTGCCGTTCCAGGCCGACGCCGAGGCGCTGAGCTACCCCGTCGAAGTGGACGGCCAGCGCTTCGAGCTCGCCGCGATCTCCATGGGCAACCCGCACGGCGTGCTGCGCGTGGATGACGTGGACAGCGCCCCGGTACGCACCCTGGGACCGAAACTGGAAGTCCACGAAAGCTTCCCGCAGAAGGCCAACATCGGCTTCCTGCAGGTGGTGAACCCGAACCAGGCGCGCCTGCGCGTCTGGGAGCGCGGCGTCGGCGAGACGCTGGCCTGCGGCACCGGCGCCTGCGCGGCGGCGGTCGCCGGCATCCGTCAGGGCTGGCTGCAATCGCCGGTACAGATCGAGCTTCCCGGCGGACGGTTGTCCATCGAGTGGGCAGGACCGGGTCAGCCCGTTATGATGACCGGGCCCGCGGTGCGGGTCTTCGAAGGCCAGGTACGTCTATAACCGGGACGCTTATGACCACCGATACCCAGGAACCGACCGTTACGCTCGAAGCCGACCAGGTTGCCGACTATCTCCGTCGGCACCCGGAGTTCTTCGTCGACCATGACGAGCTGATCCCGGAGATGCGCATCCCGCACCAGCCGGGCGATGCCGTGTCGCTGGTGGAGCGCCAGGTGCGTCTGCTGCGCGAGCGCAACATCGAGATGCGCCATCGACTGTCGCAGCTGATGGACGTGGCCCGCGAAAACGACCGGCTGTTCGACAAGACCCGCCGGCTGGTGCTCGACCTGCTCGACGCCACCAGCCTGGAAGACATCGTCAGCACCGTGGAAGACAGCCTGCGTCACGAATTCCAGGTGCCCTTCGTCAGCCTGATCCTGTTCAGCGACAACAACCTGCCGGTGGGCCGCTCGGTGAGCAGTGCCGAGGCGCACCAGGCGATTGGCGGCCTGCTGTCGGGCGGCAAGACCGTTTGCGGCGTACTGCGTCCCCACGAGCTGGCCTTCCTGTTCTGCGAAGACGAACGCGAGCAGGTCGGCTCCGCCGCCGTGGTGCCGCTGACCTTCCAGGGCCTGCACGGCGTACTGGCGATCGGCAGCCCCGATCCGCAGCACTACAAGAGCTCCCTGGGCACCCTGTTCCTCGGCTATGTCGCCGAAGTCCTCGCGCGGACCCTGCCGCGTTTCTCCACGCCGCTGCGGTCGGTCAGATAAGAGCGGCGGCACACCTCACGCTGTAAGCTGCAAGAGCATGCATGCTGTACTTGGAGCTGACGCTTGAAGCTTGAAGCCGACATCGACGCCTACATGGAACACCTGCGCAGCGAACGCCAGGTGTCCGTCCACACGCTCGATGGCTACCGCCGCGACCTCGCACGCCTGGCCACACTCTGCGAGAAAGCCTCGATCACCGACTGGCCGGCGCTGCAGGTGCGCGAGCTGCGCCTGTTCGTCGCCCGCCTGCACCAGCAGGGCCTGGCCAGCCGCAGCCTGGCACGCTTGCTCTCGGCTACCCGCGGGCTGTTCCAGTACCTGATCCGCGAGGGCCGCTGCCGGCACAACCCGGCCGACGGTCTCTCCGCACCCAAGGGCGCGCGCAAGCTGCCGCGCACCCTCGACACCGACCGCACCGCGCAGCTGCTCGACGGCGGCGTAGAGGACGACTTCATCGCCCGCCGCGACCAGGCCGTGCTGGAGCTGTTCTATTCCTCCGGCCTGCGCCTGTCCGAACTGGTCGGCCTCGACCTGGAATGGCTCGACCTCAAGGAAGGTCTCGTGCGCGTGCACGGCAAGGGCAACAAGGTCCGCGAGCTGCCGGTGGGTCGCGCGGCGCGGCAGGCCATCGCGGCCTGGCTGCCCCTGCGCGCGCTGGCCTCGCCGCAGGACAACGCGGTATTCATCGGCCGCAGCGGCAAGCGCCTGACGCCGCGCGCCATTCAACTGCGGGTGCGCGAGGCCGGCGTGCGCGAGCTCGGCCAGCACCTGCACCCGCACATGCTGCGACACTCCTTCGCCAGCCACATGCTGGAGTCGTCGCAGGACCTGCGTGCCGTACAGGAACTGCTCGGCCACGCCGACATCGCCACCACGCAGATCTACACCCACCTGGATTTCCAACACCTCGCCTCGGTCTATGACCAGGCGCACCCGCGGGCGCGCCGCAAGCACGACGGCGAGCCGGGAGCTGAAGAATGAGTATCCGTCTGGTCACCTTCGACCTCGATGACACGCTGTGGGACGTCACCCCGGTGATGAACAGCGCGGAAGCCACCCTGCGCGAATGGCTGGCGGTGAACGCCGCACGGCTCGGCCCGGTGCCCATCGAGCACCTGTGGGCGATCCGCTCGCGGCTGATGGAACAGGACCCGATGCTCAAGCACCGCCTGAGCGAACTGCGTCGGCGCATCCTGCTCCACGCGCTGCTCGACGCCGGATATCCACAGGTCGAGGCGCGCGAGCTGGCCGAAGCCGGTTTCCAGGCCTTTCTCCACGCGCGGCACCAGGTGGCGCTGTTCCCCGAGGTACACCCGACGCTGGAACGGCTGGCCAATCGGTTCATCCTGGGCGTGCTCACCAATGGCAATGCCGATGTTCGCCGGCTGGGGCTGGCCGATTACTTCCAGTTTGCGCTGTGCGCGGAAGAGCTGGGCGTCGGCAAGCCCGATCCGCATCCGTTCCAGGAAGCGCTCAAGCGCGGCGGCGTAACGGCGGAGCACGCGGTTCACATTGGCGACCATCCCAGCGACGACATTGCCGGGGCTCGGCGCGCGGGGATGAAGGCGATCTGGTTCAATCCGGCGCGCAAGGTGTGGGACGGCGAGGAAGCGCCCAGCGCGATCATTCACAACCTGGCGGAGCTGCCGGCGGTGTTGGCAAAACTCTGAGGCTTCAGCTTTTGTAGGAGCGCGCCATGCGCGCGAATCGCGGGCATGGCCCGCTCCTACAGGGGACACCCGCACGAGCCGGCACATCCCGTAGGGTGTGACGCGCGAACACCAATAGACGCTGAAATCGCGCAAACAGACATGAAAAAGCCCCGCCATTCCCTCTCGGGAGTGGCGGGGCTTTTTCATGTCACGTCAGATATCAGATAGGGCGGCTGCCGTATTTGCTATCCGGCTTCTTGGGCGGATCGGCGACCACGTTGGGTTCGATCTCCTGCACCTTGCCACCGCGAGTGAGGAAGTCCTCCATCGCCTTGGCCAGGGCATCGCGCTCCTTCTGCTTGGCTTCGACCGAGGGCAGTTCCTCTTCCTCTACCGAGGCCTTGGCTTTCTTGCCACCGCCCTTGGAAGAAGGGGCTTCATCCCCATCGCCGCTGTCTGCTTCGGTATCGCCATCGTCAGCCGCGGCGAGTTCCTCGCCATCGTCCTCGTCGGCGCCGTCCAGCTCGTCCTGTTCCAGTTCTTCGTCGCTCATTATTCAACCTCTGTGGTGCTGCAAAGCACGTTAGTTATAGCCCAGCTGCGCGCTTTGACGAACGCAGCTGGAAAAAATTCACACAAGCTCGCCCTGCCAGGTCGCCACTATCCTGCGCGGGCCCCCGTGGTCACGGTGCTCGCCGAGATAGATACCCTGCCAGGTGCCCATTGCCAAGTGGCCATCCTGTATCGGCAGGGTCAGCTGGCAGCCCAGCAGGCTGGCCTTGAAGTGCGCCGGCAAATCGTCAGGGCCTTCGTAATCATGTTCGTAACCGCCCTCGCCCTGCGGCACCAGGCGATTGAAGAATCGCTCGAAGTCGCGGCGCACCGAGGGATCGGCATTTTCGTTCACCGTCAGCGATGCCGAGGTGTGCTGCAAAAGCAGGTGCAGCAGACCGACGCGGCACTGCGCGAGTTCCGGCAACGCGGCCAGAACTTCCTCGGTGACCAGGTGGAAACCTCGCGAACGAGGGCGCAGGGTGATGGATTTCTGCTGCCACATGGCGGGCCCTCCTCCGTCGGGAACGGTGATGCGCGCGCATTCTAGCGTGATGCTCAAAAAAACAAAGGGCGCCCGTAGGCGCCCTTCGTCGAACTTGCGCGAACCCTTACAGGTTGTAGCCGCGCTCGTTGTGCAGGGAGAGGTCCAGACCCATGGTTTCCTCTTCCTCGGTGACGCGCAGGCCCATCACCAGGTCCAGCACCTTGAGGATCACGAAGCTGACGATCGCGGTGTAGCCAATGGTGAAGGCCACGCCCTTGAACTGGATGAACAGTTGGGCGCCGATGTTGGTGACGGTGCCGAAGCCGCCCAGGGCCGGCGCTGCGAACACACCGGTGAGCAGGGCGCCGACGATACCGCCGACCGCGTGTACACCAAAGGCGTCCAGCGAGTCGTCGTAGCCGACCGCGCGCTTGAGGCTGGTGGCGGCGAAGAAACAGATCACGCCGGCGGCCAGGCCGATCACGATGGCGCCCATCGGGCCGCAGGTGCCGGCGGCCGGGGTGACGGCGACCAGGCCGGCAACCACGCCGGAAGCGATGCCCAGGGCACTCGGCTTACCGTGGGTGATCCACTCGGCGAACATCCAGCCCAGGGCGGCGGCAGCGGTGGCGATCTGGGTGACCAGCATGGCCATGCCGGCGGTGCCGTTGGCGGCGGCGGCGGAGCCGGCGTTGAAGCCGAACCAGCCGACCCACAGCAGGGCGGCGCCGATCAGGGTGTAGCCCAGGTTGTGCGGCGCCATGGCGGCATTCGGGTAGCCCTTGCGCTTGCCCATCACCAGCGCGGCAACCAAGCCCGCCACACCGGCGTTGATGTGCACCACGGTGCCACCGGCAAAGTCCAGTACGCCCCAGTCCCACAGCAGGCCGCCGTCACCACTCCAGACCATGTGGGCGATCGGCGCGTAGACCAGGGTGAACCACAGCGCGGTGAAGATCAGCAGGGCGGAGAATTTCATGCGCTCGGCGAAGGCGCCGACGATCAGCGCCGGGGTGATGATCGCGAAGGTCATCTGGAACATCACGAACACGCTTTCGGGGAACAGCGCGGTGGCGGAGGTCAGGCCGTTGCTGGTCAGGCCGGCGAGGAACGCCTTGTCCAGGCCGCCGACGAAAGAAGCGAAGTTGGTCACGCCCTTTGCCATGCCCACGGTGTCGAAGGCCAGGCTGTAGCCATAGACGACCCAGAGGATGCTGACCAGCGCGGTGATCGCGAAGCACTGCATCATGATCGACAGCACGTTCTTGGCGCGCACCATGCCGCCGTAGAACAGCGCCAGGCCAGGGATGGTCATCAGCAGCACGAGCGCGCTGGAAATCAGCATCCAGGCGGTGTCACCGCTGTTCAGGACGGGGGCCGCGGCCTCATCGGCCAGGGCCAGTCCGGGCATTGCGAGAGGCAATAGGGCGCCTAGCCCTGCGTATCTGCGCAGAGTCATTGTGTTTCTCCTGGGGCGTGGGGTTCGGTGTGGGCTTGGCTTAGATCGCGTCGGTGCCGGTTTCGCCGGTACGGATACGAATGGCCTGTTCCAGATTTACGACAAAGATCTTGCCGTCACCGATCTTCCCGGTGTTGGCGGCCTTGGTGATGGCTTCGATAACACGATCCAGTTGGTCATCGGCGATGGCGACGTCGATCTTCACCTTAGGCAGGAAATCGACGACGTATTCCGCGCCACGGTACAGCTCGGTGTGGCCCTTCTGCCGGCCGAAGCCCTTGACTTCGGTCACAGTGATGCCCTGCACGCCGATCTCGGACAGCGACTCACGAACGTCGTCCAGCTTGAACGGCTTGATGATGGCTGTGACTAGCTTCATGTAACTCTCTCCCGTGTTTTGGTGGACCCGCCCCAGGAAGAACGAACCCGGAGACAAGTCTAAGCGCAGTGTCTGGCTTTTGTAATGCGCCGGCCGCCCTACCTCAGCACTCCGACTCTTATCCAGCCGCTTGATGCGTTGCGATCCACCGCTTCGCCTGCTGCACCGGAACTGCATCGGTGCACGCCATATCTGCCCCAAAGCATGAAGCTTGCCAGTTCCCGGAAATGCCCGAGACATCAGGCACTTGGTCCGAAATGCGGCTTTCTGGCGATTCGCCAGCGCCCTTGTGGCGCACCGAAAACATGCACGGTGAGCGGACACACTGCTCAAAAAGCGTGCAACCCCGCACGCCGCAGCCGCCACCGGCTGCGTGATAGACTGCGCTCTGATTCAATCCGGAACCCATGAACCATGCTGCCGCCCAAAGCCTTCCTCGATGCCATCAGCCAACAAGCCGGACGCCTGTTCGGCGGCGAATCGCCCTTGCCGAAGGCCGAGCTGGAAGCCCAGTTCAAGGTTCTGATGCAGAGCGCCTTCAGCAAGCTCGACCTGGTCAGCCGTGACGAGTTCGACAGCCAGATGGTGGTGCTCGCCCGCACCCGCGCACGCCTCGAGGCCCTGGAAGCCAAGGTCGCGGAAATGGAAGCCAGGCTCTCGCCGCCCGCCGACGCCGCCCCAGCCGAGTAAAACAGGCAGGGAAGCTCCACCGGCGGGGCGGCATGCGATCAAGGAGTGATCCATGTCCCTCGCCGTCGTCCACAGCCGTGCCCAGGTCGGTGTAGAAGCACCCGGTGTCACCGTCGAGGCGCATCTGGCCAACGGCCTGCCGTCGCTGACCCTGGTCGGCCTGCCCGAAGGCGCCGTGAAGGAGAGCAAGGACCGCGTCCGCAGCGCCCTGCTCAATGCCGGCTTCGACTTCCCCGCCCGTCGCATCACCCTGAATCTCGCCCCGGCCGACCTGCCGAAGGACGGCGGGCGCTTCGACCTGGCCATTGCCCTGGGCATCCTCGCCGCCAGCGGGCAACTCGCCGATGCCAGCGGCCTGGATGATCTGGAATGCCTGGGTGAACTGGCGCTGTCCGGCACCCTGCGCCCGGTGCCTGGCGTATTGCCCGCCGCACTGGCCGCCCGCGCCGCCGGGCGGGCGCTGGTGGTGCCGAAGGAGAATGCCGAGGAAGCCAGCCTCGCCAGCGGGCTGACCGTCTATGCGGTCGGCCATCTGCTGGAACTGGCCGCGCACTTCAGCGGCCAGGAGCGCCTGCGTCCCTACGAGGCGAACGGCCTGCTGCGCAGCACGCCGCCCTACCCCGATCTTGCCGAAGTGCAGGGCCAGACGGCTGCCAAGCGCGCCCTATTGGTGGCCGCCGCCGGGGCGCACAACCTCCTGCTCAGCGGCCCGCCCGGCACCGGCAAGACACTCCTGGCCAGCCGCCTGCCCGGCCTGATGCCGCCACTGGATGAAGACGAAGCCTTGCAGGTGGCGGCAATCCATTCCGTCGCCGGACGCGGCCCCTTGACCCACTGGCCGCAACGCCCCTTCCGCCAGCCGCACCATACGGCGTCGGCACCCGCGCTGGTCGGCGGCGGCAGTCGCCCACAGCCGGGTGAGATCACGCTGGCCCATGAAGGGGTGCTTTTCCTGGATGAGCTTCCGGAGTTCGATCGCAAGGTGCTTGAGGTGCTGAGAGAACCCTTGGAAGGTGGCGAAATTGTCATCTCCCGCGCCAACGGCCGCGTGCGCTTCCCGGCTCGCTTCCAGCTGGTGGCGGCGATGAACCCCTGCCCGTGCGGCTATCTCGGCGACCCCAGCGGCCGCTGCCGCTGCACGCCGGAACAGATCCAGCGCTATCGCGCCAAGCTCTCCGGGCCGCTACTGGACCGCATCGACCTGCACCTGACTGTCAGCCGCGAGAGCACCAGCCTCGCCCCCAGCGGCCCCAGCACCAGCAGTGCCGAGCTGGCCGTGCAGGTCGCCGCCGCGCGCCAGCGCCAGCTGGACCGACAGGGCTGCGCAAATGCTTTCCTCGACCTGAAGAAGATGCACCAACATTGTGCATTGAGCCCGGAAGACCAGGCATGGCTGGAAAAAGCCGGCGAGCGCCTGAACCTTTCGTTGCGCGCCCTGCACCGGATTCTCAAGGTGGCGCGCACCCTGGCCGACCTGCAGCAGGCGGAGAGCATCGCCCGCCCCCACCTGGCCGAAGCGCTGCAGTACCGGGCGGGGCACTAGCCGGGCAGGTCCTGCGCGACGGCGAGGAGGTTCAACTCGACCGTCGCATTCTTCGGCAACTGATAGACACCGACCGAAGTGCGCGTGTGCACGCCGGCCGCGCCCAGCACCTCATACAGCACGGCCGACGCGCCGTCGGCCACCTCGCTCTGTTGCGTGAAGTGCTCCGCCGACTGTACGAACACATTGAGCTGCAGGACCTTGCGCACGCGGTCCAGATCGCCCAGCGCCTGCCGCAACAGCGCCAGCGCCCGCATCACGCAGACCTTGGCGGCCAACTGGGCGTCGGCCAACGACACCTCGCTGCCCGCCCGACCGGTAACGACGATCTCATTGCCCACCCGTGGAATCTGCCCACTGAGGTGCACCTGATTTCCCTCGATGAGGAAAGGCACGTAGTTCCCACCGATCTTCATTTCACCGCTGAAGTCGTAGCCGAGTTCGCCGGCGATCCGTTCGAACACAGCAGCACGCGTCTCGCTCATAAGTACTCCCTGAATGGTCAGCTTCTGGTCAGCAGCGCCAGAACGGCCGCATCGCCTCCAGCCGCGCCTGCTCTCGGCTGACGCCGATATCGCGCAGTTGTTCGTCGGAGAGCTCCAGCAATTGCTTGCGGGTGCGCAGTCGGCGCCAGAACTGCTGCCAGCGGCTTTCCTGCGGGCCACTCGGAATCACACGGGGTTCGGGAAGGCCCAGCAGCTCCTGTTGATACAGGGTCAGGCGTACATCGCTCATGCCGGTCATGTCGTCGCTCCTCCTCTCTCGGGATCACCGGATGTGGGGATAGCCTGACGAATCGGCAAAAAGCATTACAGATTCAACACCCTTGAATTTTCTCCATACAGAGAGGCGCGAAAAGCCTCTGAATGGCGTATTTTTGTTCGATCTGTACTGCTTATTACCAGCCACGTGCAGCTCGGGAGATCTGTCATGAAGCGCTATGCGCAGCTCGCCACCACCCTTGGCGAACGCATCGAGCAGGGGCTGTACCGCCCCGGCGACCGTCTGCCCTCGGTGCGCGCGCTGAGCGAGGAGCACGGCGTCAGCATCAGCACGGTGCAGCAGGCCTACCGCGTGCTGGAAGACTCGGGACTGGTGGAACCCCGGCCGAAGTCCGGCTATTTCGTGCCCGAACGCCGTCATCTGCCGGCGCTGCCGGCGATGACCCGTCCGGCGCAACGGCCAGTGGATGTTTCGCAGTGGGACCAGGTGCTGGAGCAGGTGCGACGCGCGCCGGGCAACGATTTCGTCCAGCTCGGGCGCGGCACGCCGGACGTCACCAGCCCCTCGCTCAAGCCACTGCAACGCGCGATGGTCCACGCCGCCCGGCGCACCGATATGCACAGCCTCGGCTACGAAGGCATCCAGGGCTCGCTGGATCTGCGCGAACAGATCGCCCGGCTGATGCTCGACTCCGGCTGCCAGGTACCGCCCAGCGAGATCGTCGTCACCACCGGTTGCCAGGAAGCGCTGGCGATCACCCTGCGCGCCATCTGCCAGCCGGGGGACATCGTGGCCATCGACTCGCCGAGCTTCCACGGCGCCATGCAGGCGCTCAAGGCCTATGGGCTCAAGGCGCTGGAAATCCCCACCGACCCGATCAACGGCGTCAGCCTGGAAGCACTGGAGCTGGCCATGGAGCAGTGGCCGGTGAAGCTGATCCTGCTCACCCCCAACTGCAACAACCCGCTGGGCTACATCATGCCCGACGCCCGCAAGCGCGCCCTGTTGTGCCTGGCGGCGCGCTATGACGTGCCGATCCTCGAAGATGACGTCTACGGCGAGCTGGCCTATGCCTTCCCACGACCGCGCAGCATCAAGTCCTTCGATGCCGATGACCGCGTGCTGCTGGCCAGTTCCTTCTCCAAGACCGTGGCGCCCGGCCTGCGCACCGGCTGGGTGGTACCGGGGCGTTACCTGGACCGCATCCTGCACTTCAAGTACATCGCCAGCGGCACGTGCGCGCCGCAGCCGCAGATGGCCCTGGCCGAGTTCGTCGGCGGCGGCCACTACGAGCCGCACATTCGCCGCATGCGCGCGCAGTACCAACGCCACCGCGACCTGATGACCGAATGGATCGGCCGCTACTTCCCCGAAGGCACCCTGGCCAGCCGGCCGCGCGGCGGCTTCATGCTCTGGGTGGAGATGGACGAGCAGTTCGACAGCGTGCGGCTCAACCAGGAGCTGCGCCGCGACAGCGTACAGGTGGCGGCGGGCAACATCTTTTCCGCCTCGGGCAAGTACCGCAATTGCATCCGGATGAACTATTCCAGCCGCGACCTGGCGCGCATCGAGGACGCCGTGCGCAAGGTCGGCGCCTGCGCCACGCGCCTGACCGCAGAGCGCCGCGCGCAGGACGAGGAGCTGCTGCCAGCCTGACGGGAAACATTTATCCACAGCCTGGCGCTGCCGAGCGGCGTCGGGCTGCTGTACCTTCCATGGCTTCCGCAAGGCACTCTCGATTCAAGGCGACTCGTGTTGACCAGTCTCACCCTCGGCTCCCTGGCCATTCCCCTGCCTCATGTGCTGCTCTACCTCGGCTTCTTCGCCGCGCTCTTCGCCGGCTGGCTGGCCGGTCGCAAGCGCGGCGCCAATCCCGAAGGCGCGCTGTTCGGCATGTTCCTCGGCGGCCTGCTGGTGGCGCGGCTGGCCTTCGTCGCCCGCTATGCCGAGCAGTACGGGGCGACGCCGCTGAGCATCGTGGATATCCGCGATGGTGGCTTCCTCGCCCTGCCGGGCATCCTCGCGGCGCTGCTGATCGGCGGCCTGCTGGCCTGGCGCAAGGTGGCGCTGCGGCGGCCGCTGGCAGTGGCCGCGGTGGTCGGTGCCTGTGTCTGGGGAGGCAGCAGCGCGGTGGTCTCGGCGCTGGACCGCAGCCAGCAGATTCCCGCCCTGACCGTGATGGACCTGCACGGCCAGCCGATCGACCTGCGCGCGCTGGATGGCCGGCCACTGGTGGTCAATCTCTGGGCCAGCTGGTGCCCGCCGTGCCGGCGCGAGATGTCGGTGCTGGAGGCCGCCCAGCAGCAACGCAGCGATGTGCGCTTCCTGCTGGTCAACCAGGGTGAGTCCGCCGAGGCGGTGCAGCGTTTCCTCCGCGACCAGGGCCTGAGCGAAGCGGCGGTGCTGCTCGACAGTGGCAATCGCCTGGGCCAGGCCACCGGCTCCTATGGCATGCCCACCACACTGTTCTACGACGCCCAGGGCCGCCTGAAGCACAGCCAGATGGGCGAGCTTTCCGCCGCCAGCCTGGAATACGGCTTGGGGCGGATCAAGGACTGATCCAACCATTCCCGCAGGGCGGATAACGTTCGACGTTATCCGCCGTTCATCCGCGGTTTCAGGGCACTCCGAGGTCAGCCTCGGAACGGCCAATGGTTCAGGTGTATCGGCGTACAACCGCGAACGGTTGTACGCCCTACGTCCAGGTGAAGCCCCTGCCCGGGATCAGGTGTGGAGGCTGTCCTCCATCAGGCGCACGGCATCTCCCCAGCGCACCCACAGCTTGCCTTGCCAGTCCAGCACCGACAGCGACTGCCCCAGCAACTGCTCCATGCGCCGGCGCGGCAGGCGCAGGTCGTGGTTGGGTGAATCGCGCAGCACCGGCAGCACGTCGTGGGTCAGCCACTGGCGCAGGCTGCGGTTTTCCGGGTGATAGCAATAGATCAGCAGTAGTGCATAAAGGCCGCTTTCGCTGATCAGCAGCTCCGGGTCCTGCATACCGGCCAGACGTTCGTGGCGGCGCTGGTCGCTGTCGAGTTGGGCGATGATCTGGGGAGGGACCGGGCGACTGAGCAGCTTGCCCAGGTCGCGGGCGATGAACCACGCCTGCTGTTCGATCAGCAGCGCGCGCAGCCGGTGGTTGTGGCGGGTGAAGCCGGTGGGGATCAGGCCGTCGTCGGTCGGGGAAAGCGAGTTGTCCATGCTGTAGCTCCTTGTACGTTCAAGAAGCCGCCGCCCGAAACATCCGAAAGAGGGAGGCGGACCGTGCAAGGGTGGAAACCAGCGCAATGTTGTCACAAAGCCGGCCGGACCGAAGCCCGCCTCACACGGCCCGCCATAGACAGCAAAGCGAACCCGGCACCGAAGAGGTGCCGGACCGCCACTGCTTACAGCGACAACAACACTGCACGGGTTTCCACGCCCGGCCACGATGACGCTGTGGCAGGCGAAACGCTAAGCAGTGGCCTTGTAGGACCGCAATGCCGCGGGAGTGTAGGGGCGTTCCCAAGCTCTCCGCCGCCAAAACCTCGGACCTGTCGGACGACTTTCGGGAACTGAGAGGCTGTCGGGAAATTCGGGGGAAAGTCCTTTCGACGGTGCCGTTCTGAGGAATTGGGACCTGGGAATGTTCGCGAGCAAGGACTGGGCCAGTCCTACAGGATTCTGCCCGTCGCCTGTGGTGTGCTGGGGTCGTTCGTAGGATGGGTGGAGCGAAGCGATACCCATGCTGTCGGTGCACGGTATCGATGGGTTTCGCTCCGCTCTACGCCATCCTACGTACGCGGCCTAGTGTTACTGGATCTCTTCAGGCTTCACGATCACCCAGTTCGTAGGATGGGTGGAGCGAAGCGATACCCATGCTGTCGATGCACGGCATCGACGGGTTTCGCTCCGCTCTACGCCATCCTACGTACGCGGCCTAGTGTTACTGGATCTCTTCAGGCTTCACGATCACCCAGTTCTTGTCGGCGGTGACCGTCTGGCCCAGCTTGGCCTGGGTCTCGGCGTTCTTCTTGATCATGCCGTTGAGCTGGTCCATGTACTTGGGCTTGCGGTTGACCCACAGGTGGATGCCGTTCTCGGCAGTGCCGTTGAACAGCATGTAGCCGTCGCTGCTGGGGGTGTCACCGGCAACCAGGATCGGGCGCTTGAACTGGTCGATGTAGGTGAGGATGCCCGCCTGCTTGCCGGCCATCCAGATCGCCGGGGTCCACAGGTAGGGGGTGACTTCCATGTCCATGTTGGCCTTGGGATCGTACTTGCCGGCGGTGATCTGCTTGCGTGCGGTGGTCAGCTCGCCGCTCTTGCGATCCTTCAGCAGGGTGCTGACGCCGATGACGTTCTGCGGCTTCACGTTGTAGCCATACTTCGGATCGCTGGCGACCATGCGCACCAGTTCCTCGTGGGCGGCGGTCATCACGTAGACCTCGATGCCGTTCTCCATCAGCTTGTTGTACAGCTCGGCCTGGCCGGTGTAGACCTTCGGCGGGTTGATCTCGATGGTCTTGACCTCATCGCCTTCGTAGTAGGTGCTGGGCACCGGCTTGCCGTAGGCCATCAGCTCGTCGACGTAGCCCTTGAGTTCGTTGAGTGTGAAGCCGGAGAACACCTGGGCGACCCAGGGGTAGCAGACCATGTCGTCCACTTCGCAGAGCCGGTAGTAGTAGCTGTTGAGGCTCTCCTTGTGGCCGTTCACGTCCTTGAACGGAATCAGCTTGAGCGAGGGGTCGAGCTTCTCGCGGGTCAGCACGCCCTTCATTTCCAGGAAGGGCAGCAGCGACTCTTCCAGGTCGTAGCGGTAGCTGGTGTTGTCCATGTCGAAGACCGCGAAGGCGCCCTTGTTGGCGTTGGCGGCGATCAGGGCGTCGAGCTGTTTCGCGGCCGGTTCCGGCCAGTGCTTGAGCTCAGTGGCGGCATTAGCGGTGGCGGCAACGGCGGTGCTGGCGAGAAGCAGGCTGGCGAGCAGAGTACGCATGGGCTTCATGGGGTTCCCCCGAGGTGGTCTTTTTGGGTTGGAAAAAGCCCGCTGCGGGCCTCTCCCTGGACTAGTCCACCAAAGACCCTAGCAAAGCTCTATTTCAACTCGACTACTGAAGCCGACGTGGAACATCGTGTCCGCGCCAGGACTTGTCTGCCTGCGGCAGCGCTAATCGAGCAGCTCGACCGGCGGCAGCTGCATGGCCTGCACCTCGGCCAGCAGGAAGTCGCGCAGCCGGCGCAGGCGCTCCTGCTGCCGGCGCGCCCGCGGCCAGACCAGGTAGTAGCTCTCGCCGCTGGCCACCGCGCTCGGCCAGGGCAACGCCAGCCGGCCCTGGTTGGCGTCTTCGGCGACCATCACCAGGTCGCCGATGGACACGCCATAGCCCCGCGTCGCAGCGACGATGCCTAGTTCCAGGGTGTCGAAGACCTGGCCGCCCTTGAGCGAAACCTGCTCACTCAGGCCCATGCGTTGCAGCCAGCGGCGCCAGTCGCGGCGATCGAGCGTGGGGTGCAGCAACTCGGCGCCGGCCAGGCGCTCGGCGTCCCAGGGGCCGTCATCGAGCAGCGCCGGCGAGCCCACCGGAATCAGCCATTCGGGGAACAGCAGGGTGCCCTCCCAATCCGGCGGGAAGTGCCCGGTACTGAGCAATACCGCGCAGTCGAAGGGTTCATTGAGGAAATCCACCTGGTCCACGTCCATCCAGGCACTGGTCAGTTGCACCTCGATGTCGGTGTTGCACATGCGGAAGTTGCTCAACCGCGACAGCAGCCAGCGCATGGTCATGGTCGAGGGCGCCTTCAGGCGCAGCACGCCCTCCTCCGCCCGCAGGCTGGAACAGGCGCGCTCAAGCGAATCGAAACCGTCGCGCAGGCCGGGCAGCAGCAGGCGCGCCGGCTCTGTCAGCTCCAGTTGCCGGCCGCGACGCTGGAACAGGCGGCAGGCAAAGTGTTCCTCCAGGGTCTTGATGTGCCGGCTAACCGCGCTCTGGGTGATCGCCAGCTCTTCCGCCGCGCGGGTGAAGGACGCATGCCGGGCGGCGGCCTCGAAGGCGCGCAGGGCATAGAGGGGCGGCAACTGGCGGTTCATGGCGGGCTCCGAGGGCACTAATGCATGAGTATGACTCATGAATGCCATCGTTTTTTTCCTTTTGTGCCCGCCCGCACGGACGCCAGAGAATGAGGCACTTTCCATTCGGAAGGCCCCACTGCGGGCCGCCGCTGACTGAGCCTGACTCATGAAACGCCTGTACCGCGACGAACTCTCCGCCATCTTGCGCCTTGCCGGCCCGCTGATCGCCGCCCAGTTGGCCTACGTGGCCATGGTGTTCACCGACACCGTGATGATGGGCAAGCTCGGCCGCGAGGCGCTGGCCAGCGGCGGCCTTGGCGCATCCAGTTACGCGCTGATCTCGACCTTCTGCGTGGGCGTGGTGGCCGCGACCGGCAACCTGGTCGCGATCCGTCACGGGGCACGGGACACCGCTGGAGTAGTCCAGGCGACCCAAGCCGGCCTGTGGATCGGCCTGGCGCTCTCCCTGCTGGCCGGGCTGCTGCTGTGGAACCTCGGGCCGATCCTGCTGACCTTCGGCCAGGCGCCGGAAACCGTCGCGGGCACCATGAGCTTCCTGCGCAGCATCGTCTTCGCCCTGCCCGGCTACATGGTGTTCATGGTGCTGCGCGGCTTCACCAGCGCCATCGAGCGCACCGGCCCGGTGATGGCGATCAGCGTGCTCGGCGCGCTGGCCAACTTCGCCCTGAACTACGCCTTTATCGAGGGCCTGTTCGGCCTGCCGCGCCTGGGGCTGGCGGGGATCGGCATCGTCACCGCCGTGGTGATGAACGCCCTGCCGCTGATCCTTGCGCTCTATCTGCGCTGGCACCCGGCCTACAGCGCCTATCCGTTGCTGCGCGGGCTGATCCGCCCGGATGTGCGGGTAATCGGCGAATCCTTACGCCTGGGGCTGTCCATCGGCGGCACCTACGCGGTCGAGTCGGGGATGTTCACCGTGGCCACGCTGTGCATGGGCACCATCGGCAGCACCGCGCTGGCCGCGCACCAGATCGCCATCCAGTCGGTGTACGTGGCCTTCATGGTGCCGGTGGGAATCTCCTATGCGGTGACCTTCCGCATCGGCCAGCACTACGGCGCCGGGCGGCTGGTCGAGGCGCGCCGTGCCGGACGGCTGGGGATCGGCTTCGGTGCCGCCTGCATGTTCGCCTTCGCCGCGCTGTTCTGGCTGGCGCCGGACATCGTCATCGGTCTATTCCTCGACCATGACGACCCGGCCAACCAGGAGGTGGTGCAGCTGGCCGTCAGTCTGCTGGCGATTGCCGCCTGGTTCGAGCTGTTCGACGGCACCCAGAGCATCGCCATGGGCGCGATCCGCGGCTTGAAGGATGCGCGGACCACCTTCCTGGTCGGGCTGGCCGGCTACTGGGTGGTCGGGGTGCCGATGGCGTTGCTGCTGGCCTTCCCGGTCGGTTGGGGGCCCAGCGGTGTGTGGTGGGGGCTGGCATCGGGGCTGGCCTGCGCGGCGATCGGCCTGTGCCTGGCGTTCGAAGCCAAGACTGCCCGGCTGCTACGTCCGCAGGCCGCGGGCGCGGCCCTCGCACCGGTCAGCTGTTGATCGGATCCTGCAGGCGCAGCGCGCGGGTGCCGCCGAACACCAGGAAGCGCGCCAGCTCCGCCAGCGGCAGTGGCCGGCTGATCCCGTAGCCCTGGACCTGGTCGCAGCCGAACTGGGTCAGCTGATTCTGCTGCTCAAGGGTCTCGACGCCCTCGGCCACCACCTCGAGGTTGAGGTTGTGCGCCAGGTTGATCATCGCCCGCACCAGTTGCAGGCTTTCCGGGCTCTCGTGCATGTCGCCGACAAAGCTCTTGTCGATCTTCAGCAGAGTAATTGGCAGGCTGCTGAGGTGCACGAAGGACGAGAAGCCGGTGCCGAAGTCATCCAGCGAGAAGCGCACGCCCAGCCGGCCGAGGACCTGCATGGTCTGCAGCACCTTGTCGCTGCGACGCATCACGGCGGTTTCGGTGAGCTCGAATTCCAGCCAGCGGGCATCCACGCCGCGCAGGCGGATCAGCCGCTCCAGGGTTGGCAGCAGCTGGCCGTCCTGAAACTGGCGGAACGACAGGTTGATCGCCATGTGCAGCGGCGGCAGGCCGCGCCCACGCAGCCACTGCATGTCGCGCAGGGCCCGGGAAATCACCCAGTAGCCGAGCGGCACGATCAGCCCGCTTTCCTCCGCCAGCGGGACGAAGTCCCCCGGGGTCAGCAGGCCGCGTTCGGGATGGCGCCAGCGCACCAGCGCTTCCAGGCCGACGATGCGGCCATCCTTGAGGTCCAGGCGCGGCTGGTAGTGCAGTTCCAGCTCGTCGCGACGCAAGGCGCGGCGCAGTTCGCTCTCCAGATCGGCGAGGCTGCGCGCGCCACGGTTGATACGCTCGTCGAACACATGGAAGGTGCAGCCCTGACGGGCCTTGGCCTGCTGCATGGCGATGTGCGCATGCCACATCAGCGGGTCGGCGCCGTCACCGGCGTGGGCATGGGCCATGCCCAGGCTGCAACCCAGCAGCAGGCTTTCCCCCTCCACCCGGTAGGGCTCGCCAAGGGCCTCGATGATGCGTTCGGCGACCCATTCCACCCGCGCCGGATCGTGACGGGTATCCAGCAGCAGGGCGAATTCGTCACTGCCCAGGCGGGCGATGAGGTCGCCGTTGTCCAATTGGGCCTTGAGGCGGTCGACCACCTGCAGGATCAGCCGGTCGCCGGACTGGTGGCCAAGGGCGTCGTTGACGTGGCGGAAGTTGTCCAGGTCCAGATGCCCCAGCGCCAGGCCATGGCCGGCGCATTCGCTCAGGCGGGCGGCGAGCAGGGTCTGGAAACCCTGGCGGTTGGCGATGCCGGTGAGCGGGTCCTGCTCGGCCAGGCTCTGCAGGGTGTGCTGCAGCGAGGAGCGTTCGCGCACGTAGCGCAGGCAACGGCGCAGTACTTCGGCATTGAGGCTGTCCGCGACCAGCCAGTCGGCGACGCCCACCGGCTCCTGCCTGGGCTCGCGCTCGAGCAGCAGGACCATCGGCAGGTGGCACTGATGGGAAGATGGCAGCTTGTCGGGCGTGGCCAGGACCAGGCCGACCTGGCCTTCGTCGAACAGGCTGCTGGCGGCCTGCCAGGACGGCGCAGTAATCAGGGAATAGCCCTGTCCCAACGCGGCCAGATGTCCGCGAAGTAACTGGGCCCACTGCGGCGCTTCCGCCAGCAGGAGCAGGCGCGCTGGTTCAACCGACGCTGCCACGCGACCCCCGTGTCCATGCGATGGAAGAAACCTGGCGCCGTCCCTGTGCCCGTCCTTCCGGTTTTGAAGCCTTCGTCGCATCCGGCTCCCCGGACACCAACGACACTTCAGAGAAACTCTTAAGAGTTTTCTTCAAGTATTGCTCACACAAGCCTAATACATGTACGGATTTATCCAAAACCAGGAAGTACGATCTCGTCACAGATCGTCGCTTTTCCGAGCGGCACCCCGACGCCCGGCACGGCCTGCTAGAATACGCGCCCGCATCGCTTCAGACCCCGCCCTTCATGTCCCGACTCAATCCCCGGCAGCAAGAGGCCGTGAACTACGTCGGCGGCCCGCTCCTGGTGCTGGCCGGCGCCGGCTCCGGCAAGACCAGCGTGATCACCCGCAAGATCGCGTACCTCGTCCAGCAGTGCGGCATCCGCGCCCAGTACATCGTCGCCGTGACCTTCACCAACAAGGCCGCCCGCGAGATGAAGGAGCGCGTCAGCACCCTGCTGCGCCCTGGCGAAGGCAAGGGCCTGACGGTCTCCACCTTCCACAACCTGGGGTTGAACATCATCCGCAAGGAACACGCGGCCCTGGGCTACAAGCCCGGCTTCTCGATCTTCGACGAGAGCGATGTGAAGGCGCTGATGACCGACATCATGCAGAAGGAATATTCCGGCGATGACGGTCTGGACGAGATCAAGGGCCTGATCGGCAGCTGGAAGAACGACCTGATCCTTCCGGAAGAGGCGCTGGAAAAGGCGCGCAACCCCAAGGAACAGACCGCTGCGATGGTCTATCTGCACTACCAGCGCACGCTCAAGGCGTACAACGCGGTGGACTTCGACGACCTCATCCTGCAGCCGGTGAAGCTGTTCCAGGAGCACCCGGAGATCCTCGACAAGTGGCGCAACCGCGTGCGCTACATGCTGGTGGACGAATACCAGGACACCAACGCCAGCCAGTACCTGCTGGTGAAGATGCTGGTGCAGCAGCGCGCGCACTTCACCGTGGTGGGCGACGACGACCAGTCGATCTACGCCTGGCGCGGCGCGCGCCCGGAAAACCTGATGCAGCTGAAGGAAGACTTCCCCTCGCTGAAGGTGGTGATGCTGGAGCAGAACTACCGCTCCACCAGCCGCATCCTCAAATGCGCCAACATCCTCATCGCCAATAACCCCCACGTGTTCGAGAAGCAGCTGTGGAGCGAGATGGGCGAAGGCGACCCGATCCGGGTGATCCGCTGCCGCAACGAGGAGTCCGAGGCCGAACGGGTGGCGATGGAAATCCTCACCATCCACCTGAAAACGCAGCGGCCCTACAGCGAATTCGCCATCCTGTACCGGGGCAACTATCAGGCGAAGCTGATCGAGCTGAAGCTTCAGCACCACCAGATTCCCTATCACCTGTCAGGTGGCACCAGCTTCTTCGGACGCCAGGAGGTGAAGGATCTGATGTCCTACTTCCGCCTGCTGGTGAACCCAGACGATGACAACGCCTTCCTCCGGGTGATCAACGTGCCGCGCCGGGAAATCGGCTCCACCACCCTGGAGAAGCTCGGCAACTACGCCACCGAGCGCGGCTGTTCGATGTTCAACGCCTCCGGCGAGCTCGGCCTGTCCGAACACCTGGACGCCCGCTACGTCGAGCGCCTGCAACGCTTCAAGCGCTTCATCGACAAGGTCCGCGAGCAGTGCGCCGGCAACGACCCGATCGGCGCGCTGCGCAGCATGGTGATGGACATCGACTACGAGAACTGGCTGCGACAGAACGCGTCCAGCGACAAGGTCGCCGATTTCCGCATGGGCAACGTCTGGTTCCTCATCGAGGCGCTGAAGAACACCCTGGAGCGCGACGAAGAAGGCGACATGACCATCGAGCAGGCCATCGCCAAGCTGGTGCTGCGCGACATGCTGGAGCGCCAGCAGGAAGAGGAAGAAGGCGCCGACGGTGTGCAGATGATGACCCTGCACGCCTCCAAGGGCCTGGAATTCCCCTACGTGTTCATTCTCGGCGTTGAAGAGGAAATCCTCCCGCACCGCTCCAGCATCGAGGCCGACACCATCGAGGAAGAGCGCCGCCTGGCCTACGTGGGCATCACGCGCGCCAAGAAGAACCTGGCCATGACCTTCGCCGCCAAGCGCAAGCAGTACGGCGAGATCATCGACTGCTCGCCCAGCCGCTTCCTTGACGAGCTGCCGCCTGAAGACCTGGTCTGGGAAGGCCAGGAGGACGCGCCACAGGAGGTCAAGGTGGCCAAGGGCAACTCCGCCCTGGCGGACATCCGGGCGATGCTCAAGCGCTGATCCGACACAACCTGTAGGAGCACGCCATGCGTGCGATCGCGGGCATGGCCCGCTCCTACAGATTGATAGCGGCCTCCGCCCATCGAAAAACTGTCCGCTTGATCAGCAATTGCATTGGTCGGAACGTCGCGCACAAGGCCACTGGCGTTGTAGAATTACGCGCTTCATCAGCGGCAGCCGCTCCGGAAGCACCCCCGTGAACACTCTCAAAGACAAAATTCGCAGCGAAGGCATCGTTCTTTCCGAACAGGTCCTGAAGGTAGACGCCTTCCTCAACCACCAGATCGACCCGGCGCTGATGAAGTTGATCGGCCACGAGTTCGCCGAACGCTTCAAGAACCAGGGCATCACCAAGATCGTCACCATCGAGGCCTCGGGCATCGCCCCGGCGGTCATGGCCGGCCTTGAGCTAGGCATCCCGGTGATCTTCGCCCGCAAGTTCCAGTCGCTGACGCTGAAGAATGACCTGCTGATCTCCAAGGTCTTCTCCTTCACCAAGCAGACCGAAAGCACCATCGCCATCTCCGCGAAGCACCTGACCGCCGCCGATCACGTGCTGGTTGTGGATGACTTCCTCGCCAACGGCCACGCCGCCAAGGCACTGATCGACCTGATCCAGCAGGCGGGCGCCAGCGTCGCCGGCCTGGGTATCGTCATCGAGAAGTCCTTCCAGGAAGGTCGCGCCCTGCTGGAAAGCGAAGGCTATCGCGTGGAATCCCTGGCGCGGGTCAAGTCCCTGGCCAGCGGCAAGGTCGAGTTCCTCGACGACTGATCGCTCCACGTTCGAAAAAGGCGGGCACCGCAAGGGCCCGCCTTTTTTCATGCCCGCTCATCAGGCCACCGGGTAAATCGCGGGCATGAAAAAGCCGCCCGGAGGCGGCTTTTTCGGCACAGGTCGGCGATTACAGGCCGGACATGTGGCGAATCGCGGCTTTCAGCTCGTCATCCGAGCAGTCGGCGCAGGTGCCCTTCGGCGGCATGGCGTTGATGCCGGAGATGGCCTTGGCCAGCAGGCCGTCAAGACCGCCCTGCTCTTTCGCACGCTTGCCCCAGTCGGCCTTGTCGCCCACTTTCGGCGAGCCCAGCAGGCCGGTGCCGTGGCAGTTGGTGCAGACCTTGCCGACGATCTCTTCGCCCGAACGCGGAGCACCGCCGCCACCGGCCGAAGCCACGGCGCCAACGCCTGCGCACTCCTGACCCTGTACGCAGACTTTCCCCACTGGTTCGAGACGCTTGGCAATGGCGTCATCGTTGGTCGCGGCCTGAGCGCTTACTGCCCACAGGGCCAGCACGGCAGCTTGAGCTACCAGCATTTTTTTAATCAGGTTCACCCTTTCACCCTCATCGTGGCTTATCACGCCCGGTCGCGGTGCAGTCACAGTCTCGGGCCGCGCGAGCGGGCGCAAGTATAACGGCAAAGCCCGCAAGCTCGAAACAATTGCACCGCCTTGCCGGGTCTTGCGGCATTAGGTCGCAGCTGGTCTGGCCGGTCCTACCGGCTGTTCAAAAATTTGCCGGTGTGGTGGCGCTGATCAGCCGCGCCGGGGCATCAAACGGATTGCGGAAGCGGTGGGGCTTGGTGCTGTCGAAATAGTAGCTGTCGCCACGTTCGAGCACGAAGGTCTCGTCACCGACGGTCAGCTCCAGACGGCCTTCGACCAGCACGCCGGTCTCTTCGCCTTCATGGGCATACATGTCGTCGCCGGTGTCGGAGCCTGGCGGATAGGTCTCGTCGAGCAGGGTGATGGCACGGCTGGGATAGTCCTTGCCAATCAGCTTCATGATGATCGAGCCGCTGGACAGGTCGCTGAGTTCGTCTGCCTTGTAGACCACCGGGGTATTGCTGTTCTGCTCCAGATCCAGGGAGAAGAACTCGACCAGGGACATCGGAATACCACCCAGCACTTTCTTCAGCGAGCTGATGGAGGGGCTGACGCTGTTCTTCTCGATCATCGAGATCGTGCTGTTGGTCACACCCGCCCGTTTGGCGAGTTCGCGCTGGGACAAACCTTTGAGCTTACGGATGGCTTGCAGACGAGCACCGACGTCCAAGGGCTGGGTCCTCCTTATTCTTGTGTTCAGGCAGGCTCTGAAAGGCAGAACCCGCCAACGGCTTGAGCCGAGCGGGTTCCAAGTGCCACGTATCATGGCAACACCGTTCAGTATTTACAACAGATCGACTGTCGATCCTGCGCAAACTTTACGGGCGGTATCCGTCACTCGCCGCTATAGACCCGCGGCACGCGCTTGAGGTTGCAGAACAGCTGATAAGGAATGCTGCCGCAGAGCGCGGCGAGCTGGCTGGCGGGAACGTTCGGGCCCCAGAGCTCGACGCGGCTGCCCAGGCCCGCGGTAGGCAGGTCGGTCAGATCGACGGTGAGCATGTCCATGGACACGCGGCCGATGATGCGGCTCGGCTTGCCGTCGATGAATACCGGAGTGCCGTCTGGTGCATGACGCGGATAGCCATCGGCGTAACCCATGGCGACCACGCCGACGCGCACCGGGCGGTCGGCGATGAAGCGCGCGCCGTAGCCCAGCGGCTCGCCGGCCGGCAGTTCGCGGATGCTGATGACCTTGGATTCCAGGGTCATCACCGGGCGAAGCTGGTCGGCCAGCGGGTGCGCCTGTTCGAACGGGGTGGCGCCATAGAGCATGATGCCCGGACGCACCCAGTCGCTGGGCACGCTCGGCCAGCCGAGGATGCCGGGGGAGTTGCGCAGGCTGACTTCATGGCCCTGGCCTGCGGCTTCGCGCACCGCCTGGAAGGCGGTGACTTGTTCGTCGGTACGTGCGCAATCCAGCTCGTCGGCACGGGCGAAGTGGCTTATCAGCACGACCTTGGCCACGTGCGGCAGCGCCTTCAGGCGCGTCAGGGCGGCGGCATAGTCCTGCGGGAAGAAGCCGACACGGTGCATGCCCGAGTCCATCTTCAGCCAGAGAGTCAGCGGCTTGGCCGGACGGGCGCGCTCGATGGCTTCCAGCTGCCACGCCGAATGCACCACGCACCACAGGTCATGCGCCTCGATCAGCTCCAGCTCGCTGGCTTCGAAGAAGCCTTCCAGCAGCAGGATCGGTGCGCGAATACCGGCTTCGCGCAGCTCCAGCGCTTCCTCGATGCAGGCCACGGCGAAACCGTCGGCCTCGCCTTCCAGTGCGCGGGCGCAGACCACGGCGCCATGGCCGTAGGCATCGGCCTTGACCACCGCCAGCGCTCGGGCGCCGCTGACTTCACGGGCCAGACGGTAGTTGTGGCGCAGGGCGGCAAGATCGATCAGGGCACGGGCGGGACGCATGGCGAGACTCTCTTTTTAAGTTGCAACGAGGCGCAATAAAACGGGCAAAAAAAACCCGGCGCCATGGCCGGGCCACGCAAAGAACAATCAGGGCAGTGCGGCGACGATCGAGATCTCGACGAGGATCTCCGGGTAGCACAGCGCCGCCTGGACGGTGGCGCGCGCCGGGGCGCAGGCCTGCGGGACCCACTGGTCCCAGACGCCATTCATGCCGACGAAGTCGGCGGCGACGTCCTTCAGGTAGATGGTTGCCGAGAGGATCCGCGACTTGTCGGTGCCGGCCTCATCGAGCAAGCGCTCGATGCTGGCCAGGACATCGCGTGTCTGCTGTTCGACGCCAGCGGAGAGATCGTCTGCCACCTGGCCGGCGAGGTACACCGTGCCGTTGTGGGTGACGATCTGGCTCATCCGCTGATTAGTGTGCTGGCGCAGGATGGCCATTTTGAGCCTCCGAGGCATTGCCGTAGCGGGAAATGTCCAGACCTTCGGTGCTGATCTGCGGGCTCTTCTTCGCCATCAGGTCGGCGAGGTAGCGGCCCGAGCCGCACGCCATGGTCCAGCCGAGGGTGCCGTGACCGGTGTTGAGGAACAGGTTGCGGTAGCGGGTGGCGCCGACGATCGGGGTGCCATCCGGGGTCGCCGGGCGCAGACCGGTCCAGAACTCGGCCTTGCTGACGTCACCGCCTTCCGGATACAGGTCGGTGGTGATCATTTCCAGGGTGGCGCGGCGACGCGGGTTCAGCGAGAGGTCGAAGCCGGCGATTTCCGCCATGCCGCCAACGCGGATGCGCTGGTCGAAACGCGTAATCGCGACCTTGTAGGTTTCGTCGAGGATGGTCGAGGTCGGCGCCATGTCCGGGTTGGTGATCGGCACGGTCAGCGAGTAACCCTTGAGCGGGTAGACCGGGGCGTTGATGCCCAGCGGCTTGAGCATCTGCGGCGAGTAGCTGCCCAGCGCCAGCACGTAGCGGTCGGCGGTGACCAGTTGGCCATCGACCCAGACACCATTGATGCGGTCGCCGGCGAAGTCCAGGCGCTGGATGTCCTGGCCGAAGCGGAATTCCACGCCCAGGGCCTTGGCCATCTCGGCCAGCTTGGTGGTGAACATCTGGCAGTCGCCGGTCTGGTCGTTCGGCAGGCGCAGGGCGCCAACCAGCTTGTCGGCCACCTTGGCCAGGGCCGGCTCGACGCGGGCGATGCCGGCGCGGTCGAGCACTTCATAGGGAACGCCAGTGCTTTCCAGGACCGAGATATCCTTGGCGGCGGCGTCAAGCTGTTCCTGGGTGCGGAACAGCTGGGTGGTGCCCAGGGAGCGGCCTTCGTAGGCGATACCGGTTTCGGCGCGCAGTTCGTCGAGGCAGTCGCGGCTGTACTCGGACAGACGCACCATGCGCTCCTTGTTCACCGCGTAGCTCTTGGCGTTGCAGTTGCGCAGCATCTGCCACATCCAGGCGTACTGGCTCGGGTCGCCGGTCAGCTTGATGGCCAGCGGCGCGTGGGTCTGCATCAGCCACTTCATGGCCTTGAGCGGGATGCCCGGCGCAGCCCAGGGCGAGGCATAGCCAGGGGATACCTGGCCGGCGTTGGCGAAACTGGTTTCCAGGGCCGGACCAGGCTGGCGGTCGACGACGACCACTTCGAAGCCGGCACGGGCGAGATAGTAAGCACTGGCGGTACCGATCACACCGCTGCCAAGCACCAGAACACGCATTCTTGCCTCCCACGCCGCGTCAGGAACGCGGACGTTTTTTATTCTGAACGTAGATGCGCGCAGTATAGGAAGACAGCGTCAGAGATATTCACTATTTAACTGTGTCTATTTGACGAAAAATCCTGGGCAAATGCCCTTTAACGGAGGGACATCCACCAGAATAAGGGCATTTTAGCCCTAGACCAAATGGTCGATGATCTGGCGAAAATTTCACCAGATCCAGAGGAAATAGCGAACAACGAGGAATCAACCAGAACTTCTCTCGCCAAGCCGGGCACCGACGAGATTTACCTGCTTCTGGCGAGTATCCCCCCGCTCCCCGTCGCGAGCGACGCAGAGCAGGGGAATTCCCTTGGGATGCCTACTTGCGCATCCACTGGCCATTGACCTGCACGTACTGCCCCGACGGCGTACGCTCGATGGCCTTCTTGCCGGCCAGGGTCTCTACATCTTTCAGCGTGGCGCCGCTCTGGCTGGCGACCTTCTGGTACTCGGCCCGGCGCGCGGCGTTGATCTGCGCGGCGATGTCGGCGGCCTGGCCACCGTTGCTGACGACGCCCAGATAGCCATCGGCCTGCTCGCCGACCAGGCCCTGGGACTTGGCGCCGCCCAAGGCGGACATGGCCTGTTCCAGGCTCATCGCCATGACCGGCAGGCTGAGGCAGAGGGCGACCAGCGCGGTGCCCAGTTTGCGGTGCAATCTCATGAAAAGGCTCCTTCTCAGAACAGTCCGCTGTTCTCGTTGATGATGCCGTCGAGCGCCTTGTCGACCTTGATATAGATCTCGTGCTCGATCTTCACGTTGAGGTTGATGTTGATCGGCTCCTTGGGCGCGGCCAGTTGCACGGTGGGCGTGCAGCCCTGGACGAGGCCTGCCAGGAGCAGGAAGGGAATTAAGGCGCGAGGGCGCATCGGGGTTCTCCTTGCGGTCATGGCGCGGCGGCCGGGTCATTGCGCAGGCGGTCCTGCACGCGCTTGCGGATGGTGTCGCTGACCCGGTCACTCAGTTGCAGGCTGGTGAGCAGCTTGGGCACGTTCTCCTCCAGGTTGACGTTGAGGTTGATCGGCCGGCCCTGCTCCAGTTCGGGGTTGCGCCCGCTCAGGCTCAGGGCGAGCAGCAGCTTGCCGGTGTCATCATAATCCACCGTGCTGGACAGCTTGTCGTAGCGAAAATCGTCGATAGCGGTCGCCAGCAACTGCATGGCCGGATTGCTCTGACCCAGCGAGCGGATCTTTTCCGAGCGGAACTGCAGCACGCCCGGCTCGCGTGCCGCGACCTGCCCGCCGTGAATATTCAATTTTCCCTTCTCCAGACGCAGTGGCAGCGTACCGTCGATGGTGCCGGTGCCGGTCAGACCTTCCGCCGGGTAGGCCTTGAGGATCGCCTCCAGCGAAAGGCCTTCGAGCCTGAGCATCTGACCCTGGCCCAGCGCGGAAAGATCCACCGCGCCCGCCGGCAACCAGGCGCGGCCATTGAACAGCGCCAGCTCCGCCTGCTGCCAATCGACACGGCCGGCCAGCGGGGCCGCCAGCGCAGCCTTGTAGTTGCCCTGCAGGCTCAGCGGGCCCAGTGTCAGGCCGGGGTTGAGCGAAGCCACCTTCAACTGCGGCAGTTGCAGCTCCAACTGTGAGCCGTTCAGGGCGAACTTCGCCTGCAGGTCGAGGCCGTGGACTTCGCTGCGGTCATAGACGCCTTCCAGCCCCTGTCCGCGAAGTTGCAAGTCGAGGCTCTGCGGCGCACTGCCCGGCGGAAGGCGCCAGCTCAGCTCCAGGCTCGCCCTGCCGTTGTTCAGGCTGAGCAGCGGCGGCCAGTCGGCCAGGGATGCCTCCAGCGGGTTGCCGGTGCGCAGGAAGAACTCCGGCAGGCGGGCGCCAAGACTCAGGCCTTTGCCGGTCGCGTTGCTCAGGTCGACGGTAGCGTTCAACCCACCACCATTCTGCAGCTGGCCCTTGAGTTGCTGCGCATCGAGACTGACGGACAGGTCACCCTTGGCGTTCCAGGCCAGCGGCTTGAGGTGCGCCTGGCGCAGCTCACCCACGGCCAGTTGCAGCGGCGCGACCAGCTGCAGGCTCAGCGGCGCGTCAGCCGGGTAAGCCAGGTTGAAAGCGCCCTTGCCGAGGATCGCGCTGAGCTTGCTGACCTTGAGCCCTTGCGGACCGTTCAGGGTGCCGACTTGCAGCTGCGGGCCGGCGGCGAAGGCCAGGGTCGTCAACTGATCTCCCACGCGCCCCTCGAAACCCAGGTCGACTCTGCCGCTGTCCACGCGCAGGCCGGCGAGCTCCAGATGAGGAATCCTGCCCTCCAGTCGCGCTTCGTCCAGCTGCAGCGTCAGCGGAGTCGCCTCCAGCAGCGCCACGCGCGAGCGCAGGCGCAGGTCGGCGGCGCCGACGGCGTGCAGGTCGGCCCGCACGCTGCCGGCTTCATCGTCCACGCCGGGCTCCAGGTGCAGCGTCAGGCGCGCCGGACGCAGCCCCACCGGCAGCGCCTGCAGCCAGTCGCCGTAGAGATCGGACAGGCGCAGGTCACCGCTGAGCACCGAGGGGCGCCAGCCTACGGCACTGCCATTGGCGACCAGCCGCAGGTCGCCCTGCAGGTTGCCCAGGCCAGGGAACGGCCATGGCTGGGTGAGTTGCAGGGCGAGATCGACGCTGCCCCGGCCATCGCGCAGCCCCGGCCAGTCCGGCCAGGCGGTATCGCCGGCCAGCGTGGTGTCCCAGCTCAGGCGCAGGCGTCCGGCCTCGGGAATCGGCAGCGGCAGGTTCGGCGTGGGCAGCCACACGCCGAACCAGTTGCGCACTGCCTCGATCGGCGGCACCGCAGGGCTGGCCAGGGTTCCGGCCAACTGGCGGCTGGCCGGTGCCCAGCTCGATTCGAGGGACAACAGCGGCTGGTTGTCCAAATAGCTGTCCAGTTGCAGGCGCCATTGTCCCTCGCCGGGCTGCAACAACCCGTTGAACGCCAGCTGCTGACCGCCCTGGCGCAGTTCGCCGCCCAATGCAGCGGCACCGCCCTGCAGTTGTTCCCAGTGCGCGCTGCCGTTCAGCGTGCAGCGTTGTTCGCGAGCACAGGGGAGTTCGAGGCTCAGCCGTTCAAGGGCCAGGCGGCCAGGCAGCAGCGCCAGCCAGCGCGCCAATTGTTCCGGCGTCGGCAATGCACCGTTGCTCCCGACCACGCCCGTATCCGGCCACTGCCGCACATCGATGGCATCGGCGGCAACCTCCGCCAACCGCCAGCGACCGCCCGCATGTTGCGGCCAGCCTACCCGCACGCGCTCAAGGCGAATCGCAAGCCGCCCGCCCTCCGGGGTCTGCCGCTGCAACGCAAGGTGTTCCAGCAGCAGCCCTGTGCGCGAAACACCCAGGCCCTGCCACTGCTCGATACTCACTCCGGCCCCCGCCAGCAACCGAGGCACACCCAGCCACACAGCACCCGCCGCCGACACCAGGGTCAGCAACAGCAGCAGAAGGACAGTGCGCAGGCGCGGTAGCGGCATGCCGGGCTCCAGGGAAAAACGTTTGCCTCCGCACCTTGCAGCGGCAGCATGGGTGTACAGGCTGGCCAACGCTCGGCGGAAGTTCAAGCGCTGCCAGTGATATTCCCTGCACAACCGACTATATTGCCGACATTCCCCCAAAGCCGACGCTTGCCGTCAGAGTCCGCCCCAATGAGAACCCAGCATCAAAGCCGCCGCGAACTGGACAAGATCGACCGCAATATCCTGCGCATCCTGCAGGAAGAAGGGCGCATCTCCTTCACCGAACTGGGCGAGCGGGTCGGCCTTTCCACTACGCCCTGCACCGAGCGGGTTCGGCGACTGGAGCGCGAAGGGATCATCATGGGCTACAACGCCCGCCTCAACCCGCAGTACCTCAAGGCCAGTCTGCTGGTGTTCGTCGAGATCAGTCTGGACTACAAGTCCGGCGACACCTTCGAGGACTTTCGCCGCTCAGTGCTCAAGCTGCCCCACGTGCTGGAGTGCCATCTCGTCTCGGGTCACTTCGACTACCTGGTGAAGGCACGTATCTCGGAAATGGCGTCCTACCGCAAGCTGCTGGGCGACATCCTGCTCAAGCTGCCGCACGTGCGCGAATCCAAGAGCTACATCGTCATGGAAGAAGTAAAAGAAAGCCTGACTCTGCCGATTCCGGATTGAATTCTGACTGATCGCCGCAATCTGCCGGTTTATTACACCTTTCGGGCGCTTTTTACCGCCGCGCCTATTGGCGGGGCGGGAAGTCGACGTTTATCCTGCGTAAAATTTTAACAACATAAAAATCAGGATATCGCACATGAACGCCCGCGTTCACCAGCCGGTGCACACCGACCATCACGCCCCTTCCTATTACGCCGCGAGCGTCAACCGACGCATCGAAGTGCCTCCCCTGGCTGGCGAGGAAAAGGCCGACGTGTGCATCATCGGCGGTGGCTTCTCCGGGCTGAACACCGCCATCGAACTGGCCGAGCGCGGCCTCTCGGTGGTGCTGCTGGAGGCTCACCGGATCGGCTGGGGCGCCAGTGGACGCAACGGCGGGCAACTGATCCGCGGCGTTGGCCATGGCGTCGAGCAGTTCGAGCCGGTGATCGGCACCGACGGTGTGCGCCAGCTCAAGCTGATGGGCCTGGAGGCGGTGGAGATCGTTCGTCGCCGCGTCGCGCAGTACGACATCGATTGCGACCTGACCTGGGGTTACTGCGACCTGGCCAACAAGCCTGCCGACGTCGAAGGCTTCCAGGAAGATTTCGACGAGCTGAAAAGCCTCGGCTACCGCCACGAGCTGCGCATGGTCCCAAAAGAGGAAATGCGCTCCATCGTCGGCTCCGACCAGTACGTCGGCGGCATGGTCGACATGGGCTCGGGCCACCTGCACCCGCTCAACCTCGCCCTGGGCGAAGCGGCCGCGGCGCAGAGCCTGGGCGTGCGCCTGTTCGAGAACTCCAAAGTAACCGCGATCGACTACGGCAGCGAAGTGCGCGTGCGCACCGCCGGTGGCAACGTCCGCGCCAAGACCCTGGTGATCGCCTGCAATGCCTACCAGAACGGCCTGAACCACTACCTCGACGGCAAGGTACTGCCAGCCGGCAGCTACGTGATCGCCACCGAGCCGCTCTCCGCCGAGCAGGCCCGCGCCCTGCTGCCGCAGAATATGGCCGTGTGCGACCAGCGCGTGGCCCTGGACTACTACCGCCTCTCGGCCGACAACCGCCTGCTGTTCGGCGGCGCCTGCCACTACTCCGGCCGTGACCCGGCGGACATCGCCGCCTACATGCGACCGAAGATGCTCAAGGTGTTCCCGCATCTGGCCAACATCCGCATCGACTACCAATGGGGCGGCATGATCGGCATCGGCGCCAACCGCCTGCCGCAGATCGGCCGCCTGCCCGACCAGCCCAACGTGTATTTCGCCCAGGCCTACGCCGGCCACGGGGTGAACGCCACGCACCTGGCCGGCAAGCTGCTCGCCGAAGCCATCGCCGGCCAGCACAGCAAGGGTTTCGAGCTGTTCGCCAAGGTGCCGCACATCACCTTCCCCGGCGGCAGGCTGCTGCGTTCGCCGCTTCTGGCCATGGGCATGGCCTGGTATCGATTCAAAGAGGCGCTTTCCAGCTGACCGCCTGCGCCGAGCAACAGCTAGAATCTCCGGCAGCCCGCCCCCGGCGGCCTGTCGGAGACCCGTTCTTGCTTTCACGCCTGTTGCTGCTGGCACTGCTGCTCCTTGGCGGTTGCGCCAGTGCGCCACCGCCCACACCGTCGCACACCCTCCCCGCGCAAGGGACTGCGCTGGACAGTCTCGTCCGCGAGCGCGCCGTCGCGCACCCGGGGCAATCCGGCTTCTACCTGCTGGCCTCCAGCATCGATGCCTTCCTCGCCCGTGCCGAGCTGATCCGCAAGGCCCAGCGCAGCCTCGACATCCAGTACTACATCGTCCACGACGGCCTCACCACCCGCGCGCTGATCCGCGAACTGCTGCACGCCGCCGACCGTGGCGTACGCGTGCGGGTGCTGATCGATGACACCAGCAGCGATGGCTGGGACTACGAACTGGGCACCCTCGCCGCCCACCCGAACATCCAGATCCGCCTGTTCAATCCGCTGCACCTGGGCCGCAGCACCGGCTTCACCCGCAACATGGGGCGCCTGCTCAACCTCTCCGAGCAGCACCGGCGCATGCACAACAAGCTGTGGCTGGCGGACGACAGCGTGGCCATCGTCGGCGGCCGCAACCTCGGTGATGAGTATTTCGACGCCAAGGCCGAGATGAACTTCAGCGACCTCGACCTGCTGGGCGTCGGGCCGGTCGCGCAGTCCCTCGGGTTGAGCTTCGACCAGTACTGGAACAGTGCCCTGAGCCGACCCATCGACGACTACCTGTGGGACAAGCCGAACACGGTCGAACTGGACCGTATGCGGCGCCGGCTCGACCGCTACCTGGAGCGCGCAAAGGTCAAACGCTCGGGCTATGTCGCGCGGCTCAACCGCAACAGTAACCGGCCGCACCTGGACAACTGGCTGGACGACCTGGTGTGGGCGCCGGCCCATGCCATCTGGGACGACCCGCTGAAAGTGCTGAACCAGGACGAGCCCAGGCCCGGACAGATGCTGAGCACCCAGCTCGCGCCGCTGTTTGACGGGGTCTCCCACGAGCTGATCCTGGTCTCGGCGTACTTCGTGCCCACCAGCGCCGGGCTGGACTACCTGACCCAACGGGCCGACCAGGGTGTCAGTGTGCGTCTGCTGACCAATTCGCTGGAAGCCACCGACGTGCCCGCCGTACACGCCGGCTACGCGCCGTACCGCATGGCCCTGCTGGAGCACGGGGTGAAGCTCTACGAGCTGCGCGCCGAACCGGACCAGCACATCGACGGTGCCCCCTGGATGGTACGCGGCTCCAGCAGCGCCAGCCTGCACAGCAAGGCGGCGGTGTTCGACCGCCAGCGGGTGTTCGTCGGCTCGCTGAATTTCGACCCGCGCTCGGTGCTGTGGAACACCGAGGTCGGGGTCATCGTCGACAGCCCCGAGCTGGCCGAGCAGGTGCGCAGCCTGGCGCTGGCCGGCATGTCACCGAACGTCAGCTACCAGGTGAAGATCGACCACAGCGGTCCCAATCCCCGGCTCGCCTGGGTCAACGAGCGCGACGGTCAGCGTCATATGCGGCACCACGAGCCGGGTAGCCTGTGGCGCCGCTTCAACGCCTGGCTCGCTGGCGCCATCGGGTTGGAGAAGATGCTCTAGGAGCGCTCCTGCGGCAGCTCGGCGTCGGTGTCCTGCATCGCCGGCGGCAGGCCCCGGTAGGAGACCAGCACGACGAAGCCCGCCGCGCCCAGCGCCATTACCATCGGCAGCGCGTGGCCGCTGATCCACTGGCTCGCGGCGCCCGTGGCCAGTGGGCCGATCAGGCAGCCGATCCCCCAGAGCTGGGCGATGTGGGCATTGGCACGAACCAGGGCATCGTCCCGGTAGCGCTCGCCGATGAGGATCAGCGACAGGGTGAACAGTCCACCCGCGCTGGCGCCGAACAGCACCAGCACCGGCCAGATCGCCGGACCGTCGAGCAGCAGCGGAATGCCCAGGCTGCTTGCCAGCAGCACCGAGCCGCAACCCTTGAACAGCGTCTGCCGGGAGATGCGGTCGGCCAGCCAGCCGATCGGCAACTGCAGCAGCGCATCGCCGATGACTACCGTGCTGACCATTGCCAGCGCCACCGCCTGGGTGAAGCCCTGCTGCACGCCGTAGACCGGCAGCAGGGTGAGGATCATCGCCTCGAAGCCGGCGAACAGCACCACTGCCCAGGCGATCGCCGGCAGCTGGGCGCAGAAGTCGAACAGCCCGCGCCCGGACGCGCTGTCCGGATCGACCTTGGGCGCGCCACCACGGCCAAGCAGGAGCAGCGAGCCGATGACCAGCAGGCCCACGCTGAACCAGAAACCACGGTCGTCGGCGGTGCCGATGAAGGTCAGCAGCACCGGGCCGGACAACTGGCTCAGCGCATAGCCGGTGCCATACAGGGCGACCAGGCGGCCGCGCCATTTCTCGATGGCCAGTTGGTTGATCCAACTTTCACCGAGGATGAACACCACGGTCAGCTGCACGCCGATCAGCAGGCGCAACAGCAACCACACCGGGTAACTCTGCAGCAGCGCCAGCAGGCCGACCGAGAAGGCCCCCGAGATCAGGCACAACCGCATCAGACGTGGCGTTCCTACGCGCGCCGCGAGCCGGCCGGCCAGCATCGCGCCCAGCAGCACGCCCGCCGCGGGCGTCGCCGCCATCACGCCGATGGCGAAGCTGCCGTACCCCCAGGACTCGAGGCGTAGCGACACCAGCGGCATGGTCAGGCCGAGGGCCAGGCCGATGCTGATGACCGACAGGCAGACGGCAGAATAAGCACCCCAACGCATTGTCTTTCTCCTGTTCCATCCGGAGCGCACGCCGGGCCTGCGAAGTTGCCCGATGCGCAATGCACAACGGCCGGGTTTCCCAAAGGGAAACCCGGCCGCAGGTTTGGCTCTTGTCAGAGCGACCCCCGAAGGGGCCGACCTGGCCAGGCCTGGATCGATAAGGTCGTTACGCAGGGGGCAAGCCCCTGCGAACCGTCCTTACAGCTTGATCCAGGTGGCCTTAAGCTCAGTGTACTTGTCGAACGCGTGCAGCGACTTGTCGCGGCCGTTACCGGACTGCTTGAAGCCACCGAACGGAGCGGTCATGTCGCCACCGTCGTACTGGTTCACCCACACGCTGCCGGCGCGCAGCGCCTTGGCGGTCAGGTGGGCCTTGGACAGGTCGCTGGTCCACACCGCAGCGGCCAGGCCGTACGGGGTGTCGTTGGCGATGCGTACGGCTTCCTCGGCATCGGTGAACTCGATGACCGACAGCACTGGGCCGAAGATCTCTTCACGGGCGATGCGCATGGCGTTGGTCACGCCGTCGAAGATGGTCGGCTCGACGTAGGTGCCACCGGTCTCTTCCAGGGTGCGCTTGCCGCCGGCCACCAGCTTGGCGCCGTCGTCGTGGCCAGCCTGGATGTAGCTCAGCACGTTGTTCATCTGGGTGGTGTCGACCAGCGCACCGACGTTGGTTTCCGGGTCCAGCGGGTTGCCCGGCTTCCAGGCCTTGATGGCTTCGACCACCAGCGGCACGAACTCGGCCTTGATCGACTTCTCCACCAGCAGGCGCGAACCGGCGGTGCAGACTTCGCCCTGGTTGAAGGCGATGGCGCCTGCAGCGGCTTCGGCAGCGGCTTTCAGGTCCGGCGCGTCAGCGAAGACGATGTTCGGGCTCTTGCCGCCGGCTTCCAGCCAGACGCGCTTCATGTTGGATTCGCCGGCGTAGATCATCAGTTGCTTGGCAATCTTGGTCGAACCGGTGAATACCAGGGTGTCGACGTCCATGTGCAGGGCCAGGGCCTTGCCCACGGTGTGACCGAAGCCCGGCAGGACGTTGAACACGCCTTTCGGGATACCGGCCTCGATGGCCAGTTGGGCGATGCGGATGCCGGTCAGCGGGGACTTCTCGGAGGGCTTGAGGATCACCGAGTTACCGGTGGTCAGCGCCGGGCCGAGCTTCCAGCAGGTCATCAGCAGGGGGAAGTTCCACGGCACGATGGCGGCAACGACGCCGACCGGCTCGCGGGTGACCAGGCCCAGTTCGTTGTGGGGAGTGGCGGCGACTTCGTCGTAGATCTTGTCGATCGCTTCACCGCTCCAGCGCAGGCTGTTGGCGGCGCTGGTCACGTCGATGCTCAGCGAGTCGCTGATCGGCTTACCCATGTCCAGGGTTTCCAGCAGGGCCAGCTCGTGGGCGTTCTCCAGCAGCAGTTCGGAGAAGCGGATCATCACTTTCTTGCGCTGGGCCGGGGCCAGGCGCGACCACACGCC
Organism: Pseudomonas sp. SCB32; assembly: GCF_009189165.1. Classification (NCBI taxonomy): domain Bacteria; kingdom Pseudomonadati; phylum Pseudomonadota; class Gammaproteobacteria; order Pseudomonadales; family Pseudomonadaceae; genus Pseudomonas; species Pseudomonas sp. SCB32. The sequence continues at coordinate 5,999,566 of NZ_CP045118.1, forward strand.
GGACTCGAAGGTGGCACGGGCGACCTGCACGGCACGCTCGGCATCGGCGAGGTCGCAGCTGGCGACCTTGGCCAGGAAGCGGCCATCCACGGGGCTGATGCAATCGAAGGTGGCGCCGGATACGGCGTCGACGTATTCACCGTTGACGAAGGCGCGGCCTTCGACCTTCAGATCCTTGGCGCGAGCTTCCCAATCGGCGCGAGTGAGGGTACCCATGACAACGTGTCCTCTTATTAATGTACTTATCTAAGGTCCAGGCGCCCGGTGCGGGCGCGCTGTCAAATATTCCGCAAGGTGGAGCAAATGCATGCTGTCCGCCACCCTAAACTGGAGGCCGGCAATTTTCAATATTTTTTACACTAGACGGCAAAACAGCCTTGTCACGTTCGTTTTATTAAACATAGACTCCCCTCTGATCGGTGCCTGAAGCTCCCGCAGAGCCGGCGCCGGACGAAATATCCAACGGCGCCCAGCGTGCAGGCGCCCTCTCTCGCCAACAACAGACAAGAATCGAGACCGTCATGAAAGTCGATCAGATCGTCGATTTCGCCCAGGCCACCACCGCTCCGGAACACTACCGCCCCGCCCCGGAACGCATCATCAAGGGTGACCCGGCGCAGAATGTGCGCAACCACTACGCCAGCCCCTGCGGCCAGTTCAACGTCGGTATCTGGGAAGGCGAGCCGGGCCACTGGAATGTCAGCTACACCGAGCACGAATACTGCGAGATCCTCCAGGGCGTGTCGGTGATCCGCGACGCCGACGGCGGCGCCAAGACCGTGCGCGTGGGCGATCGATTCGTGATCCCGGCCGGCTTCAGTGGCACCTGGGAGGTGCTGGAGCCCTGCCGCAAGGTCTATGTGATCTTCGAGCAGAAGGCCTGATCGGCCCGATGTGAAAAAGCCCGCCAATCGGCGGGCTTTTTGTTTCCGCAGCTGCGCGGGGCAAACGGCGGGCAAGAAAAAACCCGCCACGAGGGGCGGGTTTCTTCACAAGGGCGAAGATCAATTACTTGATCTTGGCTTCCTTGTAGATCACGTGCTTGCGAACAACCGGATCGTATTTCTTGATCTCGATTTTCTCAGGCTTGGTACGCTTGTTCTTGTCGGTGGTGTAGAAGTGGCCGGTACCGGCGCTGGACACCAAACGGATCAGTTCGCGCATGACTGCAGCTCCTTAGAATTTTTCGCCGCGGGTGCGCAGGTCGTTCAGAACGGCCTCGATACCACGCTTGTCGATGATACGCATGCCTTTGGCGGAAACGCGCAGACGCACGAAGCGCTTCTCGGATTCAACCCAGAAACGGTGGTGCTGCAGGTTCGGCAGGAAACGGCGACGGGTTTTGTTGTGTGCGTGGGAAATGTTGTTCCCGGTAACCGGACCCTTACCGGTCACTTGGCAAACTCTCGACATGGCTCAGCCCTCTGTAAACCACATGCCAAACCCGGCATGGGTTGGCTGCTTAACTCAATTGGATTCTCAGTTTCACCGGGGTCTTAACTGCCGCTTCGCCGCGATCGGGTCGCAGGATCAGAGCAGGGCCCCAGAAAAGAGCGCAGCTTTATATCAGAAAGTCACTTCCAGCTGCAAGGGAAAGCATGACTCGAAAAACCCGACGCCAGCCCCCGCGGGCCGCGGCACCAATGCCGTTCGTCGCCTGTCATCGTTGTGACAGCCGGCGGCTTGGTCTAGGGTAGCTCCTTCGAGGCTGCCAACAGCCTTGCATGACCCGCCCAGCCTCGCGGATGGGCATCTTGCCAGCTCACACGGAGTTCGTCATGCGTCTCGCCCTTCTCGCCCTCCTTCTTTCCCCTGCCCTCGCCAGCGCCGCCTCGCTGAGCGTGTGCACCGAAGCCAGCCCCGAAGGCTTCGACGTGGTCCAGTACAACTCGCTGACCACCACCAACGCCTCGGCCGATGTGCTGATGAACCGCCTGGTGGACTTCGACGCCAGCCGTGGCGAACTGGTCCCGAGCCTCGCCGAGCGCTGGACGGTCTCTGCCGACGGCCTGACCTACGACTTCCAGCTGCGCGATACGGTGAAGTTCCACCACACCGACTACTTCAAGCCCAGCCGCGCACTCGACGCCGACGACGTGGTGTTCAGCTTCCAGCGCATGCTCGACCCCGCGCAGCCCTGGCACAAGGTGGCGCAGAGCGGCTTCCCCCACGCCCAGTCGATGCAGCTGCCAAGCCTGGTCAAAGCCGTGGAGAAGGTCGACGCCCACCATGTGCGCTTCACCCTGAACCACCCGGACGCCACCTTCCTGCCGATGCTGAGCATGGGCTTCGCCTCTATTTACTCCGCCGAGTACGCCGACCAGCTGATGAAGGCCGGCACCCCGGAGAAGCTCAACGCCCAGCCGATCGGCACCGGCCCCTTCGTCTTCAAGCGCTTCCAGAAGGACGCCGTGGTGCGCTACGCCGCCAACGCCGAGTACTTCGGCGGCAAGCCGGCTGTGGAGAACCTGGTGTTCGCCATCACCCCGGACGCCGCCGTGCGCATCCAGAAGCTCAAGCAGGGCGAATGCCAGATCGCCCTGTCGCCCAAGCCGGTGGACGTGGAAGCCGCCGCGAAGAATGCCGACCTTAGGATCGAGCAGACCCCGGCCTTCATGACCGCTTTCGTCGGCATCAACAGCCAGCACGCACCGCTGGACAACCCCAAGGTGCGCCAGGCGATCAACCTCGCCTTCGACAAGCGCAGCTACCTGCAGGCGGTCTTCGCCGGCAGCGCGACCGAAGCCGACGGCGTCTACCCGCCGAACACCTGGAGCTATGCCAAAGACATCCCCGGCTATCCGCACGACCTGGACAAGGCCCGCGCGCTGCTGGCCGAGGCCGGGCTGAAGGACGGCTTCAAGACCACCATCTGGACCCGCCCGTCCGGCAGCCTGCTCAACCCCAACCCCAGCACCGGTGCGCAGCTGCTGCAGTCGGACCTGGCCAAGGTCGGCATCCAGGCGGAAATCCGCGTGATCGAATGGGGCGAGCTGATCCGCCGCGCCAAGGCCGGCGAGCATGACCTGCTGTTCATGGGCTGGGCCGGCGACAACGGCGACCCGGACAACTTCCTCACCCCGCAATTCTCCTGCGCCAGCGTCAAGTCCGGGCTCAACTTCGCCCGCTACTGCGACGAGAAGCTCGACGGCCTGATCAGCCAGGGCAAGGCGGTAGCCGACCAGGCCAAACGCAGCGAGCTGTACCACCAGGCGCAGCAGATCATTCACGACCAGGCGCTGTGGCTGCCGCTGGCCCACCCGACGGCTTCGGCGATCACCCGCAAGGACGTGAAGGGCTATGTGGTGAGCCCGTTCGGCCGCCAGGACTATTCCAAAATCACCTTCTGACCCCAGACCGGGTACGACGGCTACAGCCAGCCGTACTCGGCCATCGACAGCGGCTCGCCATCGCCGACGATGAAGTGGTCGAGCACGCGCACGTCGATCAGCGCCAGCGCATCGATGATGCGCCGGGTCAGCAGGCGGTCGGACTGGCTCGGCTCGGCGATCCCCGAGGGATGGTTGTGGGTGAGGATCAGCGCCGCGGCATTGTGCGCCAGCGCGCGCTTCACGATCTGCCGAGGATAGACGCTGGCGCTGTCGATGGAGCCGTGGAACAGCACCTCGAAGCTCAGCACCCGGTGTCGGTTGTCCATGAACAGGCAGGCGAACACCTCGTGGGGCTCGTGGCGCAGCCGCGCCTTGAGGAAATCGCGCACCGCCTGCGGGCTTTCCAGCGCTGAGTCGCGGCTCAGCTGCTCGGCGAGGTGGCGCCGGGCGATCTCCAGTACCGCCTGCAGTTGCACGTACTTGGCGACGCCCAGCCCCAGGTGGCTGCAGAAGGAATCCAGATCGGCTTCCAGTAACGCACGCAGGCTGCCGAACTCGCCCAGCAGCCGTCGCGCCAGATCGACGGCACTGCAACCGACCACGCCGGTACGCAGGAAGATGGCCAACAGTTCGGCGTCGCTCAGGCTCGCCGCCCCTCGTTCGAGGAGTTTCTCCCGCGGGCGCTCCGCCGCGGGCCAATCACGAATACTCACAGGACCTCCCAGTCACGCCAGCCCGCTGTTCCCCTGCGGGCGCTGTGATATCTTACCCTCCTCGCTTCGCGCAGCCGGGGGCCTGGGGAGGCGTTGCCGGCTTCAGCGCGCGTCATCCATTTCCGTAAATCAAGGCTGACCTATGCAGCGGCTCTATCGTAAACGCATCGTCCTGGGCGTCGGCGGCGGTATCGCAGCCTACAAGAGCGCCGAACTGGTTCGCCGCCTGCGCGACCAGGGTGCCGAGGTGCGTGTCGTGATGACCCAGGGCGGCCGCGAGTTCATCACCCCGCTCACTCTTCAGGCGCTGTCCGGCCATCCGGTGCACCTGGACCTGCTCGACCCCGCCGCCGAAGCGGCCATGGGCCACATCGAGCTGGCCCGCTGGGCCGACCTGGTGCTAATCGCCCCGGCCACCGCCGACCTGATGGCACGCCTGGCCCAAGGCATCGCCAACGACCTGCTGACCACCCTGGTGCTCGCCACCGATGCGCAGATCGCCCTCGCCCCGGCCATGAACCAGGCCATGTGGCGCGACCCGGCCACCCAGGTCAACGCCGAACTGCTGCGCTCGCGCGGCCTGCACCTGTTCGGCCCCGCCGCCGGCAGCCAGGCCTGCGGCGATGTCGGCCCCGGCCGCATGCTGGAAGCCGAGGAGCTGGCGCAACTGGCCGCAGACTGCTTCGAATTCAAGGACCTGACCGGCCAGCACGTGCTGATCACCGCCGGGCCCACCCAGGAAAATATCGACCCGGTGCGCTACATCACCAACCACAGCTCCGGCAAGATGGGCTTCGCCCTGGCCGAAGCCGCGGCCGAGGCCGGCGCGCGCGTCACCCTGGTGACCGGCCCGGTGCACCTGCCGACCCCGGACCGGGTCAACCGCGTCGACGTGGTCAGCGCCCGCGACATGCTCGCCGCCTGCGAAGCCGCGATGCCAGCGGATATCCTGATCGCCGCCGCTGCCGTGGCCGACTACCGCCCGGAAGTGGTCGCCTCGCAGAAGCTCAAGAAAGACCCCACCAAGGGCGACGGACTGCTGTTGCAGCTGGTGCGCAACCCGGACATCCTCGCCACCCTCGCGCAGCGCAGCGACCGCCCCTTCAGCGTCGGCTTCGCCGCCGAGACCGAGAACCTGCTCGAGTACGCCTCGCGCAAGCTCAAGGACAAGAATCTCGACCTGATCGTGGCCAATGACGTGGCGAACCCGTCGATCGGCTTCAACAGTGAAGAGAACGCCATCACGGTCATCGACCGCGAGCTGCACGAAACTGCGTTCGCCCAGACCAGCAAGGGCAAGATCGCCCGCCAGCTGATCGCCTTCATCGCTGACCGCACCAGACAACACTGAGAACTTAATGCACTCTCTGCAAGCCAAGATCCTCGACTCCCGCCTGGGCAGTGAATTCCCGCTGCCGCAGTACGCCACCCCGGGTTCCGCCGGCCTCGACCTGCGCGCCATGCTCAAGGAGGACCTGCTCCTCGAACCGGGCCAGACCGTGCTGATCCCCACTGGCCTGTCGATCTATGTCGCCGACCCGGGTCTTGCCGCGCTGATCCTGCCGCGCTCGGGCCTGGGCCATAAGCACGGCATCGTGCTGGGCAACCTGGTCGGCCTGATCGACTCGGATTACCAGGGCGAGCTGATGGTGTCCTGCTGGAACCGTGGCCAGACCGCATTCAACATCGCAGTCGGCGAACGCATCGCCCAGCTGGTGCTGGTGCCGGTGGTCCAGGCGCATTTCGAGCTGGTCGAGACCTTCGACGAAACCCAGCGCGGCGCCGGTGGTTTCGGACATTCGGGCAGCCACTGATCGCTCACTTCAGGATGAATCGCCGAGGAGACGTTGCATGAAACTTTTCCAACGCACCGCCAAGGACGCAGGTGACCTGTCGGAGCTCGTTCCGGCAGGCAAGGCCAGCAAGCGCGTGCCTTCCGCCACGAAGATCGACCTGAAGCCCCTGGTGCCCGCGATTGCCGTGGCCGCTGCCGGTGTCGCCGCCGCAGGCGCCCTGCTCTGGCTGAGCCTGTTCGGCAGCGCCGAGCAGGTCCACCGCGAGCAATTGGCCAGCGCCTGGTCGGAAAACCAGGCCGGCGCCCTGCGCCAGTCACTCAATCAGCTGTCCGCCGACAATCGCACCATCGCTGGCGATCCGGAACTGCTGCCGACCCTGCAGAGCAACGACCCCGGCCGTATCGCCGCCCTGGAGAAAGCCCTCGCACAGTGGCACCTGGACGGCCTGGTGGATGTGCACCTGAACGCCAATGGCCAGGCCATGCAGGATGCGCAGCGTCCCGGCCCGCTCAACTACGCGGCGCTGGATATGCTGCACCGTGTCGAAAGTGGCCAGGTCGTCGCACCGGAGGCGTACAAGGTCGGCCAGCGCTGGCTGGTGTACAGCGCCACCGCACTGCGCGCCGCGGACAACTCGATCCAGGGCAGCCTGCTGCTGGTGGTCGATCTCAAGCGTCTGCTCAATGGCCTGCCGACGATGCCCGCCGATGTCGGGCAACTGCAGCTCGCCCAGCAGTTCGGCACCTCACCCGCCCAGGTGCTGCTGCAATCTGGCCAGGCGACCAACGCCACGGCGCAGCCGCTCAATAGCGGTAACCCGAACTGGAAGCTCAGCTTTACTGCAGGCCCGGCCCTGGTTGCCCCGCTGTATTCCCCCACTCTGCTGGGCCTGGCCGCCCTGCTGGCCCTGGCCGGCTCGCTGCTCGGCGCCTACCTCGCGCAGAGCGGCCTGCAGCGCCGCGTCAACAAGGACGCCCAGACGCTCGGCCAGTTCGCTCAGGAACTCGCCGGCGGGCGCATTGCCAAAGCTCCTGAGCTGAGCCTGCCGAGCTTGCAGGCAGTGGCTCAGGCGCTGGCCCGCCAACCACGCCGCAAGGCCGAAACCCCCGGTGCCAGCAGCCCCGACGCTCCCGCCCAATCGGCCCCCGTGGCCGCCGAGGGACGCGCCCGGGCTGCCACCGAGACGCCATTGGTCGATCCGTTGTTCCAGAACAGCGACACTCTGGATATCGACATTCTTGATGAAGACCAGGACCTCCTGGGATTGGAGCAAACCCCCGCTATGAGCACGCCTAAAGCCCCGCAACTGCCCGCCAGCATCTTCCGCGCCTACGATATTCGCGGCGTGGTCGGCGACACCCTGACCGTCGAGACCGCCTACTGGGTGGGTCGCGCCATCGGTTCCGAGAGCCTGGCGCGCGGCGAACCGAACGTCAGCGTCGGCCGTGATGGCCGCCTGTCCGGCCCAGAGCTGGTGCAGCACCTGATCCAGGGCCTGCTCGATTGCGGTTGCAACGTCACCGACATCGGCATGGTACCGACCCCGGTGCTGTACTACGCGGCCAACGTCCTGGAAGGCAAGTCGGGCGTGATGCTCACCGGCAGCCACAACCCGCCGGACTACAACGGCTTCAAGATCGTCGTCGCCGGCGAGACCCTGGCCAACGAACAGATCCAGGCCCTGCGCGAGCGCATCGAGAAGAACGACCTGGCCTCCGGCGTGGGCAGCGTGCAACAGATCGACATCCTGCCGCGCTACTTCCAGCAGATCCGCGACGACATCGCCGTGGCCAAACCGCTGAAAGTGGTGGTGGATTGCGGTAACGGCGTGGCCGGCGTGATCGCCCCGCAGCTGATCGAAGCCCTGGGTTGCACCGTCATCCCGCTGTACTGCGACGTCGACGGCACCTTCCCCAACCACCACCCGGACCCGGGCAAGCCGGAGAACCTGGAAGACCTGATCGCCAAGGTCAAGGAAACCGGCGCCGACATCGGCCTGGCCTTCGACGGCGACGGCGACCGCGTGGGCGTGGTGACCAACGAAGGCACCATCATCTACCCCGACCGCCTGCTGATGCTGTTCGCCAAGGACGTGGTTTCGCGTAACCCTGGCGCCGACATCATCTTCGACGTGAAATGCACCCGTCGCCTGATCTCCCTGATCAGCGGCTACGGCGGTCGTCCGGTGATGTGGAAGACCGGTCACTCGCTGATCAAGAAGAAGATGAAGGAAACCGGCGCCCTGCTCGCTGGCGAGATGAGCGGCCACATCTTCTTCAAGGAGCGCTGGTTCGGCTTCGACGACGGCATCTACAGCGCCGCGCGCCTGCTGGAAATCATCAGCCAGGACAAGCGCAATGCCGAGCTGGTGTTCGCCGCGTTCCCGATGGACATTTCCACCCCGGAAATCAACATCACCGTCACCGACGAGGGCAAGTTCGCCCTGATCGAGGCGCTGCAGGCCCGCGGACAGTGGGGTGAAGCCAACCTCACCACCCTCGACGGCGTGCGTGTGGATTACCCCAAAGGCTGGGGCCTGGTTCGCGCCTCCAACACCACTCCGGTGCTGGTGCTGCGATTCGAGGCGGACACCCAGGAAGAACTGGAACGCATCAAGGACGTGTTCCGCACCCAGCTGAAAGCGGTCGACCCCGCCCTCAGCCTGCCCTTCTGACCTTCAAGTAGCACTATGCCGGAGCCCACCATGACCCAGAGCCGCGATGACGCCGCCCAGGTTGCCCGCGTCCTTGCCGAAGCCCTGCCCTATATCCGCCGGTTCGTCGGCAAGACGCTGGTGATCAAGTACGGCGGCAACGCCATGGAAACGGACGAGCTGAAGAACAGCTTCGCCCGCGACGTGGTGCTGATGAAGGCCGTCGGCATCAACCCGGTCGTGGTTCATGGTGGCGGCCCGCAGATCGGCGACCTGCTCAAGCGCCTGTCGATCGAGAGCCACTTCATCGATGGCATGCGCGTCACCGACGCCCAGACCATGGACGTGGTGGAAATGGTCCTCGGCGGCCAGGTGAACAAGGACATCGTCAACCTGATCAACCGTCATGGCGGCAGCGCCATCGGCCTGACCGGCAAGGACGCCGAGCTGATCCGCGCGAAGAAGCTCACCGTCACCCGCCAGACCCCGGAGATGACCACTCCGGAGATCATCGACATCGGCCACGTGGGCGAAGTCACCGGGGTCAACGTCGACCTGCTCAACATGCTGGTGCAGGGCGACTTCATCCCGGTGATCGCGCCGATCGGCGTGGGTGCCAACGGCGAGTCCTACAACATCAACGCCGACCTCGTGGCCGGCAAGGTGGCCGAGGCGCTGAAGGCCGAGAAGCTGATGCTGCTCACCAACATCGCCGGCCTGATGGACAAGCAGGGCCAGGTCCTCACCGGCCTGACCACCGAGCAGGTCAATGAGCTGATCGCCGACGGCACCATCTACGGCGGCATGCTGCCGAAGATCCGTTGCGCCCTGGAGGCTGTCCAGGGCGGGGTGACCAGTGCGCACATCATCGATGGTCGCGTGCCCAACGCCGTGCTGCTGGAGATCTTCACCGACAGCGGCGTCGGCACCCTGATCACCAACCGCAAGCACCACTGATCAAGACACCCGCCAGGAGCAATCCTCGCGGGTGTATTTCCAAGGCCTGTTCAAGATCTCGCAGAAGACCAATCCGAACAGGCTCTCAAGGAGTTCCGCATGGCCGCGTCTCCCGTCGCCCGCAACGATTTCAGTTTCTTCCACGGCCTGCGCGTGCGCTGGTCGGAGGTCGATCCGCAAGGGATCGTCTTCAACGGCAATTACCTCACCTACACCGATGTCGCCACGACCGAGTATTACCGCCATCTGGGCGTGAGCTACCCGGCCGACCTGCTGCGCGGTGGCGGCGATCTGTTCGCGGTGAAAACCACCCTGGAGTACCTGGCGCCAGCGCACTTCGACGACTGGCTGGAGATGGGCGTGCGGGTGAGTCGCCTGGGTCGCAGCAGCCTGACGTTCCAGGTGGGTATCTGGTGCGACGAGCAATTGCTCACGCTGGGGGAGCTGATCTACGCCTATGCCGGCGAGGACCGCACCAGCCAGCCCCTTCCGGACTGGCTGCGCGGGAAGATCAACGAATTCGAACGGCGTACGCCGGAGCAGTGAACCACAAGGCTCAGTGGGAAGCGCCGAGCAATTGCGCCAGGCGCGCACGATCGGCCGCGAAGCTCGCAGCGGCCTGCTGACGCAGTTGCGCAAAGCGGTCGATGTCCTGGTCCAGGCGCTTCTCCTGATCGCGCAGGTCGGACAGCTGAGCCTCGAGATCGGCCGAGACCTGGCGACCCGCACGCTCCTGGTCGGCGGCCCGCGACTGTAAGGTGGCCTGCTGTGACTTGAGCGCCTGCAGGTTGCCCTTCGATACGCTGGCCATGGCGTCCAGTTCCGCCAGCTTGCGGTCACGCGCGAGCTCCACGTCACTCACGCTGGTGTACAGGCGCAACAACTGCGCGTCGGAGCTGGCGCGCGCGGCATCGGCCTTGTGCTGCTCGATCTCGGCGGCCGTTGGCGCCGGCGGCACCACGCGAATCACCCGCCCTTGCTCGTTGAGCACTTCGTAGCCTTTGCCGATGTACTCCGGCGGCACGCCCTGGCGGTCGATGACGACCCCGCCCTTGCTGTCGACGTAGCGGTACATCTCGACCGAGCCGGCGGCAGGATTACCTGGTTTTCCGGCAGCCAGCGCCTGGCCCGCAAGCATGGCCCCCAGAAGCCCCATCAATACCCTGTAGCGCAAAGCGTTCTGCTCGGCCATGCCCGACACCTTGTTGCGGTTAGATTCCGTACTGCGCGCGATACGCCTCGACGGCGCTCAGGTGCTGTTTCAGCTGTGCATCACCGGCAAGATATTCCAGTACTTGCTCCAGCGACACAATGCTGACGACCGGAATCGAAAAATCGCGCTCGACCTCCTGGATTGCCGACAGCTCGCCCTTGCCGCGTTCCTGGCGGTTCAGCGCGATCAGTACGCCAGCCGCCTGGGCGCCCTGTGCGTCGATGATCTGCATGACTTCGCGGATGGCGGTGCCGGCGGTGATCACGTCATCGATGATCAGCGCACGACCGGTCAGCGGAGCGCCGACCAGGGTGCCGCCCTCGCCATGATCCTTGGCTTCCTTGCGGTTGAAGCACCAAGGCAGGTCGCGGCCGTGTTGTTCGGCCAGCGCAATGGCGGTGGCGGCCGCCAGCGGAATGCCTTTGTAGGCGGGGCCAAACAGCACATCGAAGGAGATGCCGCTGTCGACCACCGCG